>CAXTFU010000070.1:0-5940 GCA_964243385.1 uncultured bacterium | reverse complement strand
GTCCGCCTGCCGCCAGCCCTCGTGCGCGTCCGTCACCGGGACCCCTCCCGACACCCCGGCCGCCACCCCGCGGACGTGCTGCACCAGCAGGCTGCGGCCGGTCCGCTGGGCGAGGTCGGCGAGCGGCGCCGGGTCGGGGCCGGGCAGCACCAGCGCGGCCCGCCGGCCGACGGGGGCGCTCAGCACGGTGCGGGGCAGCAGCCACGCGTTGAGCGGACCGGTCGCGCCGCCGTCGCGAGGTGCGAGCGCCGCGACGACGAGGTGCTCGTCGGCGAGCTGCCCGTCGCGGCGCAGCTCCTCGCGGCCGCGCGCCCGCGTCGCCGCGTCGTCCGACAGCAGCTCGCCGACGGCCCACGAGGTGCGGTCGCGCGAGCGGGCGCGCAGGGCCATCGCCGCCGCCACCTGGTCGACGACGTCGGCGAGACCGCGCAGCGCGGTCGCGGGCACCCGGTCGTCCGGGTCGAGCAGCCACAGGTAGCCGTAGGTCACCCCGCGCCAGCGGACGGGCACGCACCAGCGCGCCAGCCGTCCGAGCGCGGGGTCGCCGGGGATGCGCAGCGGGTGCTCGGCCCGCGCGATGCCGAACGCCGCGAAGCGCTGCTGCACCTCCGGGTCGGACCGGCGGCGCAGGATGGAGCGGCGGCGGACGTCGTCGATCACCTCGTCGTGGCCGGACGAGACGACGAGGTTCAGGTCGCGGTCCTCGAGCGTGGCCGGCGCGCCGGTGGCGGCGGCGAAGGCGTCGACGAGCTCCTGCAGCTGCGCCGGCGCTCCGCTCGTCACCACACCCGGATCGTACAGACGTACGACGGGACGTGGTCGGCACCAGACGCCTGTCCCTGGTGGCGCGGCACCTGCGGACCTACCGTCAGGAGTGCGCACCGGCACCCGCCGGGCGGCTGCTCGAGGAGGATGCCGTGTTCGGACAGGTGCTGCTCGGCGTGACCGGCAACCCGTCGGTGCGCAGCCTCATGACCCGGAGCAGCGTGAGCCGCTCCGTCGTCTCGCGGTTCGTCGCCGGGGAGGACGTCGACGACGCCCTGGCCGCCGTCCGGCCGCTCGCCGGCGAGGGCCTGCGGGTCACCCTCGACGTGCTGGGCGAGGACATCACGGACGTCGCCCAGGCCGAGCGCACCGTCGAGGCCTACGGGCACCTCGTCCGCCGGCTCGCGGGCGCCGGGCTCGCCGAGGGCAACGAGCTCTCGGTGAAGCTGTCGGCGCTGGGCCAGTCGCTCGGTCCGGACGGCCCCCGGCAGGCCACCGAGCGCGCCGCCGGCCTGGTCGAACAGGCGTCCGCGCACGGGGTCGACGTCACGCTCGACATGGAGGACCACACCACCGTCGAGAGCACGCTCGAGACGCTGCGGACCCTGCGGGCGCACACCCCGCGCGTCGGGTGCGTCCTGCAGGCGATGCTCCTGCGGACGCCGGGCGACGTCCGCGACCTCGCCGTCCCGGGCTCGCGCGTGCGCCTGGTCAAGGGCGCCTACGCCGAGCCGGCGACCGTGGCCCACCCCGTCAAGGCCGACGTCGACGCCGCCTACGCCGACTGCCTGCAGCTGCTCGTCGACGGGGGCGCCTACCCGATGGTCGCCACGCACGACCTGCGCATGGTCCGCCTGGCCGAGCGGCTGTTCGCCGAGGCCGGCCGCACGGCCGACGACGGCGAGTTCCAGATGCTCTACGGCATCCGCACCGCCGAGCAGCGCCGGCTCGCGGCCGCCGGCCACACGGTGCGCGTCTACGTCCCGTTCGGCACCGACTGGTACGGCTACTTCTCCCGCCGCCTCGCCGAGCGCCCGGCGAACCTGGCGTTCTTCGCCAGGTCCCTCGTCGCCCGCTGACGCCCCCGCCCCCTCCCGAGGAGCCCCCGTGCAGTCCGTGACCGACGTCCCCGCCCCCCGCAACGAGCCGGTGCACGGCTACGCGCCCGGCAGCCCCGAGCGCAAGCGGCTCGAGCAGCAGCTGGCCGACCAGGCCGCCACCCCGGTCGAGCTCACCCAGACGATCGGCGGCCGGCAGTCGCTCGGCGCCGGGACGCGCGTCGACGTCGTGCAGCCCCACCGGCACGCCTCCGTCCTCGGCACCTTCGGCACGGCGACCCGCGAGGACGCCGCAGCAGCGGTCGAGGCGGCGACCGCAGCCGCGCCGGCCTGGGCGGCGCTGAGCTACGACGACCGGGCGTCGGTGTTCCTGCGCGCCGCGGACCTGCTCGCCGGGCCCTGGCGCGAGGTGCTCGCGGCGGCGACGATGCTCGGGCAGTCCAAGACCGCGCAGCAGGCCGAGATCGACACCCCCTGCGAGCTCGTCGACTTCTGGCGCTACAACGTCGCCTTCGGGCGGCGGCTGGTCGCCGAGCAGCCGGTGAGCAGCGACGGCGTCTGGAACCGCTTCGACCACCGTCCGCTCGAGGGCTTCGTCTACGCCATCACGCCGTTCAACTTCACCGCCATCGCCGGGAACCTGCCGACCGCCCCGGCGCTCATGGGCAACACGGTCGTCTGGAAGCCGAGCCCCACGCAGACCCTGTCGGCCTGGTGGACGATGCGGCTGCTCGAGGCCGCCGGCCTGCCGCCCGGCGTGATCAACCTGCTGACCGGCGACGGTCGGGACATCTCGGAGGTCCTGCTCGTCGACCCGCGCCTGGCCGGCATCCACTTCACCGGCTCGACCGCCACCTTCCAGCACCTGTGGCAGACGGTCGGCAGCAACATCGGCCGCTACCGGACCTACCCGCGGCTCGTCGGCGAGACCGGCGGCAAGGACTTCGTCGTCGCGCACCCGTCGGCCGACCCGGCCGGGCTGACGTCCGCCCTCGTGCTCGGCGCGTTCGAGTACCAGGGGCAGAAGTGCTCGGCCGCCTCACGGGCGTTCGTCCCCCGCTCGGTCTGGGAGGCCATGGGCGACGACCTGCTGCACACGGTCGAGGGGCTCGCCTACGGCGACGTCACGGACCTCTCCAACTTCGGTGGCGCGGTCATCGACGCCCGCGCGTTCGCCAAGAACGCCGCCGCGATCGACCGGGCGCACGCCACGCCGGGGCTCGAGGTCGCGGCCGGCGGCACCTACGACGACCGCGAGGGCTGGTTCGTGCGTCCCACCGTCCTGCTCGGCCAGGACCCGACCGACGAGGCGTTCGTCGAGGAGTACTTCGGCCCGGTGCTCGCCGTCCACGTCTACGAGGACGACCGCTGGTCGGACGTGCTCGACACCGTCGACCGCGGGTCGGCCTACGGGCTCACCGGCTCGGTGGTCGCCACCGACCGGGCGGCGATCACCGAGGCCAGCGAGCGGCTGCGCTTCGCCGCCGGCAACTTCTACGTGAACGACCGGCCGACCGGCGCCGTCGTCGGGCAGCAGCCGTTCGGCGGCAGCCGCGCGTCCGGCACGAACGACAAGGCCGGCTCGATCCTGAACCTGCAGCGCTGGACGAGCCCGCGCGCGATCAAGGAGACGTTCGTCCCGCGCACCGACGTCCGCTACCCGCACATGGACTGAGCCCGTCGTGTCGGCGCGGCCCGCCGCGGGTAGTCGCGGGACACCTCGACGAAGGGCAGTCCCGTGAAGGCAGTCACCTGGCAGGGCCCGCGCACCGTGAGCGTCGAGGAGGTCCCCGACCCGCGCATCGAGCAGCCGACCGACGCGGTCGTCCGGGTGACGACGACCAACATCTGCGGCTCCGACCTGCACCTGTACGAGCCGCTCGCCGCCTTCATGGACGCCGGGGACGTCCTCGGCCACGAGACGATGGGCGTCGTCGAGGAGGTCGGCCCGGAGTGCGGCGACCTCCGCGTCGGCCAGCGCGTCAGCATCCCGTTCCAGATCTCCTGCGGGCACTGCTGGATGTGCGCGCGGCAGCTCTACACGCAGTGCGAGACCACGCAGGTCCGCGACCAGGGCAGCGGTGCCGCGCTGTTCGGGTTCAGCAAGCTGTACGGCTCGGTCCCCGGCGGGCAGGCGCAGTTCCTGCGGGTGCCGCAGGCGCAGTCCACGCACGTCAAGCTCCCCGACGGCCCGCCGGACGACCGCTTCGCCTACCTGTCCGACATCCTCCCGACGGCCTGGCAGGGGGTGGCGTACGCGGGCGTCCCGGACGGCGGCACGCTCGTGGTCCTGGGCCTCGGTCCGGTCGGCGACTTCGCCTGCCGCATCGGCCGTCACCTCGGCTACCGGGTCATCGGCGTCGACCTCGTCCCCGACCGGGTCCGGCGCGTGGTCGACCAGGGCATCGAGGTCGTCGACCTGGCCGCGCTGGACGGCACGAGCCTCGGCGACGCGGTCCGCGGCATGACCGACGGACGCGGGCCCGACTCGGTGCTCGACTGCGTCGGCATGGAGGCGCACGGCAGCCCGGTGACGTCGCTCGTGCAGAAGGCCGTCGGGCTGCTGCCGGACGCGCTCGCCGCACCGCTGCAGGAGACGGCCGGGGTCGACCGGCTCGGCGCGCTCCACAGCGCGATCGACGTCGTCCGCCGCGGCGGCACGATCTCGCTCACCGGCGTGTACGGCGGGACCGCCGACCCGATGCCGATGCTGACCCTGTTCGACAAGCAGGTGCAGCTGCGGATGGGCCAGTGCAACGTGAAGCGCTGGATCGACGACATCATGCCGCTGCTCGGCGACGACGACCCGCTCGGCTGCGACGACTTCGCCACGCACCGCCTGCCGCTGGACGCCGCGCCCGACGCCTACCGGGCCTTCCAGCAGAAGGCGGACGGGCACGTCAAGGTGCAGCTCAAGCCCTGGGCGTGACGAGCCCGTCCCGCCCGCTCTCCTGACCCGGCCGACGGCTGCGTCAGGAGAGCGGGCGCAGGGCCGGCGGACCCGTCAGGGGCGCGTCGGGTCCGCGGGCGGGTCGGCCGGCGGCGGGGTGGGCGCCGTCAGCAGCTCGAGCTCGAGGTCGGACAGGTCGTCGATCGAGCGCTCCTCCGGCGCGACGTCCCCGGTCACGTCCGCGGGAGCGGCGGCGTCCGTGGGCTCGAGGACGACCGGCGGCAGGTCGGCGACCGGGGCAGGGACGGGCGTGAGCACCGCGTCCTCCGTCGGCAGGGACGTGCCGGCGTCGAGGTCGGCCAGGTCGGCGGCCGGCGCGGGGACGGGAGCCGGCACGGGCGGGACGACGACCTCGTCCACCAGCGCGACAGGCGGAGCCGGCGGAGTGGGCGGGACGGGCCGGGTGGTGGGCGGGACGGGCGGGGGCGCCGGGGCGGCGCTGCCGCCGCCGACGATCGAGGACGCGCTCGCGACGAGGTCCTGCACGGCGGGCCGGCTGAGCACGGCGCGCGCCGCGTCCTGCAGCTCCTCGTAGCGCTCCTCGCCTGCCTTGGCGCCGAGCACGTAACCGGCGGCGAAGCTGACGGCCAGGGTGATCCTGCGGAACAACGGTCCTCCTCGGGGGCGGTGCGGGTCTGCCAGGCCCTACCCCGGTCCGGCGCTGTCGACCACGAGAGGTGCCGCGGCTGTCACCAGCGCGTGCCAGCACCCGGATCCGGGCGGACCGGGCCGCCTGCTCGGCGAGGCGGTCGCCGACCGTCGCGTCCGCTGCCGGACCGGACGGCGGTCAGCGCCCCCGGCCGGGAGCCCCGGTGGCTGCGTCGGTGGCTGCGTCGGTGGCGGCCCCGTCGGGAGCGGTGTCGGCGGCTGCCCCCGCCGCTGCACCCGCTGCTGACCGCTCGGCCGTCGCGGCCCGGCGGTCGTCGCGTGCGCCGTCGCGGTCGCCCGCGGCCTGCTCGCGGTCCTTGTCGGCGCTGCTGCGGTCCTGCTCGCCCGCGATCCGGTCGAGCGCCGACTCCTCGCGGTCGTCCGACGCGGCGTCGCGGCGGCGTGCCGCGCGGGCCCGGGAGGCGAGCAGGTCGGCGCGGTCGGTCGCGGACCGGTCCCGGTCGAAGCCGCCGTGCACCCGGTCGACCGCCGCCGACGCGCGGTCCGCCGCCGGCCCGT
>CAXTFU010000069.1:0-17070 GCA_964243385.1 uncultured bacterium | reverse complement strand
GGCCATGACGGCCCGGATCCTCGCACGCCCGGCGGACCGCCGAGCGGCAGGGCGACGCGGCCGACCTGCCGGGACTGCGGGCGGCCCGCGACCGCCTGCGCCGCCGCGCCGGCCTGCCCCCGGTGCGCTGAGGCGCCGGGCCGCCCGCGGGATACCGTGCCGCGTGCGGCAGCGCAGCTCGAGACGGTCGACCGGCGCATGACGCCGCGCGACCTCCCCGGGGCTACCCCGGGGACCACCGGCACGGCCGGGCACCGCACCGCGCGCGACGGACTGCGCTCCGCAGCAGCAGCTCGCGCGCACGACGGGACAGGTCGGGACGCGCTGCCGCACCCGACGTCCGCCCTGCGGTGAGCCGGTGAGCCGGTGAGGCGGTGAGGCCCGACCTCGCCTCGGCGCTCGCGGCCGCCTTCCTGGCGGGCGAGTGGACGCCGCGGGACCTCGTCGTCAGCGGCGCGGTCGTCCTGCGGCGGCGGGCGTCCTGGCTGCCCGAGCTCGTCCGGCAGCTGCTGCAGGTCTTCCCCGTCGCCCCGGCGGACCGTCCGCGCGAGCTGGCGGCGGTGCTGGCCGGCCTGCCCGCGGCGGCCGAGGCCGGGCGGGCCGCACCGCGCAGCCGTCCCGTCGCGCCGACCCGGATGCTGGTCGACCCGTGGCGCCTGCCGGTGCTGCACGACCTGTCCGACGTCGCCGGCCTGCTCCGGCTCAGCGCCGGCGAGCTCGACTGGTTCGCCGACCCCAAGCACCTGGCCCGCGGCGTCCGCGTCGAGCCGCTGCTGCACTACCGGACCAGCACGCGGCTCGCGCCGAGCGGGGCGGTGCGGGTGCTCGAGGCGCCCAAGCCCCGGCTGAAGCACCTGCAGCGGCGGCTGCTCGCCGAGATCGTCAGCGGCGTCCCGCCGCACGACGCCGCCCACGGGTTCCGGCGCGGGCGCTCGGTCGCCACCTTCGCCGCCCCGCACGCCGGGCAGGCGGTGGTCGTCCGGATGGACCTCGAGGGGTTCTTCGCGAGCGTCACCGTCGGCCGTGTGCACGGGCTGCTGCGGACGGCCGGCTACCCCGAGCCGGTCGCCCACTGCCTGGCCGGGCTCACGACGACCGTGCTGCCGCGGCGGGCCTGGGCGGCCGTCCCGCGCCCGGCCTCGCCGGAGCTGCTCGAGGCGCACTGGCGGCTCGGGCGCCGGCTCGCGGCGCCGCACCTGCCGCAGGGCGCGCCCACCTCCCCGGCGCTCGCCAACCTGGCCGCGCACCGGCTCGACGTCCGGCTCAGCGCGCTGGCGCGGTCGTGGGGCGGGCGGTACACGCGCTACGCCGACGACCTCGCGCTGTCCGGCGGCCGGAGCTGGGGACGCGGGACGTCGCGGCTGCTCGACCTCGTCGAGCAGGTCGCCCGGGAGGAGGGGTTCCGGGTGAACGCCCGCAAGACCGCCGTCCTGCCGCGGGCCGGCCGCCAGGTGCTCGGCGGGCTCGTCGTGAACGAGCGCCCGCACGTACGCCGCGCCGAGGTCGACCGGCTGCGGGCGGTGCTGCACAACTGCCTGCGCGACGGCCCGGACAGCCAGAACCGGGATGGGCGTGCCGACTTCCGCGGCCACCTGACCGGACGGGTCGCCTGGGTGGCGCAGCACGACCCGCGGCGCGGCGCCGTCCTGCGCGCGCAGCTCGACGCGGTCGACTGGGACCGCTGAGCCGCCGGCTCGGGCAGGATGCACCCGTGGCGGACGAGAGCGGCGACGCGAGCGGGGACCGGAACGGCCTGCGGCACGGGCTCGTCGAGCCCGCGCACCGGGGCGACGAGCGGACGACGCTGCTGGGCTTCCTGCAGCGGCAGCGCGACCTGGTGGCCTGGAGGCTGGCCGGTGCACCGGCGGAGGTGCTCGCGACGGCCTCGACCGGGACCGGCCTGACCGCGCTCGGCGTCGTGCAGCACCTGACCGGCGTCGAGCGGTCGTGGCTGCGGGCAGTGTTCGCGGGCGAGGACCTGCCGCCGCGCGAGCGGGACGCCGAGTGGGCCGTCGCTCCGGGCACGACGACGGAGCAGGTGCTGGCCGCCTACGCCGCAGAGACCGCCCGGTGCGACGCCGTCGTGGCCCCGGCGCCGTCGCTCGACGAGGTGGCGGCGGGCCAGCCGCTGTCGCTGCGCTGGATCCTGCTGCACCTGGTGGAGGAGACGGCCCGGCACCTCGGCCACCTCGACCTGCTGCGCGAGCAGGCCGACGGCGTGACCGGCGAGGAGCCCGACGAGCCCCAGACCTGAGGGCTCAGTCCTCGATCTCGCACAGCGCTGCGCCGCTCGTGACGGCCGCGCCGACGGCGGCGGTCAGGGCGCGGACGGTGCCGGCGCGGTGGGCGGTGATCGGCTGCTCCATCTTCATCGCCTCGAGCACGACGACGAGGTCGCCGGCCGCCACGACGGCGCCCTCCTCGACCGCGACCTTCACGATCGTGCCCTGCATCGGCGAGGCGAGCGTGGCGCCGGACGCCGCAGCGCCGGCCGCCCGGCCCCCCGAGCGCCGGAGCGCCGCCCGCTTCGGCTTGCTCGCCGGGGCGCCGAGGCCGGCCGGCAGCGACACCTCGAGCCGGCGCCCGCCGACCTCGACGACGACGGTCTCGCGCGGCGCCGGGGCCTCGGCGTCCGCCCCGCCGGCGAACGGCGGCAGGTCGTTGTCGAAGTCGTCCTCGATCCAGCGGTTGTGCACCGTGAAGGGCTCGCTGGTGAAGGCCGGGTCGCGCACGACGCGCCGGTGGAAGGGCAGCAGCGTGGCCATCCCCTCGACCTGCAGCTCGTCGAGCGCCCGGCGGCTGCGCTCGAGCGCCTCCTGCCGGGTCGCTCCCGTCACGACGAGCTTCGCGAGCAGCGAGTCGAAGGCGCCGCCGACGACCGACCCGGACTCGACGCCCGCGTCGACGCGCACGCCGGGGCCGCTCGGGGCGACGAAGGACGTCACGGTGCCCGGCGCCGGCAGGAAGCCGCGCCCCGGGTCCTCGCCGTTGATCCGGAACTCGAAGGCGTGGCCGCGCGGCACCGGATCGTCGAAGGTGAGTGCCGAGCCCTCGGCGATGCGGAACTGCTCGCGCACGAGGTCGACGCCGGTGACCTGCTCGCTCACCGGGTGCTCGACCTGCAGCCGGGTGTTCACCTCGAGGAAGCTCACGAGCCCGTCCTGGCCCACGAGGAACTCGCAGGTGCCGGCGCCGACGTAGCCGGCCTCGCGCACGATGTCCTTGGACGCGGCGTACAGCAGCGCGGTCTGCTCGTCGGTGAGGAACGGCGCGGGCGCCTCCTCGACGACCTTCTGGTAGCGGCGCTGCAGCGTGCAGTCGCGGGTCGACACGACGACGACGTTGCCGTGCGCGTCGGCGAGCACCTGCGTCTCGACGTGCCGCGGCCGGTCGAGGTAGCGCTCGACGAAGCACTCGCCGCGCCCGAAGGCGGCGACCGCCTCGCGGACGGCCGACTCGTACAGCTCGGGGACCTCCTGCTCGGTGCGGGCGATCTTCAGGCCGCGCCCGCCGCCGCCGAAGGCCGCCTTGATGGCCACCGGCAGGCCGTGCTCGGCGACGAAGGCGAGCACCTCGTCGACGCCCTGCACCGGGTCGGCCGTGCCGGGCGCGAGCGGCGCGCCGATCTTCAGCGCGATGTGCCGGGCGGTCGTCTTGTCGCCGAGCGCGGCGATGGCCTCGGGCGACGGGCCGATCCAGGTCGCGCCGGCGTCGAGCACCGCCTGCGCGAACCCGGCGTGCTCGGACAGGAAGCCGTAGCCCGGGTGCACGGCGTCGGCGCCCGAGTCGGCGAGCGCCCGCAGGACCTTGTCGATGCGCAGGTAGGACTCGCCCGGCGTGCTCCCGCCCAGGGCGAAGGCCTCGTCCGCGCTCCGCACGTGCAGCGCGTCGACGTCCGGCTCGGCGTACACCGCCACCGAGGCCAGGCCGGCGTCGCGGCAGGCGCGGGCGACCCGGACGGCGATCTCGCCGCGGTTGGCGATGAGGACCTTGCGCAGGACGGGCACGCGGCTCCTTCGAGACGGCGGTGGGCGGTCGACGGAGCCTACTGAGCAGGCCCGGGCGGGCCGGTCAGCGCAGCGGCAGCCCGGACGCCCGCCAGGCCCCCGGACCGGGCGGCAGCAGCGCGCGCAGGACCGGCCGGGCCCACGGCCGGCGCACCCGCGCCGGCGGTGCCGGGGCGGCTGCCGCCCGGGCCACGAGCACGGCGACGAGCGCTGCGAGCTCCTGCGGCGTCGGCTCGCCGCGCACGACGCGCAGCAGCGGCGCGCCCTGCCCCTCGACCGGCCCGTCCGACCCGCTGACCGGCCCGTCCCGCCCGGTCACAGCGGGATGTTCCCGTGCTTCTTCGGCGGCAGCGTGACGCGCTTGCCCGCCAGCAGCCGCAGCGCCCGGGCGACCTCGCGACGGGTCTGCGACGGCTCGATCACCGCGTCGACGAAGCCGCGCTCGGCGGCGACGTACGGGGTGGCGAAGGTGTCCTCGTACTCCTCGACGAACTGCGCGCGGGCCGCGTCGGGGTCGTCCGCGGCGGCGATCTCGCGGCGCCGGATGATGCTCACGGCTCCGGCCGCCCCGACGACGGCGACCTGCGCGGTCGGCCAGGCCAGGTTGACGTCGGCGCCGAGGTGCTTGGAGCCCATGACGACGTACGCGCCGCCGTAGGCCTTGCGGGTGATGACGGTGATGAGCGGCACGGTGGCCTCGGAGTAGGCGTAGAGCAGCTTGGCCCCGCGCCGGATGATCCCGGCGTGCTCCTGCCCGACGCCCGGCAGGAAGCCCGGCACGTCGACGAGGGTGAGCACCGGGATGCCGAACGCGTCGCAGGTGCGCACGAAGCGCGCGGCCTTCTCCGAGGCGTCGATGTCGAGCGTGCCGGCGAAGTGCATCGGGTTGTTCGCCACGACGCCGATGCTGCGCCCCTCGACGCGCCCGAAGCCGCACACCATCGACTGCGCCCACAGCGCCTGCACCTCGAGGAGCTCGCCGTCGTCGAGCACCGCCTCGATGACCGCGTGCATGTCGTACGGGGCGTGGTTGCTGTCGGGCACCAGGGTGTCGAGCTCGTGCAGCGGCTCCTCCTCGAGGGCGTCGCCGGCCGGGAGCCGCGGCGCCTCGTCGAGGTTGTTCGACGGCAGGTACGACAGCAGGGCCTGCGTGAGCTCGATCGCGGCGTCCTCGTCGTCGCTCATGAAGTGCGCGACGCCGCTCGTGGCGTTGTGCGCCCGCGCACCGCCGAGGTCCTCGATCGAGATCTCCTCGCCGGTCACCGTCTGGATGACGTCCGGTCCGGTGATCATCATGGCGCTCGCCCGGTCGACCATGAGCACGAAGTCGGTGAGCGCGGGCGAGTAGACGTGCCCGCCGGCGCAGTTGCCGAGCACCAGGCTGATCTGCGGCACGACGCCCGAGGCCATCGTGTTGCGGAAGAAGATGTCGCCGTACAGCGCCAGGCCGCCGATGCCCTCCTGGATGCGCGCGCCGGAGCCCTCGTTCAAGCCGACGAGCGGGCAGCCGCTCTTCAGGGCGAGGTCCATCACCTTGACGATCTTCTGCCCGTAGACCTCGCCGAGGGCGCCGCCGAACACGGTCGCGTCCTGGCTGAACACGCACACCGGGCGGCCGTCGACGGTGCCGTGGCCGGTGATCACGCCGTCGCCGAGGGGGCGGTTGCGCTCGAGCCCGAAGTCGCGCGCGCGGTGCCGGGTCAGCGCGTCGGTCTCGACGAACGAGCCCTCGTCGAGCAGCAGCGCCAGGCGCTCGCGGGCGGTCCGCTTGCCGGCCGCCCGCCGCTTCTCGAGCGCCGCCGCGCTGCCCGCGTGCAGCGCCTCGTCGGTGCGCCGCCGCAGCTCGGCGAGCTTGCCCGCGGTGGTGTGCGGGTCGGGAGCGGCGTCGGGGGCGGGCTGGGCGGTCACCCCGGGGAGGGTAGCCACGCGCCCCTCCCATGGTGGCAGGGTGTCGGGGTGGACGCGCAGCCCGGCCCGTACGGCGACCTGTCCCGGCCACCGCTGCGGGCCCGGGCGCTGCAGCGGGCGCTGGCGCCGCAGGGCTGGCGGGTCGAGGTGCTGCCGGCCGCCGCCTCCACGAACGCCCTCGTGGCCGAGCGGGCCCGGGCGGGCGAGCCGGCGGGGCTCGTCGTCGTGGCCGAGCACCAGACGGCCGGGCGCGGCCGGCTCGACCGCACCTGGACCTCGCCGCCGCGGGCGGGGCTGACCCTGTCGGTGCTCGTGCGGCCCGACCTGCCGCCCGTGCACTGGCCGTGGCTGCCGCTGCTGACCGGCCTGGCCGTGCGCGACGCGGTCGAGGAGCAGACCGGGGTCGCGGCAGGGCTGAAGTGGCCGAACGACGTGCTCGTCGACGGCCGCAAGACCTGCGGCGTGCTGGCCGAGGTGCCCGAGCCGGGCGCCGCGGTGCTCGGCATCGGGCTGAACGTCACGACGCGGGCGGACGAGCTGCCGGGCCCGGGGGCGACGAGCCTCGCGCTGGCCGGCGCGACGACGACCGACCGCGACACCCTGCTGCGCGCGGTCCTGCGGTCGCTCGGCGACCTGCTGCGCGACGCCGCCGACGACCTCGAGCCCGTGCGCGTCGCCTACCGCAGCCGGTGCCTCACGCTCGGGCAGCGGGTGCGCCTCGAGCTGCCGGGGACGAGCGTCGAGGGCGTGGCCGAGGCGGTCGACGACGGCGGGCGGCTGGTCGTCGACGGCACGGCGCACGGCGCCGGCGACGTGGTGCACCTGCGCCCGGCCGGCCTGACGGACTAGCGGGGGTCGTCCCGCGAGGTCGCCGGGCGGACGGGCGCCGGCTCGACCGGTCCGGGCTCGACGACCGGGGCGGCCTCGTACGGCGGCCAGTCGCCCTGCGGGGGGCTGACCGAGTCGAACCAGCGGTCCTGCGAGCGCGCCCCGGCGCGCTCGCCCGGTCCGCCGGCCATGCTCCACAGCGAGCTCAGCACGGCGGCCACGCCCGCGGCCACCACGAGCAGGGCGGCGGGCACCCCGTGCGGGAGCACGACGGCGCCGACGAGGAAGGCGACGCCGGCGACGAGGCGCACCAGCACGTAGATGCGCAGCCTCGACCTGGGCCTCGACCTGGACACCTGGCCGACGCTACGCCGGTCGGGACGGTCCGGCACCTCCACGACTAGCGTCGTCGGGAGCCCCTGTCCCGCTGTCCGAGAGGCCCGTCCATGTCGCTGCTCGACCTCGAGGTGCAGACGCTGCACGGCGAGACCACCACCCTCGGCGCGCTGACGGCCGGCCGGACCGCGCTGGTCGTGAACGTCGCGAGCCGCTGCGGCCTGACGCCGCAGTACGAGGCGCTCGAGCGCCTGCACGCGACGCGCGACGACCTCGTGGTCGTCGGCGTGCCCTGCAACCAGTTCGCCGGGCAGGAGCCGGGCAGCGCCGAGGAGATCGCGTCGTTCTGCTCGGCGACCTACGGCGTCACCTTCCCGATGCTCGCCAAGGCCGACGTCAACGGCGCCGACCGGGCGCCGCTGTTCGACGCGCTCACCGCGGTCCCGGACGCCGAGGGCGACACCGGCGACGTGCAGTGGAACTTCGAGAAGTGGGTGCTGTCGCCCGCCGGGGAGCCGGTCGCCCGGTTCCGCCCGCGCACCGAGCCGGACGACCCCGCGGTCGTCGGCGCGCTCGACGCCCAGCGCTAGCCCGTCGCCGGTGCCGGCGCGGACGCGTCCGTCGCCCGGCGGTCGGCGGCCAGCGACACGGCGAGCAGCCCGACGCCGGCCAGCACCGACAGCAGGGCCGTGCCGCCCCACAGAGCGCCCTCGCCGAGGCGGGCGAGGCACTGGGTGCCGAGCAGCGGCGCGAGCAGCCCGGCCAGGCCGAACGACGCGCCGAACACGCCCTGGTAGCGGCCCCGCAGGTGCACGGGGGCCAGCGTCGCGACGAGCGCGCTGAGCTGCCCGGCCGACAGGACCTCGCCGACCGTCCAGACGGTGATGGCGAGCAGGTGGCCGGCCAGCCCGTCGGCGAACGCCGTGAGACCGAAGCCGGCGCCCTGCAGGACGAGCGCCGTCAGCAGCAGCGGCCCGCGGCCGCGGCGGCCGAGCACGCCGAGCAGCAGCGGCTGCAGGACGATGATGAGCACGCCGTTCAGCCCGATCGCGAGCCCGTAGGTCTGCGGGCCGAGGCCGTCCGCGCCGAACACGAGCGGCAGCGTGACGAAGGCCTGCAGGTAGGCGGCCGCCTGGGCGAGCGTGCATCCGAGCAGTGCCAGCAGCAGCCGGTCGCGCAGCACGTCGACGAGGGCGCCCGGCGCGCCGGTGCGCACCGGGCGGGTCTCCGGCACGCTGCGCAGGATCAGCCCGGCGAACGCCAGGCACGCCGCCGCGTCCAGGACGAACAGCAGCCCGTAGCCGCGGGCGGCGAGCAGCCCGCCGAGCGGCGTCGCCACCGAGAAGCCGAGGTTCACCGCCCAGAACTGCAGGGCGAAGGCCCGCGGGCGGTGCGCCTCCGGGACGAGGTCGGCGACCGCCGCCGACACCGCCGGCCGGTACAGGTCCAGGCACAGCCCGTAGAGCAGGGCGGCGGCGAGCAGCGCGCCGCGCCCCTCGGCGGCGCCGAGCAGCAGCAGCGAGCCGGCCGAGGCCGACAGCCCGAGCGCCATCGTCCGGCGCCGGCCGATGCGGTCGGCGAGCACGCCGCCGACCGGCTGGCTGATCGCCGTCCGCAGCCCGAGGACCGACAGCACGACGCCCGCGGACGAGACGCTCACCCCGCGCTCGGTGGTCAGGTACAGCGCGAGGAACGGCGTGACGAAGCTGCCGACGCGGTTGACGAGCGTCCCCCACCACAGCAGCCAGAAGGCGGACGGGAGGCCGCGCAGGTGCCGGGTCGGGCGGCCGGACAGGCGCCGGGCGAGGCGGACCGGGGGTGCGGCGAGCACGTCGTCCGGCCCGACCGGCAGGTCGGGCGCGCTCATCCCCGCGTGGTCGACACGTCCGGCGTGATCGTCCCGTCGGAGACGTCCTCGAGCACGGCCCGCGCGGCCGGGTCGCCGTCGTCGGCCGCCTCCTGCACGGCGCTCGGGGCGGCCCAGACGAACCTGCGGTAGCTCCAGAAGCGGAACGTGGTGCCGAGCACGAGCCCGACGCCGTTGGCGGCGAGGTTGTCGGCGAGGCGCGACTCGAAGCCGAGCACGTAGTGCGAGGTGGCCAGGCACAGCAGGGAGATCGACAGCCCGACGACGTTCAGCACGAAGAAGGTGCCGTACTCGCGCCGGACGCTGGTGCGCACGCGGTCCTTGAACGACCAGGCCCGGTTCAGCACGAAGGCGTTCGTCGCCGAGACCACGGTCGACAGGACCTTGGCGGTGAGCGGCTTGTCGACCACCGACAGCACCGCGTTGAAGACCGCGACGTCGACGACCAGGCTGACCAGCCCGACGGTGCCGAACTTGGCGAGCTCGCCCACCAGGCCGCGCACCCGCGCCTCGAGCCCGCCCAGCAGCCCCGGGCGCGACGTCGACACCCGGTGGAGCCTACCGTTCGGCCCATGACGTGGATCGACCTCGACGGTGCCGTGAACGTCCGCGACGTGGGCGGTCTGCCGACCGTCGACGGGCGGACGACCCGCCCCGGCGTCCTGCTGCGGGCCGACAACCTGCAGGGGCTGACGCCGACCGACGTCCGCAGGCTCACCGACGACCTGCTCGTGCGCACCGTGCTGGACCTGCGCACGACCGGCGAGGTGCACCGCGAGGGCGACGGGCCGCTGCGGGCCACGTCCGTCGCGCACCACCACGTCTCGCTCATCCCCGAGCTCCCGGGCGTGCCGGAGGAGGTGGAGGTCGAGCAGGCCGTCCCGCACCGCCTGGACCGGGCGGGGGCGACCCGCACCGACATGACCGGCTACTACGTCGGCTACCTGCAGGACGCCCCCGACGGCGTCGCCGCGGCGCTGCGGCTGCTCGCCGACCCGTCGACCGGCACGGCGCTCGTGCACTGCGCCGCCGGCAAGGACCGCACCGGCGTCGTCGTCGCCCTGGCCCTGTCGCTGGCCGGCGTGCGGCGCGACGCGGTCGTCGCCGACTACGCCCGCAGCGCCGAGCGCATCGACGCGGTGCTCGCCCGGCTGAAGGCGTCCGCGACCTACGGGCCGTCGCTCGCCGGGACGACGGCCGACGACGTCCGCCCGGTGCCGGCCTCGATGGAGCGGTTCCTGGACCACGTGGACCGCGAGTACGGCGGGCCGCACGGGCTGGCCATGTCGGTCGGGGTCGACGAGGAGACGGTGGCGCGCCTGGCCGCCCGGCTCGTCGGGACCTCGCCGCGCGGCCGCTAGGGTCTCGCGCGTGGCGATCCGCGGTGCGATGGGCCTGCCCGTGGTCGGCATGGTCGGCGGTGGGCAGCTCTCGCGCATGACGCACCAGGCGTCCATCGCGCTGGGCCTGTCGCTGCGCGTGCTGGCCGACGCCGAGCACGACAGCGCCGCGCTGGTGGCCCGTGGGACGAGCATCGGCGAGCACACCAGCCTGGACGACCTGCGCGCGTTCGCCCGCGGCTGCGAGGTCGTCACCTTCGACCACGAGCACGTGCCCGAGGGGCTGCTCGAGGCGCTGGAGGCCGAGGGCCTCGCGATCGCGCCGGGCAGCGCCGCGCTGCGGCACGCGCAGGACAAGCTCGTCATGCGCGAGCGCCTGGCCGCCCTCGGGGTGCCGGTCCCGCCGTTCTGCCCGGTGGCGAGCGTCGCCGACGTCGAGGGCTTCGCCCGGCACGTCGGCTGGCCGCTCGTGCTCAAGGCGGCGACCGGCGGCTACGACGGCAAGGGCGTCTGGGTCGTGCGCGACACGGCCGAGGCGGCCGAGGTGCTGGCGAGCGGCGTCCGGCTGCTCGCCGAGCAGCTCGTCCCGCTGCAGCGCGAGCTCGCCGCGGTCGTCGCGCGCTCGCCGGGCGGGCAGGGCGGCGCCTGGCCGGTCGTCGAGACGGTGCAGTCCGACGGCATCTGCGTCGAGGTCGTCGCACCCGCGCCCGGGCTGTCGGAGGAGCGGGCGCTCGAGGCGCAGGGCCTCGCGCTCATGCTCGCCGACGAGCTCGCCGTCGTCGGCGTGCTGGCCGTCGAGCTGTTCGAGACCGCCGACGGGCTGCTCGTCAACGAGCTCGCCATGCGCCCGCACAACAGCGCGCACTGGACGATCGAGGGCGCGCGCACCTCGCAGTTCGAGCAGCACCTGCGCGCGGTGCTCGACTACCCGCTCGGCGAGACCACGGCGACCGCCCGGTGGACCGTCATGGCCAACCTGCTCGGCGGCGACGACCCCGACCCCGAGCTGGACCGGCGGCTGCACCTGCTCTGGGGGCGCGACCCGGGCGCGAAGGTGCACCTGTACGGCAAGCAGGTCCGGCCCGGCCGCAAGATCGGCCACCTCACCGTGCTCGGGGACGACCTGCCCGACCTGCGCGCGCGGGCCCGCCGCGGCGCCGCCTACCTGCGCGACGGCACCTGGACCGACGGGTGGGAGCACGCATGAGCCTGGTCGCGGTCGTCATGGGCAGCGACTCCGACTGGCCGGTCATGTCGGGGGCCGCACAGGCGCTGGACGAGTTCGGCGTGCCGCACGAGGTGCGCGTGCTGTCGGCGCACCGCACCCCCCGCGAGATGCTCGACTGGGCGGAGGCCGCCGACGGCCGCGGCGTCCGGGTGGTCGTGGCCGGCGCGGGCGGCGCGGCGCACCTGCCCGGGATGATCGCCTCGATGACGCCGCTGCCGGTGATCGGCGTCCCCGTGCCGCTGCGCCAGCTCGACGGGCTGGACTCGCTGCTGTCGATCGTCCAGATGCCGGCCGGCGTGCCCGTGGCCACCGTCTCGATCGGCGGCGCCCGCAACGCCGGCCTGCTGGCCGTGCGCATCCTCGGCGCCGGCGACCCCGAGCTGCTCGAGCAGGTGCGGGGCTTCTCGGCCCGGCTCGCGCAGACCGCGCGCGACAAGGACGTCGCCCTGCAGGACCTCGTCCGCTCGGCGCGGCCGACCTAGGAGGGGTCGAGCGGGGTGATCTCCGGCTCGGGGCGCACGCCCGCCGGCAGCCGCCGGGCGCCGGCCTCCGCGGGCCGCGGCGCGTCCTGCGGGTGCAGGCGCACGCCGACGAGCGCCACGTCGTCCTCGGCGCCGTCGGGGAGCATGCGGACGAGGACCTCGTCGCACAGCTCGTCGAACGTGAGGTCCTCCTGCGCCAGGGCGCTGAGGGTGTCCCGCAGCTGGTCGAGCCCGTCGTCCAGGCTCTGCCCGCGGCGCTCGACCAGGCCGTCGGTGTAGAGCAGCACGGTGGCTCCGCGCTCCAGGACCACGCCGGACTCGCCGCGGGGACTGCCCGGGTCGATGCCGAGCAGCAGGTCGGGGTCGGCCTCGGGCAGCGCCGTGACCGAGCCGTCGGTCAGGACGACCAGCGGCGGCGGGTGGCCGGCGTTGGACCAGCGCAGGCGGGTCACGCCGGCGCGGCGCTCCTCGGGGGTCTGCTCGAGCCGGGCGACGATGGCGCTCGCGGTGGTGTCGACCTGCAGCGTCTGCATCGCCTCGTCGACGCGCCGCAGGACCTCCGCGGGCCCGGCGCCCGTCGTCGCGGCGATGCCCCGCAGCAGCCCGCGGACCTGCCCCATCGCGGCGGCGGCGACGGTGTCGTGGCCGATGACGTCGCCGATGACGACCATCGTCGCGCCGCTGGGCTGCAAGAAGGCGTCGTACCAGTCGCCGCCGACCTGCGCGGCGTGGGCGGCCGGCTGGTAGCGCACGACGACGTGGGCGTGGTCCGGCTCGGGCGGATCGGTGAGCAGCGAGCGCTGCAGCCCCTCGGCGAGCTCGCGCTGCTGCTCGTACAGCCGGGCGTTGTCGAGCGCGAGGCCCGCCCGCCCGGCCAGCTCGGCGATGGTGTCGAGGTCGGCCTGCCGCGGCTCGTCGAGCTGCCGCAGGCACAGCGTGATGAGGCCCAGCGTGCGGCCGCGGGCCCGGACGGGCTGGACGACGGCCGAGCGCGGCCCGAGCTGGCGCAGCAGCTCCTGCGCGTGGCCGTCCTGGGTGGTCGAGGTCGCGTCGGTCCCGGCGCGCAGCACGATCTGCCGGCCGGTGCGCAGCGCCTCGGCGAGCAGGGCGTCGTCGCCGAGGGACGCGATGCGCCGGCCGGCGTACTGCTCGAGCAGCGGTCGCTGCGCGGGGTCGGCGTGCCACCAGCTGACATCGCGCAGCGTCCGGCGCCAGTCGCCCGGGTCGGCGTCGCCCTCGACGAGGGTGACGATGCACCAGTCGCCGAGGGCCGGGACGGCGATCCGGGCCAGCCGCGCGACGGCCTCCTGCGGGTCGAGGGTCTCGGTGAGCTCGGCGGTGGCGGCCGTGAGCAGCGCGGCGTGCGTCTGGGCGTCGCGCCGCTCGGTGACGTCGAGGAAGTAGACGGCCAGGCCCGCCTGCGAGGGCCAGACCCGCAGCTCGTACCAGCCGTCGAGCGGCGCCGGGTAGTACGCCTCGAAGACGTCCGCCTGCCCGGTGTCGAGCGCCCGCGTGTAGCGGGTCTCGAACTCCGACGCGACGGTGCCGGGGAACAGCTCCCACAGCACGCCGCCCAGCAGCTCGTCGCGGGAGCGGCCGAGCAGGCGCTCGGCCTCGGCGTTGACGTAGGTGAAGCGCCAGTCGCGGTCGAGCGAGTAGAACGCCGCGCTCATCGACTCCAGCACGTGGCTGATCCGGGTCTCCTGCTCCTGCCGCGCGGTGCTGTCCTGGGCGGCGCCGAGCACGCGGACCGTCGTCCCGTGCTCGTCGACGAGCGCCCGGCCGCGGGCGTCGATCCAGCGCACCCGCCCGTCCGGCAGGAGCACGCGGTACTCCGAGGCGTAGCTCCCGCCGGTGCGGACCGCCTCCTGCAGCGCCGCGGTGACGCGGGGCAGGTCGTCGGGGTGCAGCCGCGCGTCGAAGGCCTCGATCGTGCTCGCCCACTCGGCACGGTCGTAGCCGAACAGCTCGAGCAGCTGGTCGTCCCAGTTCAGGGACCCGGTGGTGAGGTCCCAGTCGAACGTGCCGATGCCGGCGGCGTCGATGGCGAGCTCCCACAGCAGCCGGCTCGTCTCGTGCTCGCTGCTCAGCGCCGACAGCTCGAGCTCGGCGACGGCCGACGCCGCGAGCTGGGCGAGCAGGGTGACGTCGCCGGAGGACCAGGCGCGCGGGACGGCGTCGAAGACGCACAGGGCCCCGACGGTCTGGCCGTCGTCGGCGACCAGCGGCACGCCGAGGTAGGACCCGACGGCGCCGGAGACGACCGGCGGCAGCCCGGCGACGCGCTCGTCGGTGACGGCGTCGTCGACGACCAGGGGGGCGCCGCTGGTCGCCGTGACGGTGCACAGGGAGTCGGCGAGCGGGCTGTCGCTGCCGACGGCGCCGGGTGGCAGGCCCGCGCCGCCGGCGACGGTCTGCACGTCGGTGAGCAGGGAGATCTGGCTGGTGGGCGTGGTGAGCAGCCGGGCGGCGAGCTCGGCGACGCGGTCGAGCGCGGGCGTCGAGCCGGCCCGGCCGCGCAGCCGGCGGGCGGAGTCGCTGGACAGCGCCGGGGCGCCCGGCGGTTCGGGCTCGGTCAGCGGTTCGGGCTCGGTCAGGGGACCGGCGTCGCCGGACGGCGCCACGTGCACTCCTCGGGTCAGGGCCTCGCAGTCGTCGGCCGCACAGCCTTCGGCCGCACAGCCTCACGGACAGCCAACCAGGCGGGTCGACCCGGCATGCCCCCGGACGTCTGCGTCCGGTGCGACCTGCGGCGCTGCTACAGCACGAGCCGCGCCTGGAGCCGGCGGACGGCCAGCACCCACATGAGCACCGCGAAGACCGCCAGCGCCGCCACGTGCCCGAGGTCGGCCACCTCCAGGCCGAACACGGCGTGCCGCACGAGCTCGACGCAGTGGTACAGCGGGTTGAGCAGCGCGGCGGTGCCGGCCCAGCCCGGCAGGCCGTCGATCGGGAAGAACGTCCCCGCGACGAGGAACAGCGGGGTCAGCACGGCCGAGATGACGTAGCCGAACGAGTCGATCGACGGCACGATGCCCGACACCCAGATGCCGAACAGGGCGAAGCCGAAGCCGGTCAGCGCCCCGACGAGCGGCACGAGCAGCATGCCGGCGGACGGCTCGAGGCCGAAGGCGACCGCGACGAGCATCGGCACGACGCCGTACGTGCCGGCGCGCAGCGAGATCCAGAGGGCCTCGGCGGTGACGAGCTCGCCGGTGTCGACCGGCGCGGCGAGGACCGCGTCGTAGGTCTTCTGGAACACCCGCTTGATGAAGGTGCCGAACATGCCGGGGAAGGCCGAGCCGAACAGCACGGCGGTCGCCACGATGCCGGTGCCGACGAAGTCGACGTAGTCGTAGCCGGCGACCGTCGCCACGAGCGAGCCGAAGCCGAAGCCGAAGGCCAGCAGGTAGATGGTCGGCTCGATGACCGACGAGAACGTCGTCGAGCGCCAGAACCGGCGGAACATCGTCGCCTCGCGGAAGACGACCGCACCGATCGCCGCCGGCTCGATCCGCCGCAGCCGCGGAGCGACCGGGCGGGAGGTGCCCCGCGGGCCCGTCGCCGTCGTCATTCGACCTTCTCCCCGGTGAGCAGCACGAACACGTCCTCGAGGTTCGCCGGGCGCGGCACGGCGTCGGGCAGCAGCCGCACGAGCGCGTCGCTCGCGGCGTCGGCCCGCAGCACCGCGACCGCCGGGCCGGTGCGGCGGGTCGGCAGCCCCGCGTCGGCCGCCGCCTGCTCGACCTCGAGCAGGCGGCGCGGCGGGCCGTAGACCTCGAGCACCCGCGCCCCGGCGTGCTCGGCCACGAGCGCAGACGGCGTGCCGAAGGCGATGACCCGCCCGGCGCGCATGACCGCGACGTCGTCGGCGAGCCGCTCGGCCTCCTCGATGTAGTGCGTCGACATGAGCACCGTCACGCCCTCGGTGCGCAGCGCGTCGACGAGCGCCCAGAGCTCCTGGCGCACCTGCGGGTCGAGCCCGACGGTCGGCTCGTCGAGCAGGACGAGCTGCGGCCGGTGCACGAGCGCGCGGGCGAGCAGCAGCCGGCGGCGCATCCCGCCGGACAGGTCGTCGACGCGGGTGTCGGCCCGCCCGGTGAGCTGCGCGACCTCGAGGGCGCGCTGCACGGCGGCGGGGCGCCCGGCGCGCGGCACCCGGTACAGCCGGGCGAACACCTCGAGGTTCTGCCGCACGGTCAGCTCGATGTCGAGGTTGTCCTGCTGCGGCACGACGCCCATGAGCGCCCGCGCCTGCTTGGACTGCTCGGGCACCGGGAAGCCGAGCACCTCGATGGTGCCCTCGTCGGCGATGGCCTGCGCCGTGAGCAGCCGCATGGTCGTCGACTTCCCGGCGCCGTTCGGGCCCAGCAGGCCGAGGCAGGTGCCGGCGCGCACGTCGAGGTCGAGCCCGTCGACGGCCCGCAGGCTGCCGAAGGCCTTGACGACGCCGCGCACCGACAGTCCGAGCGGCGGCCCTGCGGGCACCGGCCGGCGCGGTGCGGCCAGCGAGTGGGGGGAGGTCGTCACGCGTCGAGGCTAGGGGCCGCGGCCAACCGCTTTGCCCCGGTCAGGCCAGCGCGTCGAAGCGGTCGCGCAGCCGGGTCACGTCCCGGCGCCGCTGCTCGTACGTCGCCCCGAGCCCGACGAGCAGCGCCCCGGCGGCGCCGAGCGACAGCCAGCGGGGGAGCGCGGCAGCGTACGGGCCGAGGAGCTGCAGCGCGTCGACGGCCAGCACCGCGGCGCCGAGCGCCAGCGGCGCCTGCAGCCGGGTGCGGGCGCCGGCGAGCAGCACGAGCAGCGCGCCCAGCCCGACGAGCAGCGGCCGCCGCAGCGTCGCGTCGTCCAGCGACGCGACCAGGCTGGGGACCAGCGCCAGGGACAGCCCCGGGCCGTAGGCCGCCCACGAGGCGGTGCCCGGTGCGGCCCGCCGGCGCAGGTGCCCGAGCCCGAGCTCGACGGCGGCCACGGGCAGGACGTACGGCTCCGGGGCCGCGACGCCGGCGTCGACGAGCCGCACCCATGACGACGCCGCGAGCAGCGCCCCGCCGAGGACGGCGACCCGCCGCCGGTC
>CAXTFU010000068.1:0-17121 GCA_964243385.1 uncultured bacterium | reverse complement strand
CCGGTGCCGGGGGCGACGCCGAAGAAGCCCGCCTCGGGGTTGATGGCGTAGAGCCGGCCGTCGTCGCCGAAGCACATCCAGGCGATGTCGTCGCCGACCGTCTCGACGGTCCAGCCGGGGACGGTGGGGGTGAGCATCGCCAGGTTGGTCTTGCCGCAGGCGCTCGGGAAGGCGGCGGTGACGTAGCGGGGCTCGCCGCTCGGCGGCGTCAGCTTCAGGATGAGCATGTGCTCGGCGAGCCAGCCCTCGTCGCGCGCCATCACCGACGCGATGCGCAGGGCGAAGCACTTCTTGCCCAGCAGGGCGTTGCCGCCGTAGCCGGACCCGTACGACCAGATCTCGCGCGTCTCGGGGTAGTGGACGATGTACTTGGTGTCGTTGCAGGGCCACGGGACGTCGGTCTGGCCCGGCTCGAGCGGCGCGCCGACCGAGTGCACGGCCGGGACGAAGAAGCCGTCGTCGCCGATGGCCTCGAGCGCGGGCGTGCCCATCCGCGTCATGATCCTCATCGACGCCACCACGTAGGGGCTGTCGGTGATCTCGACGCCCAGCTGCGAGATCGACGACCCGAGCGGGCCCATGCAGAACGGGACGACGTACATCGTCCGGCCGCGCATCGAGCCGGCGAACAGCGACGACAGCGTCGCGCGCATCTCCTGCGGCGCGGTCCAGTTGTTCGTCGGGCCGGCGTCCTGCTCGTGCTCGCTGCAGATGAAGGTGCGGTCCTCCACCCGGGCGACGTCGCTCGGGTCGGACCGGCAGGCGTAGCTGTTCGGGCGCTTGGCCGGGTCCAGCGCCACGAACGTGCCGCTGTCGACGAGCATCGCCGTCAGCTGCTCCCACTCCTGCTCCGAGCCGTCGCACCACGTGACCCGCTCGGGCTGGGTGAGCGCCGCGATCTCGCGCACCCAGCTGAGCAGTCCCTCGTGGCCGGTGGGCGCGTCGTCGAGCCCCGCTATGCTGCCAGTGGTCGTCATGTCGGCCTCTCCGTCGAGGTGCTCCGGATCGGCCCAGGTCGTGCCAGGAGCCGTACCGGAGGAGTAGGGGGAGGATACGGCGCGACGTCCGCCTTTCACCTGTGATCTGCATCCCGTTCTGCGCACCTCCTCCTGTGCACGTCGTGACCTGACGCACCCCTCCGACCCCGCGGGAGCAGCATGTGAAGCGCGTGCAGGACACGGTCGGCACCGTCGAGACGAAGGTGCACGAGCTCACCGAGGCGCTCAAGCCGCGCCTGCGCGGGGTCCTGCACGAGGCAGCGTTCGCCGTCTCGCTGGTCACGGGCACCGCGCTCGTGTGCCTGGCGCAGGGCGGCCGCGAGCGGACCGCCGCCGCGGTCTACGCGGTGAGCGTCGCGCTGCTGTTCGGCACGTCCGCCGCCTACCACCGCGGCTCCTGGAAGGGCCGCTCGCACGAGGTCATGAAGCGGCTCGACCACTCCATGATCTTCGTGCTCATCGCCGGCACCTACACGCCGTTCGCCCTGCTGCTGCTCGAGGGCACCGCGCGCTGGCTGGTCTTCGGCCTCGTCTGGGGCGGCGCCGGCGCCGGCGTGCTGCTGCGCAACGTCGTGCGGCGGCCGGCCCGGTGGCTGTTCGTCGGGCTGTACCTGCTGCTCGGGTGGGTGGCGATCGGCGTGCTGCCGCAGCTGCGCGACACCGGGGGTCTGCCCGTCGTCGTGCTGCTGCTCGTCGGCGGGCTGTTCTACTCGCTCGGGGCGCTGGTCTACGCCTTCCAGCGCCCCGACCCGTCACCCCGCTGGTTCGGCTTCCACGAGGTCTTCCACGCCTTCACGCTGCTCGCCTTCGCCACCCACTACGTCGCCGTCTCGCTGGCGACGTACGGCAGCGCCACCACCTGACCCGGCGGGTCAGGCAGCCGGCCCGGCGCGCCGGACCTCCTCGACACTGCGCATCGCGGTGCGCAGCTCCTCCAGCCAGGAGTCGGCGTTGCGGCCGACCAGGCGGACGCACCAGGCGAGCGCGTCGGACCGGCTGCGTGCCACGCCGCTGTCGACCAGCGTGTCGAGCACCTGCCGCTCCGGCTGGCGCAGGCGGGTCATGACGGGGACGGACAGGGTCGCGAACACCTGACGCGTCCCGCCCGCCTGCGCGCCCCAGGCCACGGACCGGCCGAACCGGTGCTCGGCCTCGCGGGCGATGGCCATGCGTGCCTCGCGCGTGTCCTCGCGGAAGCGCGAGATGCGCCCCGCCTCGGCCTGCGCCCTCGTCGCCTCGTCGGCGGCCTCGGGCGGTGCGGTCAGGCGACCGACCACGAGCACCTCCTCGCGATCGACGACGACCTCCGGCGCCCCCTCGAACCAGTCGTCGGGCAGCCGCCCGGCGAACCAGCCGTCGATGCCCTCCACGGACGGCAGGTCCGCCGTCCCCTCGCTGCCCGGGCCCGCTGCGCGCCGTCCGGCGCCGCGTCCCATCGGTCCTCGTGGTCCCATGAGCGTCTCCTCCGCTTGCCACCATTACGTGATTACATGCTTGCACTCGGCGGCGGCCGACGCAAGCGCCTACCGTGGCGGAGTGGCCGCCGGGGCTGAGCTGCTCACCGACGACGCTGCGCGGCGCACGCGACAGGTCGTCGGCGCCGCCGTAGCGCTGCTCGCGCTCGTCGTCGGAGGCGGAGCAGCCCTGCGCAGCACGCTGCCGCCGCCGCCGCTCGCCGTGGCGCTGTCCGACCTCACCGGCTCCGCCCTCGACGGCGAGAGCTTCGTGCGCCTCGACCTCTCGCTGCGCCTGTCCGGCGTCGACGCGCTCGCCGACGGTGAGCTCACGGTGGCGGGCACGACCGCCAGCGGTCTGCGGCTGGTGCGGGACGGCGACGATCGCGCCCGGGTGCGGGTCGACCTCACCCCGGACTGCGCGCAGGTCGACGCCGGCGCCACGGGCGGCGAGCTGACGCTGCGCCTGCAGGACGCCGACGGCGACCCCCGCTCGCTGCTCGTCGACGTGCCGGCCGACGGGCCGCTCGAACGGCTCCTGCGCTACCGCTGCCGGACCGGCCGGCGCCTCTAGCGGCCCCGGACCAGCAGCTGCTCGCGCAGCCGGTCCGGCTCGGTCGTCGGCGCCTCGCAGACGAAGCCGCGGCAGACGTACGCCGCGCCCGCCGGCCGGCCCTCCGCCAGCGGACCCGCCGTGACCACGGCGGCGCCGGGAGCCGTGCCGAGCCGGGCGACCTCGAGCAGGTCGGGCCGGTCCAGGACGACCACCTCCGCGGGGCCGGCGAGCAGCGCCTCGCCGACCGCCGCGGCCCAGCCGGCGAACCGGGCGTGCCGGCCCACCAGCGGCGCGAGCGTGCGCAGGGCGGCCTGCGCGGCGTCGCGGAACCGCTGCGAACCGGTCATCGCGGCGCAGGTCAGCAGGGCCCCGGCCGCGGCGGCCGTGCCCGAGGGCGTCGCGCCGTCGGTCGGGTCCTGCGGGCGGCGCACCAGCTGCTCGGCGTCGTCGGCGCTGTCGAAGAACCCGCCCGAGCCGTCGGCGAAGTGGTCGAGCACCACCTCGAGCAGCGCCTCGGCGTCGCGCAGCCGGGCCAGCTCTCCGGTGGCCGAGAACAGCGCGAGCAGCCCCTCGGCGAGGTCCGCGTGGTCCTCGAGCACGCCCGCGTGGCGCCCGGCACGGCCGCCGATCGACGTGCGCAGCAGCCGCCCGTCGACGGTGTGCAGGTCGCGCAGCAGGTCGGCGCAGGCGGCCGCCGCCTCGACGCAGTCCGGCCGGTCGAGCAGCACGCCGACCTCGGCGAGCGCCGCCACGGCCAGGCCGTTCCAGGCGGTCACCACCTTGTCGTCGCGGCCGGGCTGCGGCCGGGCGGCGCGCACCTGCGACAGCCGGGCGCGCACGCGCTCGTACCGCTCCGGGTCGTCCGGTTCGGCCAGCCGCTGCAGCACCGAGCTGCCGTGCTCGAAGGTCCCCTGCGGCGTGACGTCGAACTGCTCGGCGGCCCAGTGCCCGTCGTCGTCGCCGAGCGCGTCGACGAGCTGCGCCGGTGTCCAGACGTAGGTGAGGCCCTCCTCGCCGGCGGTGTCGGCGTCGAGCGCCGAGGCGAAGCCGCCCTCGGCCGTGCGCAGGTCGCGCAGCAGGAAGTCGGCCGTCTCGAGCGCCACCCGGCGCGCGTCCGGGTCGCCCGTCGCGCGCCACAGGTGCGTGTAGACCCGCAGCAGCAGCGCGTTGTCGTACAGCATCTTCTCGAAGTGCGGCACCACCCAGGCGGCGTCGACCGAGTAGCGGGCGAAGCCGCCGGCCAGCTGGTCGTACATGCCGCCGGAGGCCATGGCGCGGCAGGTGTGCTCGACGAGGTCCAGGCCCGACCCCGTCCGGGCCGAGGTCCGCAGCAGGAACTCGAGCGCCATGGACGGCGGGAACTTCGGCGCGCCGCCGAACCCGCCGTGCACCCCGTCGTACGCCGCCCGCAACCCGGCCGCCCCGCGGTCGAGCAGCTCGGCGGTGAGCTCCGCCGAGGCGCCGGACGACGGGGGCGCGAGCCGCTGCACGACCTCCGCGCCGGCCGCCTCGACCTCGTCGCGCCGGGTCGACCAGGTCTGCGCGACCGACTGCAGCACCTCCCGGAAGCTCGGCATGCCGCCGCGCCGGTGCAGCGGCCAGTAGGTGCCGCAGAAGAACGGCTCTCCGCGCGCGGTGAGGAAGCTCGTCATCGGCCAGCCGCCGTGCCCGGTCATGGCCTGCACGGCCTCCATGTAGACCGCGTCGACGTCCGGGCGCTCCTCGCGATCGACCTTGACGTTCACGAAGTGCGCGTTCATGTACGCGGCGGTGTCGTCGTCCTCGAACGACTCGTGCGCCATGACGTGGCACCAGTGGCAGGCGGCGTAGCCCACCGACAGCAGCACCGGGACGTCCCGGCGCTCGGCCTCGGCGAACGCCTCCGGGCCCCACTCCTGCCAGTCGACCGGGTTGTCGGCGTGCTGCCGCAGGTACGGGCTGGTGCTGGCCGCGAGGCGGTTGGGCATCGGCGCGGGTCTCCGGAGGTCGAGGGGCGGGTCGGGGCGCGGCGACGCTCAGGCGGACGGCGTGAGCGCGCGCAGCGGCT
The DNA here is from genome assembly GCA_964243385.1 of uncultured bacterium. GTDB lineage: Bacteria > Actinomycetota > Actinomycetes > Mycobacteriales > SCTD01 > SCTD01. The sequence continues at coordinate 12,066 of CAXTFU010000068.1, read as the reverse complement.
CGGCGAGCTCCCGGGCGAAGAAGTCCAGGAAGCCGTCCGGGTCCGGACCGGCGTTCTGCAGGACGAGGTGGTCGAAGCCCGCGTCGACGAACTGCTGGGCGACCTCGAGGTGCCGGGCGACGTCCGGCCCGCACGCGAACTGCTCGAGCACGTCCTCGAGCCGCACGAACGCCGACGCCGCCTCGAAGTTGACGGGGTTGGGCAGCTCGCTCATCACCTTCCAGCCGGTCAGCGCCCAGCGGCTCGTCTCGTGCGCCGCCTTCGCCCCGGCCTCGGCGTCGGGCGCCCAGGCCAGCGGCACCTCGGCGTACAGCGGCCCGGAGCCGCCGGCGGCGTGGTAGGTCTCGACCAGCGAGGCGTCGGGGTCGGTGGCGAACAGGCCGTCGCCGTGCTGGGCAGCCAGCCGGGCCGCGCGCGGACCGCCGGCGGCGACCGGGATGAGCGGCAGCGTCTCGGGCAGGTCGAACACCCGTGCGTCCGACAGCTGCAGGTGCTTGCCCTCGTAGGACCGGTAGCCGCCCTGCCACAGCAGGTGGATGATCTCGAGCGCCTCGCGCAGCATCTCGTGCCGCTGGGCGACGGGCGGGAACGGCGTGCCGACGACGTGCTCGTTGAGCCGCTCGCCGGCGCCGACGCCGAGGGTGAAGCGGCCGCCCGACAGCAGCGCGACGGTCGCGGCGGCCTGGGCGATGATCGCCGGGTGGTAGCGCACCGTCGGGCAGGTCACGCCGGTCACCAGCCCGATGCGCTCGGTGCTCGCGGCCATCGCTCCGAGCATCGACCAGGTGAAGCCCGAGTGGCCCGGGACGTCCAGCCAGGGGTGGAAGTGGTCGCTCATCTCGACGAAGTCGAACCCGGCGCGCTCGGCGGCCACGGTCTGGGCCACCACCTGCGTGGGGCTGAGGGCCTCGGTCGCCAGCTTGTAGCCGATCTGCACGGGTGCTCCTCCGTCGGGGAACGACCGGACGTCCCGGCCGAGCGCTGTCCTCCCCGTCTCCGGACGCGTCGAACGCCGGTCGCCCTGCGGGGCGACCGGCGTCCGGGCGTGCTGCTCCTGCTGGGGTGCTGCTCCTGCTGGGGGGCTGCTACTGCTCGGGGGCGGGGCCGCCGTGCGCCCCGCCGTCGGGCTGGTCGACGTCCGGTGCGCTCGGCGTCTTGCCCGATGCCTGCTGCTCGGTCTCGCCGCGGTGCTCGCCGTCGTCCGGCTGGTCCACGTCGGGCGTGTCCGGGGTCTTGCCGTCGGGGCTGGTCATCGCCGGAGCTCCGGTGCGTCGCCGAGGCCGGCGGCGGTGCGGCCGGTGCTCGTGCCCGGCGCGTCGGGGTCGTCGATGACGGCGTCACCGATCGCCTCGACCTCGAGGCGCTCGCGCTTGAGGTCGGCGGTGACGACCTGCTCCTCGAAGACCGTGTGCTTGCGGATGATGACGCGCTCGCGCACGACGAGGCGCTTGGTGACGACGATCTGCTCCTCGAAGACCGGGATCGACAGGCTGCCGTCGGGCAGCGTCTCGACCTGGCCGCTGTCGGTGTCGCCGTCGGCGACGTCGACGCGGTCCAGCTCGGCCTGCTCCCGGCCGCGCTCGACCCGCTCGGTGACCTGCTCGGTGTCCACGAGCTTGCGGGCGCGGACGCGGCCGGTCTCCTCGGTCGTGGTGCCGACCCGCAGCCGCTCCTCGGACCGGACGACCTCGACGGCGTCGTCGCCGCCGAGGCGCCGGTCGTCGGACGTCAGCGCGGTGCCGCGCAGGTCGCCGGCGGTCCGGTCACCCGGGGTCAGGTCGTCGGGACGGCCGTCCAAGGGGCGGTTCACCGCACGCCGCCGGCGGTCTGCGGGGCGACGGCGGCCGGGCGGCGGGTCCTGGCGGACGGCGAGAGCTCGGAGGTGGGAGTGGTGCGGTCAGCCGTGATGTCGGCCATGGGTGCTCCTGCACTGGACGGGGGTGCCGGGCGAGCGGCGGGCCCGAGGGATGTGGCGGGCTGCGGAGACGACGCCGCCGCCCCGGCCCGAGGGCGGAGGCGGCGGCGTTCGTGTCCGGGTGCTGCTAGCGGCGGTCGACGTCCACGTAGCTCGTGCCGCGGGTGGCGTCACCGTCGGGGTAGACGTCGCCACCGGTGCGGCGGTTGGTGTCGGTGACACCGTCCATGTCGATCTGCTCCTTGCGGACCTCCTCGGTGACCTGCACGTTCTCGGTCACCGTCTCGGTGTCCAGCCGGACGCGCTCGACCGGGACGGCCTCCTTGGCGACGACCGGGCGCTCCTCGGTGAGCACGACCTCGTGCTCCTCCTCCGAGATGGCCGGACCGGACATGGCGTTCGGCATGTTCGCGTCCGTGATCGGCTCACGCTCGACGCGGACCTCCTCGTGCGAGACGGGGACGGTGCGGGTCTCGGTCTCGGTGGTGATGTACTTGCGCAGCCGGGCGCGGCCGGCCTCGACGCGCTCGGTGCCGACGCGGAGCTGCTCCTCGGAGCGGGTCATGGCGTTGTCGGTCGTCGGGCCGCTGGTGTCGTGGCCGACGGTGCCGTGCTCGTTCTGGCCGATGCCGTCGCTGGCGCCGGTCAGGTTGGCGCCGGACGTCGTGCCCGTCGTCGTCGTGTCGGTCACGGTCGTGCCGGTGCCGAGGCCGCTGCCACCCTGCGAGTAGTACTCGAACAGGCGCTGCTCCTCGGGAGCGGTGAGCTCCTCGTCGTTCTCGACGCGGGGAGCGTCCTTGATGAAGTTCTTCGAGTACGGCACGACGACCTTGTCGCCACGCAGGTCGGCGGCGTCGAGCGGGAAGAAGCTGGCGCCACCGGCGAACAGGCCGGTCGTGACGGTGGCGAAGGTGCCGCCGCCGCCGTCGGTCGACTCGTACACGTCCTTGATCTTGCCGATGTTCTCGCCGTCCGGGCCCTCGACGTGCTTGCCGGCCAGCTGGCCCAGGCTCTGGGTGTCGATCATAGTGTGTCTCCTTCGGGTCAGGCGGGATGGCGCTGGACTGTCGTGCGGTGTGCCACGTGCGGTGCGTCCGGGTGCTGCTGCCCTCGTCGGGCTGCGGCGCGGTGTCTGCGTGCCCGAGCGCCTCAGGCGCTCGGCCCGAGCCCCAGCGGGGTCCGCGCCGGTGAAGGCGGCTGAGGGACCTCGCTCGACCTCGGAGACGCGCTCCTCGGTGGTGCGGCCCGACGTCTTGGGAGGACGACCCGTTCGCTCGTGCCAGTCCCTACCCACGATGTCCCGGTGACCACCCTGCAGCAGGTGGCGGTCTTCTCCGGCGTCCCGTCGCCTGCCGCCCGGTGCGCCACCTCGTGCGGCGTGTCGGACCGTGCGGCGTTGCGTGCACCGACCGGGGAGGTCATGCTGTTCCTCTCCGGAGCGGTGCGGGACGTCGGCCGGGACCTCGTGGTGCCGCTGGTCCGCGAGGACCGGCAGCGCGCCGTCGTGGTCGATCAATGCCTTGCCCGTCGTGACCTTGGCAAACGCAGCATCACCCGAACGGGCGGCAAACTGCCGGTGCAGTCAGGTCGACCTGTCCCCCCGCTCCGCCGGCCTGTCCACCCGGTCAGGTCGCCGCGCACGTCGGGTCGCTGGACTGGCGTCAGACTGGGGAGGTGCCAGGTCCCCTGCTCGTGACGTCGCGGGTCACCGTGCCGGAGTCCGAGCTGTCCTGGCGCTTCTCCCGGTCGTCCGGCCCGGGCGGGCAGGGCGTCAACACCACCGACAGCCGGGCCGAGCTGTCCCTGGACGTCGCCCGGTCGTCCGCCCTGCCCGACGACCTGCGGGTGCGGGCGCTCGCCCGGCTCGCCGGGCGGCTCGTCGACGGCGTGCTCACGGTGGCCGCGAGCGAGCACCGCAGCCAGCTGCAGAACCGCGAGGCCGCCGAGCAGCGGCTGGCCCAGCTGCTGCAGGAGGCGGTGTCACCGCCGCCGCCCGCACGTCGGGCGACCCGACCCACGCGCGGCTCTCAGGAGCGCCGGCTCGAGGGCAAGCGGCAGCGCTCGCAGGTCAAGCGGGGTCGGCGGGCCGGTCGGGACGACCAGCCCTAGGGCCGACGGTCGTCGCGAGGCGCGGCGTCGTCGGCCGGCGGCTCGGGGAACTCTCGCGGCAGGCGGCGCAGCCGGCTGTTCATGTTCCGGATGAGCAGCACGGTGGCGATGACCATGAGCAGGACGACGAGCAGTCCGAGCGGCCCGGCGGAGATCGACCCGCTGTCGACCGCGAGCAGCGGTCCCGCGGCGAGCCCGCTCATGCCCCGGCGTCCGCACGGACGCGGTCGCGCACGCCGGCGAACAGGTCGTCCTCGGGCAGTGCGGTGTCCACGAGCGAGCGGGCCAGCTGGAAGTCCTCGAACGGCCAGGTCTCCTGCTGCAGCTCGATCGGCACGGCGAACCAGCGGCCGGACGGGTCGACCTGCGTCGCGTGCGCGATGAGCGCGGCGTCGCGGACGGGGAAGAACTCGGCGCAGGGCACGGAGGTCGTCAGCCGCTCACCGTCCTCGGGCTTGTCCTCCCAGCTCACGAGCCACTCCGCGTACGGCGACTCCATCTTCGCGGCGAGCATCGCCTGGTGCAGCTTCTCGAGCCGGCTCTTGTGGAACGTGAGGTTGTAGTACAGCTTCAGCGGCTGCCACGGCTCGCCCGCGTCGGGGAACCGGTCGGGGTCGCCCGCCGCGTCGAAGGCGGCCACCGTCACCTGGTGGCAGCGGATGTGGTCGGGGTGAGGGTAGCCGCCGTGCTCGTCGTAGGTCGTCATGACGTGCGGGCGCTGCTGGCGCACGACGCGCACGAGCGCCTCGGTCTGCTCCTCGAGGTCGCCGACCGCGAAGCAGCCCTCGGGCAGCGGCGGCAGCGGGTCGCCCTCGGGCAGGCCCGAGTCGACGAAGCCGAGGAACACCTGGCGCACGCCGAGGATCTCGCGCGCGCGGTCCATCTCGGCAGCCCGGACGGCCGTGATGTCGGCCTGCACCTCGGGGCGGTCCATCGCCGGGTTCAGCACCGACCCGCGCGAGCCGTCGGTGAGGGTGACGACGAGCACGTCGACGCCCTCGCGTGCGTAGCGCGCCATCGTGGCGGCGCCCTTGCTGGACTCGTCGTCCGGGTGCGCGTGCACGCACATCAGGCGCAGCGACTCGTCTTCGCTCTGGACCACCGACAGGCCTCCTGATCGACTTCGGGGGACCATCGTCCCGTAGTCCGGCAACACCGCACAGCGCCCAGGGAGTCCCGTGACCGTCCCGTCCACCGCCCGCCGCCGACCGGCGGGCCGCTACGACCCGCCGTCGCTGCTCGGGCAGCGGGTCCTGGCCGTGCTCATGTCCGTGCTGCTGCTCGCGCTGCTCGCCGCCGGCGCCTCGTTCCTGTGGTCCCGCTTCGGCGGCGACCAGGTCCGCGGCCAGGTGCTCGCCTACGAGGTCGTGTCCGACCGGGAGGTCTCGCTGGAGCTCGAGGTGTCCAAGACGCCCGGCGCCAAGGCCTACTGCGTGGTGCGGGCGCGCGACCGGGCCGGGCTCGAGGTCGGGCGCGACGTCGCCGTGCTGGACGCCACCGGGACCTCGTCGCGCACCGCCCGGGGGACCTTCCGCCTGCGCACGACCGCGACGGCCGTGACCGGCGAGCTGGCCGGCTGCACGGCGACGCCCATCTCGGCGGACGACCCGCCGCGGTAGCGCGGGCGGCTGCGCCGAACGGCCAGCGGGTCGCCGTCCGCGCCGTAGCATCGTCGTCCGAGCGGGGCGTGCGGGCTGGCGGCCCGACCCGCTCCCGCTCCTCCCCGACCCGGACCGACCCCGCGAGGACCTCGATGACCACCGACGCCGCACCGCAGTCGACCTGGCTCACGCAGGAGGCCTACGACCGCCTGTCCGCCGAGCTCGAGGACGCCAAGGGACCGCGCCGGGCCGAGATCGTCGCCAAGATCGAGGCGGCGCGCGAGGAGGGCGACCTCAAGGAGAACGGTGGCTACCACGCCGCCAAGGACGAGCAGGGCAAGCTCGAGGCGCGCATCCGCCAGCTCACCCAGCTGCTGCGCGACGCGAAGGTCGGCAGCGCGCCCACCAGCGCGGGCGTGGCCGGTCCGGGCATGGTCGTCGAGGTCCGGTACGAGGGCGACGACGATCCCGAGCGCTTCCTCATCGGCTCGCGCGAGGACAAGGCCGACATCCCCGTCTACTCGGCGAACAGCCCGCTCGGGCTCGCGCTGACCGGCGCCGAGGTGGGCCAGTCGGTGAGCTACACCCTGCCGAACGGCGGGACGATGACGGTCGAGCTGCTGTCGGCGACGCCCTACACCGGCTGAGCCCGCGCCGCGGCGGCGGTCAGGCCGGTCCGATGCGGTAGCCGCCGGCGAGCAGGGCGGTCCGCACCTCGTCGCCGTGGTCCCGGCCCCGCGTCTCGAGCTGCAGCGCCACCTCGACCTCGTCCAGGTGCAGGCCCGCTCCGGTGCGCGAGTGCTCGACGTCGAGGACGTTCGCGCCGGTCGTCGCCAGGACGCCGAGCAGGCGGGCCAGCTCGCCGGGGCGGTCGCCGATGGCGACCCGCAGCGACAGGAACCGGCCGGCGGCGACCAGCCCGTGGCGCACGACCTTGGTGAGCAGCAGCGGGTCGAGGTTGCCGCCGGACACGACCGCGACCACCGGCGGCGCGAAGGCGGTCGGGTCCTCCATGACCGCGGCCACGGCGGCGGCCCCGGCCGGCTCGACGACGAGCTTGGCCCGCTCGAGGCAGAGCAGCAGCGCCCGCGACAGCGCCTCCTCGTCGACCGTGACGACCCGGTCGACGAGGTCGCGCACGAGCGGGAACGTCACCTCGCCCGGGCAGCCGATCGCGATGCCGTCGGCCATCGTCGACATCGACGGCAGCGCCACCGGGCGGCCGGCGACCAGCGACGGCGGGAACGCCGCGGCACCCAGGGCCTGCGCGGCGACCACCTGCACGTCGGGGCGCAGGGCCTTGACCGCGGCCGCGATGCCACCGACCAGCCCGCCGCCGCCGGTGCAGACGACGACCGTCCGGACCTGCGGGCACTGCTCCAGGACCTCGAGCCCGACGGTCCCCTGGCCGGCGATGACGTCGGGGTGGTCGAACGGGTGGATGAGCACCGCACCGGTCTCGGCGGCGTGCAGGCGCGCGGCCACCAGCGCCTCGTCGACCGTGTGCCCCGCGTGCCGCACCTCGGCGCCGTAGGCCTGGGTCGCGGCGACCTTCGGCAGCGGCGCGGCCTGCGGCATGAAGACGGTCGAGCGGCAGCCGAGCAGCGACGCGGCGAGGGCGACGCCCTGCGCGTGGTTGCCGGCGCTGGCGGCCACCACACCCCGCGACCGCTCGTCGTCGGACAGCCGTGCGATGCGGACGTACGCCCCCCGGATCTTGAACGAGCCGGTGCGCTGGAGGTTCTCGCACTTCAGCAGCACCTCGCCGCCGACCCGCTCGGACAGGCCCCGCAGCCCCTCGAGCGGGGTCGTGCGGGCGACGCCGGCGAGCAGCAGCCGGGCAGCCCGCACGTCGTCGAGGCCGACCGAGGGCACGGCGGTCGGCGCTCGACGGTCCGTCACGACCGGCATCCTCCCACCGCGGGCGGCCGCCGGGCCGGCGTCGCGGCGGCCCGTCCCCAGCCGTCCCGCGCGGCTCGCCGTGCGCCCGACCCGGACGTAGGGTCGAGCAGTGACGAGCGCACCCCTGAGTCCCCCTCCGGCAGCGACCACCCTCGGCGAGCTGCGCGCCAGCGGCCACGTCCACAAGACCGTCAAGGCCGAGGTCCGCGACAACCTGCTCGCCCGCCTCGCCGCGGGCGAGACCTCCTTCCCCGGCATCCTCGGCTTCGAGGACACCGTGCTCCCCCAGGTCGAGCGCGCCCTGCTCGCCGGCCACGACCTCGTCCTGCTCGGCGAGCGCGGGCAGGGCAAGACCCGCCTGATCCGCACCCTCGTCGGCCTGCTCGACGAGTGGACGCCGATGCTCGCCGGCTCCGAGCTGCACGAGCACCCGTACGCCCCGATCAGCCCCTGGGGCGTCCGCCTGGTCGCCGAGCACGGCGACCAGGCGCCCGTGACCTGGCTCGCGCGCACCGACCGCTACGGCGAGAAGCTCGCCACGCCGGACACCTCCGTCGGCGACCTCATCGGCGACGTCGACCCGATCAAGGTGGCCGAGGGCCGCACGCTCGGCGACCCCGAGACGGTGCACTACGGGCTGGTCCCGCGCACGAACCGCGGCATCTTCAGCGTCAACGAGCTGCCCGACCTCGCCGAGCGCATCCAGGTCGCGCTGCTCAACGTGCTCGAGGAGCGCGACATCCAGGTCCGCGGCTACACGCTGCGCCTGCCGCTCGACCTGCTGCTCGTCGCGTCCGCGAACCCCGAGGACTACACGAACCGCGGACGCATCATCACGCCGCTGAAGGACCGCTTCGGGGCCGAGGTGCGCACGCACTACCCGCTCGCGCTCGCCGACGAGGTCCGGCTCATCGAGCAGGAGGCCGTGCTCGACTGGCCCGGCACGACGTTGACCGTGCCCGACCACCTGCTGCAGGTCGTCGCCCGCTACACCCGCCTGGTGCGCGAGTCGCCGCAGGTCGACCAGCGCTCCGGGGTCAGCGCCCGCTTCGCCGTCGCGGCCGCCGAGACGGTCGCGGCGTCCGCCGTCCGCCGCGCAGCCATCACCGGCGAGCCCGAGGCCGTCGCCCGCGTGTGCGACCTGCCGGCGGTCGTCGAGGCGTCCCGCGGCAAGGTCGAGTTCGAGTCGGCCGAGGAGGGCCGCGAGCTCGAGGTGCTGCACCACCTGCTGCGCAAGGCCACCGCCGACACCTTCCGCGCGCTGCTCGCCGGCAGCGACCTGTCCGGCCTGCAGGGCCGCTTCGACGAGGGCGCGACCGTCGAGACCGGCGACCTCGTCCCGGCCGGCGACCTGCTCGGCCGCCTCGGCACGGTGCCCGGCCTCGGCGCGCTGCTGCAGCGCCTCGGCGTCGAGCAGGAGTCGCCGGGGCTGGCCGCCGCGGCGCTCGAGTTCGCGCTCGAGGGCCTGCACCTCAACCGCCGCCTCGCCAAGGACGAGGTCGCCGGGCGCACCGTCTACGGCGGCCGATGACCAGCGCCTACCGCTACGGCTCCTGGTCGGGCGGTCGCGACCCGCTCGAGCCGCCGTACGACGTCGCGTCCGCGCTCGACGCCATCGGCGAGCAGGTGCTCGACGGCGCCAGCCCCCGCCAGGCGCTGCGCGACCTGCTGCGCCGCGGGGCCGACGGGCTCAAGGGGCTCGACGACCTGCGCCGGCAGGTCGCCAAGCGGCAGCGCCAGGCCCGGCAGAAGGGCCAGCTGGACGGCACGCTGCAGGAGGTGCGCGAGCTGCTCGACCGGGCGCTCGAGGCCGAGCGCCGCGAGCTGTTCCCCGACCCGTCCGACGACGCCCGCATGCGCGAGCTGGAGCTCGACACGCTGCCGAACGACACCGCCCGGGCCGTGCAGGCCCTCAAGCCCTACGACTGGCGCAGCGACGAGGCGCGCGAGGCCTACGAGCAGATCGACGACCTGCTGCGGCGCGAGGTCCTCGACAGCCAGTTCAAGGGGATGAAGCAGGCCCTCGAGCACGCCTCCCCCGAGGACCTGCAGGCCGTCAAGGACATGATGGCCGACCTCAACGCGATGCTCGAGGCCCATGCCCGCGGCGAGCACACGCAGGAGGCGTTCGAGGAGTTCATGGGCAAGCACGGGGAGTTCTTCCCGTCCTCCCCGGAGACGCTCGAGGAGCTCGTCGACGACCTCGCCCGGCGCGCCGCCGCGCAGCAGCGGCTCATGGACTCGCTGACGCCGCAGCAGCGCCAGGAGCTCGGCGAGCTCATGCAGGGCGCGATGGACCTCGACCTGCAGGCGCAGATGGCGCAGCTCGGCGACGCGCTGCGGAGCGCCCGACCCGACCTGCCGTGGGGCAAGGGCCAGCGCGGGCAGGAGCGGATGCGCGGCGAGCAGGGCATGGGGATGGGCGACGCGACGACCGCGCTCGAGGAGCTCGCCGACCTCGAGGACCTCGAGGCGGCGCTCGGGCAGGACTACCCCGGCGCCTCGCTCGACGACATCGACGAGGCAGCGGTGCAGCGCGCGCTCGGCCGCGGGGCGGTCGACGACGTGTCGGCCCTGCGCCGCATCGAGCGCGAGCTGCTCGACCAGGGGTACCTCGTGCGCGACGCGTCCGGGCGGCTCGAGCTGTCGCCCCGCGCGGTCCGCCGCGTGGGTGCCACCGCGCTGCGCAAGGTCTTCTCGAAGCTCGAGGCCGGCGGACGCGGCGGCCACGACGTGCAGGACGCCGGAGCCGCCGGCGAGACCACCGGCGCGAGCCGCGCGTGGCAGTTCGGCGACGAGCAGCCGCTGGACGTCGTCCGCACCGTCCGCAACGCCGTGCTGCGGTCCGGCCGGAGCTCGGGCGGCGTCCGCCTGCACGTCGACGACTTCGAGGTCGTCGAGACCGAGCGCCGCACCTCTGCAGCGGTCGCGCTGCTCGTGGACCTGTCGTTCTCGATGGAGCTGCGCGGCACCTGGGGCACGGCCAAGCAGACGGCGCTCGCGCTGCACTCGCTGGTCAGCACCAAGTACCCGCAGGACGCGATCGAGATCATCGGCTTCAGCGACTACGCCCAGGTGCTCAGCCCGGAGAAGCTCGCCGGCCTGGATGCCCAGCGGGTGCAGGGGACGAACCTGCAGCACGCGCTGATGCTGGCCGGCCGCCACCTCGGCAAGCACCCCGACAGCGAGCCGGTGGTGCTCGTGGTCACCGACGGCGAGCCGACCGCGCACCTGACCCGCAGCGGCTACGCCGAGTTCTGCTGGCCCCCGCTGCCCGAGACGCTCGAGCTGACGATGGCGGAGGTCGAGCGCGTCACCCGCCGCGGCGCGACGATCAACGTGTTCATGCTCGACGACGAACCGCGGCTCGTCGACTTCGTCGAGCACCTCGCGGCCCGCAACGGCGGCCGGGTCTTCGCGCCCGACCCGTCCCGCCTCGGCGAGTACGTCGTCAGCGACTACCTGCGGGCCCGGCGCGGTCGACGGGGTCGGTAGGCCGGCGGGCTCGTCCCAGGTCGGCCGTTCCCGGCAGCCCCGTCATCTGCTTGTCTGCCCGCACCGACGTCCAGCTGCGTCCGGGACGTCGGCGGCGACAGACATGCGGCGGTCGGTGGTGCTGGGCCGGGAGCCGGGTCAGGCGGGAGGGGCGTCGAGCGTCCAGCCGAGGTCGGGCGCGCCGGCGAACTGCGGGACCTGCCGGCCGTGCGGGGCCTGGCCCTCGGTGACGGCCTGCGCCTGGTACTGCCCGTAGCGCAGCGCCTCGCCCACCGTCGCCCGCCCGTCGCCGTCGGCGTCCGCGCGGCGCTGGCGCAGCCCGCGGTCGAACAGCACGCCGGTCCAGACCGACATGCCCCAGGGCGGGAACTCGTAGGACTTCTGCGTCCCGGTGCTGCTGCCGCTGAACAGCACGCGCGGGCTGGGCAGCGTCCCGGCGAAGCTCGCGGCCTCGCAGCCGGCCACGTCGACCCACAGCCGGCCCCGCGCGGGGGCGAGCAGCGCCGCGAGCTCGGTGTCGCGGACGAAGTCGCGGTCGACCGGCCACAGCGCCTCCGTCGTCCCGCCCAGCTGCTTGACGTGACCCGACCAGTGGAACAGCCCGAACGTGCCGGGGCGGCTGTTCGCCGCCAGGCCGGCGAGGGCCGCGCGCAGCGAGGCGCCGGTGACCTGGGCGTCGGTGAGGACGACGACGTTCTGCGGCAGCCAGCCCGCGGCGAGCAGCTGCGTCCGGATCTGCTGCACGTCGCGGACGCTGCCGATGGTGTCGACGGTCGGCGGCCGGTAGTCCTGCACGCCGACGAGCACCGCGAAGCGCGCCGCCGGCGGCGCGGTGCGGGCGGGCCTCGGGTCGGTGCGGGGGCCGGGCGGCGGCCCGAGGACGCTGCGCATGTCGACGCCGGGACGGGCCGCGGCCGGCAGCACCTCGAGCACCTTCGGCACCGGCCGCGGGGAGGGCGGCGCCACGGACGGCGACGGCGCCGGTGCGGCGGTCACGCGCGGCGCTGCGGACGGCGGCGGCTCGGCGACCGCCCGGACCGGCTC
>CAXTFU010000067.1:14886-17140 GCA_964243385.1 uncultured bacterium | reverse complement strand
CCACCGTCTTCCAGGACCTCGCGCTGTGCGAGAACCTGAACGTCGTCGAGAACCTCTTCCTCGGCCAGGAGCTGGGCCGGTCCCGGCTGGACCGGGTGGCCATGGAGGTCCGCTCGTGGGAGCTCCTGCGGCAGCTGTCGGCCAAGATCCCGACCGTGCGGATCCCGGTCGCGTCCCTGTCCGGCGGTCAGCGGCAGACCGTGGCCATCGCCCGGTCGCTGCTCGGCGACCCGAAGGTCATCGTCCTCGACGAGCCGACGGCGGCCCTCGGCGTCGCCCAGACCGCCGAGGTCCTGAACCTCGTCGAGCGGCTGCGCGAGAACGGCCACGGCGTCGTCATGATCAGCCACAACATGGCGGACGTGAAGGCAGTCGCCGACACCGTCGTGGTCCTGCGGCTCGGCCGGAACAACGGCGTCTTCGAGACCGCCGCCGTCAGCTCCGAGCAGATCATCGCCGCGATCACCGGCGCCACGGACAACGTGGTCACGCGCAGGGTCGCCCGCACCGCCACGTCCGCCGTACGCGAGGAGTCCCTGACATGACCGGCACCAGCACGACTCCGCAGCCCGTGACGGACGCCGGCCCCGAAGCGCCTCCCGGCGCGGGCGCGGTCGCGACAGACCTGCAGGACGAGCGGCTGCGCACGAGCGCCGGCTTGCGCGGCGCCGTGACGACGACGCTGGACCGCGTCCGGGGCGGCGACCTTGGGCTGCTGCCGGTGCTCGGTGGGCTCGTCGTCATCTGGGCGGTGCTGCAGGCCCTGAACCCGATCTTCCTGTCGAGCCGGAACCTGTCGAACCTGCTGATGGAGTGCGCACCGGTCGGTGTCATCGCGCTCGGCGTCGTCTGCGTGCTCCTGGTCGGCCAGATCGACCTGTCCGTCGGCTCGATCAGCGGCCTGTCGGCGGCGGTGCTCGCAGTCCTGTTCGTCGGCCAGGGCCGCCCGGCCGTGTTGGCCATCGCCGCCGCGGTGCTGCTCGGCGCCGCCGTTGGGTGGGTGTACGCCCAGGCCTTCAACCGCCTCGGCGTGCCGAGCTTCGTGGTCACCCTCGCCGGCCTGCTCGCCCTGCTCGGCGTCCAGATCAAGGTCCTCGGCACCGCCGGCTCCATCAACCTGCCGTTCGACTCCTCGCTGGTGTTCTTCGCCCAGCAGGCGTTCGTCCCGACCTGGCTGGCGTACGTGCTCGCCGTGCTCGGGGCCGGCGGCCTGCTCGCGGTCGGACAGCTCCACGCCCGGCGGAGGCGAGCCGCCGGGCTGTCGAGCGCTTCGCTGCAGGTCCTGCTCGCCCGCAGCGGCGCGCTGCTGGTCGTCCTGCTGCTCGCCGTCTGGTACCTCGGCCGCGCCCGCGGCATCGGCTGGATGTTCGTGCTGTTCGTCGGCCTCGTGCTGGTCCTGCACTACGCCCTCACCTCGACCGGCTGGGGCATGTCGGTGTTCGCCGTCGGCGGCAACCCCGAAGCAGCCCGCCGCGCCGGCATCGACGTGCGGGCCGTGTACACGTCGACGTTCGTGCTCGCGGCCACGTTCGCCGCCGTCGGCGGCGTCCTCGCCGCGTCGCGCCTCGCAGCGGCCAACCAGAGCAGCGGCGGCGGCGACGTCAACCTCAACGCGATCGCCGCCGCCGTCATCGGCGGGACCAGCTTGTTCGGCGGCCGGGGCAGCGCCTTCGCGGCGCTGCTCGGGATCCTGGTCATCCAGTCGATCTCCAGCGGCCTCACCCTGCTCAACCTCGACTCGTCCTACCGCTTCATCGTCACCGGCGTGGTGCTGCTGCTCGCGGTGGCGCTGGACTCCGTCGCCCGGCGCTCGAGGGCCTCCTCGGGCCGGGCCTGAGCACCGGTCCCGGAGGAGTCGACATGGCAGTGGTGTGCGTGGACGCAGGAACGACCCTGGTGAAGGCGGTCGCGTTCACCGGCGACGGCCGCGAGCAGCAGATCGAACGCGAGCCGCTCACGGTCAGCCGGCCGCGGACCCGCTGGGCCGAGCAGGACATGACGGCCGTCTGGCAGGCGGTCGAGCGGACCGTCCGGGCGGTCGTCGACGCGCTCGACGACGAGGTCGACTTCCTCGCCGTCACCGCGCAGGGCGACGGCTGCTGGCTGGTGGACCGGTCGGGCGCGCCCACCGGCCCGGCGCTGCTGTGGAACGACGGCCGGGCCGCCGACCGCACCCGGTCCTGGGCCGCGGACGGCGTGCTCGAGCAGGCGTTCCGGATCAACGGTTCCCTGTCGTCGGCGGGCATGCCGAACG
>CAXTFU010000067.1:0-14876 GCA_964243385.1 uncultured bacterium | reverse complement strand
GGGCCAGGGTGGGTCGTGGGCCTGATCCCGGCCGCGATCGCTGCCCTGATCCCGGCCACGTGGCCATCGCGGCCCGCCGCGCGGATCCCCGGCCTGGCATCCGCCCTGCTGTCCTGGCTGCACGAGCACGACCCGCAGCGGCTGGCCGACTCGGCCGCGTCGCTGACCTGCGGCGGCTGGATCTTCCTGCAGCTCACCGGCGACATCGCCGCGGACGAGTCCGACGCAGCCGCGCCGTTCCTCGACCTCCGGACCCGCGACTACTCCCCAGCGCTGCTCGCGCTGTTCGGGCTGGAGCAGGAGGCGGACCTGCTGCCGCCCATCCGCCGAGACGACAACCGGATCTCCCCGCTCCGCGCCGCCGCGGCGGCGGCCACGGGCCTGCCCGCCGGGCTGCCAGTCGTGCTCGCGCCCTACGACATCGTCTCGACCGCCCTCGGCTCGGGCGCCGTCAGCGACGGGCAGACGTGCACGGTGCTCGGGACGACGCTGTGCACCGAGACTGTGACCGGTACCGCGCGCCTGGACGGTGTCCCGGCCGGCCTGACGATCCCGTCGGGGGCCCCCGACAGGATGATGCGAGCCTTCCCGACACTGGCCGGGGCCGGCGTCCTGACATGGGCCTGCCAGCTGCTCGGCATCGGCAGCGCCCAAGAACTGGGCATCGTGGCGGCGCGGAGCCCGGCCGGTGCCCAAGGGCTCACGTTCCTGCCCTACCTGTCGCCGAGCGGCGAGCGCGCCCCGTTCCTGGATCCAGGCGTGCGCGGCCTGCTGGCCGGCATCACGCGCGAGCACGGCCCCGAGGACCTCGCGCGCGCGGCGTTCGAGGGGCTCAGCCTCGTCGTGCGCGACTGCCTGCGCGCGTCCGGCTCCGCGTCGCTCGAACTGCGCGCATGCGGCGGCGGCGCGGCCAGCGACCTGTGGCTGCAGATCATCGCCGATATGACCGGCCTGCCGGTCCTGCGCTCCGCCGACTCGGAGGTCGGCGCACGCGGCGCAATGCTCATCGGCTCGGTGGCGACCGGCGCATCGCCCGACATCGAGCAAGCAGCGCGCTCGCAGGTGCGCCCCTCCGCCTGCTTCGAACCCGACGCCGCCAACGCCGCCCGCTACGCCGACGCCTACGACGCCTTCGTCGCGCTCCGCCCAGCAGCCCGCCGGCCCGGGCCTGCGGGGAGCGGGCAATGAGCGCCGACGACGTCTGGGTCGGCCTGGACCTCGGCACGCAGAGCGTGCGCGCCGTCGCCGCGACCGACACCGGCGAGGTGCTCGGCACCGGCAGCTCACCGCTGACCAGCCGAAGAGACGCCGGACGCCACGAGCAGGACCCCGACGCGTGGTGGGCGGGCGCGGCCGCGGCCGCCGGTCGAGCCCTCGAAGGCGTGCAAGCGGACCGCGTCCGCGGCGTCGCCGTCGACGGCACCTCCGGCACGGTGCTGCTCACCGGTGCCGACGGCCGGCCCCTCACCCCAGCGCTGATGTACGACGACGGCCGCGCCGCCGAGCAGGCCACCGCCGTCAACGAGGCCGGAGCTCACGTCTGGAGCTCGCTCGGCTACCAGCGCATGCAGCCGTCCTGGGCTCTGCCCAAGCTGCTGTGGCTGCTCGCGGAGCACCCGCACGCCGCCGCGACCGGGCGGCTGGCGTCCCAGGTCGACCTGATCAACCGGCGCCTGGTCGGCACGGACGTCGCCAGCGACCTCAGCAACAGCCTCAAGACCGGCGCCCACCTCATCGACGAGGACTGGCCACACGACGTGATGGACGCCCTCGGCGTGCCCGCGTCGGTCCTGCC
Organism: uncultured bacterium; assembly: GCA_964243385.1. Classification (GTDB taxonomy): domain Bacteria; phylum Actinomycetota; class Actinomycetes; order Mycobacteriales; family SCTD01; genus SCTD01. The sequence goes on along the minus strand of CAXTFU010000067.1, from coordinate 13,081 downwards.
GCCCCTCGTACGCTCCGGTGCCCTGCTCGGCCACGTCTGCCCGGCAGCGGCCGAGGCGACGGGCATACCCGCCGGCACCCCGGTGATCGCCGGCATGACCGACGGCTGCGCCGCCCAGCTGGGCTCCGGCGCGCTGCAGCCGGGCAGCTGGAACAGCGTGCTCGGCACCACCCTGGTGCTCAAGGGCGTCACCCGGTCGCTGCTTCACGACCCGAACGGAGTCGTCTACTCCCACCGGGCACCGGACGGCGGCTGGCTGCCCGGGGGCGCGTCGAGCACCGGCGCCGGCGCGGTCGCGCACCGCTGGCCCGGCGCCGACCTGGACGCGCTCGAGCTCGCGGCACGAGGCGCCGAGCCCGCTCAAGCCGTCACCTACCCGCTGACGCAGCACGGCGAGCGCTTCCCCTTCACCGCCCCCGCAGCCCGCGGCTTCACCCTCGGAACACCGGCCAGCGAGGGCGAGGCCTACGCCGCCGTCCTGGAAGGAGTCGCCTACGTGGAACGCCTGTGCTTCGACACCCTGCAGCTGCTCGGCGCGCCCGTCGACGGCGACATCGTTCTCAGCGGCGGTGCGACCCGCAGCCGCCTGTGGAACCAGCTCCGGGCGGACGTCCTCGGCCGACCTTTGACGCTGACCCGCGACCCCGAACCGGCGCTCGGCATGGCGGTGCTCGCCGCCTCCGGCGGCATCGACCTGGCGACCGTCGCGGCCCGGATGGTGCACGTCTCGAAGGTGGTCGAGCCCCGCGCCGACCGTGTCGGGCGCTACGACGACTCCTACCTCACGCTGGTCGGCGCGCTGGAGGAACGCGGATGGCTGCCTGGGCCGGTCGCCGGTGCCGCGCGACAGGGGGTCGGACGGTGACAGCACTGGTGCTCGTGCGCCACGGGCAAACCGAGTGGCACGCAGACAACCGGTACGCCGGCGTCAGCGACGTCGCCCTGACCAGCGAGGGCGTCGAACAGGCACAGCAGCTCGCCGGCTGGGCTCGCACAGCCGGCCTGTCCGCGATCTGGTCCTCCACGCTCACCCGGGCGCGGCTCACGGCACAGGCCTGCGCGCGTGCCACCGGGGTCCCGCTGGCCGTGGACGAACGGCTGCGCGAGCTGGACTTCGGGGCTGCGGAGGGCATGACCGTCGGCGACATGCAGTCGCGCTTCCCCGTCGCGTTGCAGGCGTTCCGTGCCGATCCCGTCCTGGACCACCTGCCCGAGGGCGAGGACCCGGTCGCGGCCGCCGAGCGCTTCACCGCCTGCCTGGACGACGTCTGCCGCGCGCACCCGGACGGCCGCGTGCTCGTCGTCGCCCACACCACGGTCATCCGGCTGGCCCTGTGCTCGCTCATCGGCGTTCCCCTCAAGGAGTACCGCCGGCTGTTCCCCGCCGTCCGCAACTGCGCGCTGACCGAGCTCCTGCACGTCGACGGCCGGACCGCCGTCGTCGAGTTCAACACCCCGGTGCAGCGGTTCGTCGCCGCGCCGGCCGTCCCCCTTACCCCGACCCTCGAAGGAAGCGCATGACCACGCCCGTCCTGCTCGCCGGTGACCACTTCGTGCGCAACGACCTGCTGCTGCGCTGCCTCCAGGACGTGGTGCGCGCGCCGCTCGACGTCGCGGAGCTGACGCTGCCGTGGCCGGTCGAGCCCTTCGGCCGCGTCGGTGACGTCGACGAGGCGTCCGGCACCGAGGAGCAGATGATCGACGCGCTCCGCGGGCGGCGGATCTGCCTGACCCAGATGGCGCCCCTGACCGAGCGGATCCTCGCCGCCTGCCCCGACCTCGAGCTGTTCGGCGTCGCCCGCGGCGGTCCGGTCAACACCGACCTGCAGGCGGCCACTCGGCACGGCGTCGCGGTGACCTTCGCCCCCGGGCGCAATGCCGTTGCAACCGCAGAACACACGGTGGGCCTGCTGCTCGCAGCAGTCCGGCGCATCCCGCAGACGCACGCCGAGCTGACCGCCGGCACCTGGCGCGGCGACCTCTACCAGTACGAGCAGGTCGGCCCCGAGATCTCCGGCAGCACCGTAGGCCTGATCGGCTACGGCGCGATCGGCAGCCGCGTCGCCCGCATCCTGCAGGGCTTCGGCGCGGACGTCCTCGTCGCCGACCCGTACGTCGACCCGGCCAACCTCGAGCCGGGCGTCCGCCTCGTCGCCTTGGCGGAGCTTCTCGCGCGATCGACGATCGTGTCGCTGCACGCACGGGCCACCGCCGAGACCCGACACATGATCGGGGCGGCACAGATCGCCGCGCTGCCGCGCGGCTCGGTACTCGTCAACTGCGCCCGCGGATCGCTGCTCGACTACGACGCCGCATGCGACGCCCTGGACACCGGGCACCTGTTCGGCGCCGCCTTCGACGTCTACCCCGACGAGCCAGTACCCGCCGGCGCACGCCTGCTCAGCACCCGCAACGTTGTCCTCACGCCCCACCTGGCAGGGGCCAGCAAGCAGACCGCCGTGCGCGCCGCCGAGATGCTGGCCGCCGACGCAGGCCGCTTTCTGGCCGGCGAGCCGCTAGCGCACTGCGCTAACCGAGAGGCTCTCGCCGCCGCCGCCGCCGCCGCGGACGGCCGGTCGCAGGAGCGGCGCGGACCCCGTGCCGCCGGCGAATCGCAAGGCGCAGGCCACAGCGCCGTCTCACGCTGAGAGCGGTCATATGGTCCGGGACGCGCGCCTGCGGGTTGACCGTCGGGCCGACGCGAAGCCGCTGCTCAGCAACCGCGCCGACGTGTACGGGTGCGGGACGCGAGAAACGGCCGCACAGCCCGCACCGCGGCGAGGGCGGGATGCAGGTGCACTCCCCGCTCAGCCGCGGCTGGACATCCAGCACCAACTTGCCGTCCGACCGTCCGACCGTCCGACCGTCCGACCGTCCGACCGTCCGACCGTCCGGCTCGCCACGGCTATCGGCGCCGCCGGTGGCTGCGTCGTGCTGTGCCTGCGCTGGGCGCTGCTGCTGCGGGCCCGGGCTGCGCTCGCGTTAGGAGCCGAATGTGGTGGTGTCCGGTTACCGCTATGCGGGTGTTCCTGGGCTGCACATGTTCGTCATGGACGGATGCGTGCCGCCGCGTGGCCTCCGGGCCGCCGAGGTGTCGCGACAGTCGGGTCTCGCGCACGGGCAACGCCGGAAGTCGCAAGTCGCCGCTACCAAAGCGGACGCGCCACGTATAGCCCGTCCCGATGGTCGACCAACACACGGGATCGACCGCCAGCAACACGTGTTGACAGCCCCGGTACCAGCAACATATGTTGACGACATGGACGCGCCGCAGCTCGCGAGTGCGGCGGCCGACGCCTCGGACCACGCGAGAGGATTGCGCGCCTGCGCGGCTCTGCGGCGCCTCCTCGAGACGTTGGAACTCGCACAGGTGGAAGCGGCCCTCGCTAGTGGCGCCTCCTGGTCCGAAGTCGCGGCCGACCTCGGGGTCACCCGCCAGGCCGTCCACCGCAAGTACGCCCGTCGCGTCCGGACGGCCAACGACAACAGGAGCTCATCGTGAACGCAAGAAAGAAGTCGATCGCCGACGCCGGCCCCACCCGCCACGGCGCCCTGATGACCAGCATGCACCAGATACGAGTAGCGGCGGCGCTTGAGGCAATAGCGCTGGGCCACACGGAGGTCGACGTCGACCACCTCCTGCTCGGACTGCTGAGCGCCGGCGGGCCGAGCGCGCGGCTGCTCGGCGCCGCGGGCATGGACCTGCGCTCAGCGCGGACCGCGGTCGTCGCCGAGGACCTTCACCGGCTCGGCGCGCTCGGAGTAAGCCCCGCACCAGGGGACGCAGCAACGACGACGGCGCGGGACATGACCAGGGCGATTGCGGTGCCGCTCAGTGGCCGCGCCCGTCAGGTCATGGACGAGTCCGCTTACCGATCGGACGACCGCTCGCTGCTGGTCACGCTCATCAGCAGCGGCGGGCACCGCGTCCTGGGCCTGCTGGAACGCCTTCGCGTGGACGTCGACGCCCTTCGTGCATCGGCGGCGGAGGACAGTCCGGCAGCAGGACCCGCCTGCCGCGGCCATGCGCGCGCGCCCGAGCAAAGGAGCCCCCTGCCGAACGGCTTCGCCTGGAACCACGCCTGCTACACCCAGGTGCTGCCGACCTCCGCAGCGACGCTTTGGGACGTCGTCGTAGACCCGGTCAGGGTCGGGGAGTGGCAGCCCAATTACAAGTTCGTCGCGGGAGAAGGCGATCGGGTGCAGTACCTCGAGGATGCAAGCGGGCGTCCGTGGGCACGGGACGTTCTGCATGTGCTACCTCAGCGGAGCGTCACGTGGCGCCTGCGAGATGCGTCGATGCAGGCAGGCATGCACCAGGAGCTCCAGGCCGAACTCGAGGACGACGGTGACGGCGGGACGAGGCTGCGGTTGAGCCGCGACTGGCCGTCTCGAGGTCTCTCCTGGCGACTTCTGCGGCCACTCATGACTCGGGTCGTGCGCGTCCAGCTCCGCGCACTCGCCCTCGGCCTGACTCGAGCCACCGCCTAGCAAAGGCGAGCCCAGCGCTTCTTGCGCCGCGCCACGCAGGAGCGGCAGTAGCCCTCCGCCGCTCGCGTTGCAGTCGGCGCGGAGCAGCAGCGCACGCGCGTGCGTGCGGGCCCGCGAGCCACCGGTCGGACTGGGCCGTTCAGGTAGTGCCGATCGCTGAGCCGGTGGGCCGGGCCGGCGCCTGTACCGTGCCTGCGGTGTCCCTCGACCCCGGTGCCACCGTCGCCTCCCAGGGCCTGACGTACGACCGTCTCGCGCTGCATGGGCGCACCGGCCGCTGGCGCCCGGTCGTCGAGCTGTCGACCCTGCTCCCGCTGTCGGCGGTCCTGGTCGTCAGTGCCGTCGGCGCCTGCACGGGCGTGGCGGCGCTCGCCGGGGTCGCCAGCACAGCGGACGGGCTGACAGATCCGGTCTGGGACAGCGCGCTGGGCCTGGCGGCCGTCGCCGTGCTTCTGCCGGCTGTCCTTCTGACCGTCCGCTGGGTCGCCGGCCGCCCGGCCGGGTCGCTGTCCAGCGTCGAGGGCAGGGTCCGCTGGCGCTGGCTGGCGACCTGCCTGGGCCCCGCCCTGGCCCTGGTGACGGTGCACGTGCTCGTGGTGTCCGCCTCGGACGGCGCGACGCCGACGGCGAGCTGGCCGGGCTGGGGCAGGTACGCGGCAATCGCGGCGGTCGTGCTGCTGCTCGTCCCGCTTCAGGCTGCTGCCGAGGAGTACCTAGCCCGCGGCTGGCTGGTCCAGACGCTGGTGTCCTGGACCGGCTCCGCCCGGGTTGCTGCGGTGCTGTCCTCAGCGGTGTTCGTCGGGCTGCACGGAACCCGCGACCCATGGGCCGTCGCGGACCTGGCGGTGTTCGCTCTGGCGATGTGCTGGCTGTCGTTGCGGACCGGCGGGATCGAGGCCGCGGTGGCGCTGCACGCAGTCGTCAACGTCGTGTACGAGCTGGCCGCGTCCACCGAGGGCTTCTCCGGGCCCGGTGACGCCTCCGCTCCGGACCTGCGGGCCCAGGACGCCCTGCCCGGCATCGCCGTCACCCTGCTCTACAGCACCTGGACCGCTCGGCGCTCCAGCCAACGAAAGATCCCCAGCAGGGCGCCGTGCACCGCCCGGGAACAGTGAGATCTCAGGCGGCGGATGCGTACACACGACGGGCAACGGAAGCGCCGCGGCCGGACCGTGCGGGTCGCACGTGATGCTCGGCCGGACCCTCGATGCTGACCTCGGGAAGGAGCCGGGCGATCTGGCGCGGCCCCCGTTAGTGGCGCGCGCCGAGCAGCTGCGTGACTGCCGGGACCAGGAGCATCCGGACGATAGTGGCGTCGACGAGGAACGCGCTCGCCATCCGATCCCAGGGCCCTTGAGGAAGACATCCGGGCCTAGCGCAAAGGCGGCGAAGACGGCGGTCACGATGGCGGCGGACGCCAAGATGACCCGTGAGGTGCCCTCGACCCCCTCCGTGATGGCCCCGGAGACGTGGCCCGTGCAGGTCCACCGCTCGCGGATGCGGCTGACGAGGATCACCTAGTGGTCCAGGGACGATCGACCAGGATCGCGCCGGTGTCCCCGGGCGAGCACATCGCCCTGACCCGGTTCGCGGTCTACCCCGCCCGATAGCCCTCCCCGGTGGGATGGACTTGGTGCACTGGCGCTCGATGTCGGCCGTCTCCCGCTCGACGGGCCTGGTGCACGGCTTCCTGGTCTACCGAGACGCCGACGTGCGGCCCAGCGGCTGGGTCGCACGAGGGCCGTCATCGCTTCCCGGCCGGTGTTCGGGGGCCTGTCCGGCACCGACCGGCGGCGGACCTCCTCCGACGAGTGGCTCCGGCTGCGCGTCGGCGCCGCGCAGCCGCCGCGCCGCCTCCCGCAGGTGCCCGGCCGTCCCGCCTGCCGCGGGGCGAGTTCGACGACGCCGTGCGCCAGGCCCATCTGCGCTGGCACCAGCGCGGCGGGCTCGTCGGCAGCCGGCTGGCCGCGACGGCCCTGGTACTCGTCGCTGCCGGGGACGCCGCCGAGGCGCTGCGCGCCGCCGCGACGGACGCCCTGGGCGCGCTGCCCACGGATCCCCGCCGCCGGCGCGGGCACGACGCCGTGGTCGCCACCTGCCTGTGGGAGCCCCACCCGGCAGGCGGCGGCTCGCCGGCCGAGACTGCCCTTGAGCACCTGCCGGCGGCACCCCACACAGGGCTGCAAAACCTCGGCGACCGGCTGTCTGAGGTGTCGTCAGCCGGATCCTGATCCGCCCTCACCGACTCGGCTACTGCGACGCCGCCTCGTCCAGGCGTGACTGCCCGGACACCTCGGTCTGGCCGAAGTCCTTGGTGAAGGGCACGTGCTACAGCTCGGGCTGCGTGTGCTCGAGCACCTCCTGCAGGACCGCCGAGTGGGTCACGGCGACGGCCTGGGCGCGACGGCTGGCGTCGGCGACCAAGCGCGCTAGCGGCGGCAGCAGGTCGGGTGCAGGCGGGTCTCGGGTTCGCCGAGCACGAGGAGCGCGGGTGGACGCGGACTGAACAGCGCTGCTGCCCAAAGCAGGTACCGCAGGGTGCCGTCCGACAGCTCCGCCGCCGCCAACGGCCGGAGGAACCCGTGCTGATGTGGGCGCAGGTGGAGCACACCGGCATCACCGGCGCTGACCTGCACCCGACTGCCGGGAAGGTCCCTCGGCTGCGTCGTCGAGGCGCTGCCTGAGGCCGAGCTCCGGCAGGGTCTGCAGGGCGGCGGCAAGGGCGCCGCCGTCCTGGTCCAGCACGGAGGTGAACGTGCCGACTTGGTCGGATCGGGCCGTCGCTACGGCGTCGGTGTGGGAACCGTCGCAGAACCGCCAGGATCGGACCTGGTCTCTCACGGCGAGTACCTCCTGGACGGCGAGCGGGTCGACCACCCCGCTGAGCAGGCTGTCGCCGGGTCAGAGCCGTCGGCCTCCGTCCTGCCACCCGCCCCGGTCGTCGCGGACCAGCACGACCGGCCCGGCCCGCTGGGGGAGCAGTGCGGCCGCCCGCAGGACCAGACCGTTGCAGACCGCTTCGCGCTTGATGTCCGGGTCTAAAGAGCGTCGTCGACCTGTCGGGCGCCGGGAGGCCTAAGCCGATGGCGTAGCCGAAGTTCTCCGCGGCGAAGCCAGCCGCAGAGCGACCGCAGCGGTGCGCACGGTCCCGTGCACCGGTTGCTGGCCGTCGCGTACGGCGCGGGCGATCCTCCCCGGGCCCGCCCGCAGGGTCGAGGGCAGGCCTCCCTCCTGGGCCAGCGCGGCCACAGCCCCGCCGGCGGGCGGTGCCCGCCAACAGGCGCAGGGATTGGTGGAGGCTGGGATTCCCCGACCCGTTCGCGCCCGTGACCAGCGTCAGCGCCTGCAACGGCAGGCAGCACCACGCGTCGTAGCGAGCGGTACCCCTCGACAGCCAGCCAGCACGCGGAGCACCTCAGCAGACTCCGAAGGCGTGATGCCGGCCCGGCGCCGGCCCGCTGGCGGCCGGTCCGGGGGCCAGGGGCCCGTCACGGCAACGCGAGGCGGGCCAGCGCTCCGGCCGACGCGGCGAGCAGGACGCTGCAGGAGCCGTAGGCGACGGGTCGTCGCGACAGGACCCCGACGAACTCCCGGAGCACCGCGCTCGGGAAATAGTAGCGGGCGGTGGACGAGCCGACGACCTGTGCCGGAACCCCGAGTTCGCGTGCGAGAAGTGCGGCACGGAAGGCGTGGAAGTCGTTGGTGACCGCGACCATCCGCCGTCCGCCACGGGCCTGGGCCATGGCCCAGGAGTACTGCAGGTTCTGCTCGGTGCTGCGCGAGCGGTCCTCCTCGACGACGACCTCGGCCGGTACCCCTCGCCTCCGCAGGTACGCCGCCATGGCCGTGGCCTCGGCGACCGACTCGCCCGCCCCGCGTCCGCCCGAGCAGATCACCTGTGGCTGGTTGCCGAGCGCCCGCTCGGCGTCGAACACCTCGGCGGCTCGGTCCAGGCGGCTGGCCAGCAGCGGCGGGACCCTCGAGCCGAGCAGCCCGGACCCGAGCGCGACGATGGTGTCGAACCCGGGGGTGGGCGGCAGCCGGCCGTACAGCAGCCCGTAGGCGATGAATGCCGTCAGCAGGAACCCCAGGTACCCGGACACGGCCAGTGCGCTGACGGCGGCCACCACCACCCAGCCGGAGCCGTACGTCAGAGCGAGCAGGGAGCCGGTGAGCAGCGCCCCCGCACCCAGGCCGGCGAGCAGGGACAGCCCGTTGCCAAGCGACCGGCGCTCGCGCCGCAGCATGATCAGGCCGTTGACCAACAGATAGAGCGTCAGGCCCACGGTCAGGCCGGCAAAGGCGACGACGACGACGAGCACGGCCACCGTCCCCGCCGCCGTGGAGGCGTCGGCGATGACCCCGAGCAGCAGCAGGGACAGGTACGCCGTGCCCGCCAGGGTGAGCACCGCGGTGCTCATCCGCCGCAGCTCCCACCCGGAGCCTTCCTGGACGGTCCGGGCGGCGGCGGGAGCGCTGCGGGCGTCGAGCACCGTCACGCCGGCCGCAAATCCCGACAGGCCGCGGTGGCCGGAGCTGCGCCAGGCGAGCAGGACGCTGACGACCGCGAGCAGGCGTGCCAGCGAGCCGAGCGCGCTGCCGCTCACGACGTCGTCGCCGGCCAGGAGCAGGAAGTAGACACCCGAACCCGAAGTGAAGCGAAGCAGCACCTGCCGGTCGAGAGGGGGCGAGCCGTCGGGGCGCACGGGGCGCAGGCCGGTGGCGAGCTGGCCCACCGTCGCGCCGTCGTTCAGGCGGGGGACCAGCAGCAGCAGGACCAGGGCCGGCACTGCCTCGGTGGCCATGGCCTGCTGCCACGACGGCAGGCCGTCGGTCCGGCCGCTGCCCGTCGCCAGGGACAGCAGGACCAGCGCCGCCCACAGCACCGCGCCGAGCAGGTGCACCGAGACGACGTCGGCGAGCATCCCGAGCAGGCGGCGGCCGGTGGTGACCGGCGCCGCGGACCGCGGCGACCTCTCGGCCGGGCGACGTGCCAAGCGGGTGAGGACGGGTGCGGCGAGCACTCCGAGACCGGCGCCGGTCGTGTTGACGAGCAGGTCGTCGACGTCGAACAGCCGGTAGGCGCAGGGGTACAGACCCCAGTTGCCGGACAGCTGGGTGAGCTCGACGAGCAGCGACACGGCGAGCCCGACCGAGAGGGTCCGGAGCAGCGACCAGCGGCTCAGGGCGCGGACGAGCGCTCCCAGCGGCACGAATAGCGCCAGGTTGAGCAGGACCTGGAGCAGCGCCGGGTTGCTGAGCCCTGCCGGGCCGAGCCGCGCAATGTCCCGGACGAGCTGCAGCGGGCGCAGCTGCGGCACGGTGGTGTGCGCGGCGCACCACTGCTGCGGGTCCGCGGGCAGCGGGAGGATCGTGTACGTCCACAGCCCGACCGCGTACAGCGCTGCCGCCATCAGCAGGACGGCGCGGCCGGGCTGCACGACCCCGTACCGCCGGTAGCTCCAGGCGACGTACGGCACGAAGCACACCAGGACCACGGTGGACCCGGCGAGCACGGCGAGGACGCCGAGCACCCCGAGGGAGGACAGGCTGCTCATGCCGTCCCGGCTGCGGCGACCGCGGTCCTCACCGCGTCTACAGGCGGGCGAGCGGGCGGATGAGGTGCTCGGCGATGTCGGCCGGCCACGGGAAGGCGGAGACGACCGAGCGCTGGTGGGCCAGTCCGTGCAGTCCGAGCCACAGGGCGACGGCGTCCGTGTGCGGGTCGGTGCTGCTGGACCGGCCGGCGAGCACGCACTCGGTCAAGCCCGCCGTCAGCACGCCGAGGGCGTCCTGTCCCAGCTGTTCGGCGTCGACGGCGGCGACGGACCGGTCCCGCACGGCCTGCTGGACGTTCCACAGCCCTCCGAACATCACCCGGTAGCGCTGCGGTGAGGTGGCGGCGAAGTCCAGGTAGGCGTGGCACGCCGCGAGCAGGCGGCCTACCGGGTCGGCGCCGGCGTCCGTGGCGGCCTGGCGCAGCCGGCCGCTGAGCGAGACGAAGGCGTCCTCGGCCAGCGCGAGCAGGATGGCCTGGCGGTCGGCGAAGTGCTGGTAGATCGAGGGCGCGCTGATGCCGACGTGGCGGGCCACCGCTCTCAGCGTCACCTCCTGCTCGTCGCCGGTCTCGTCGAGCAGGTGCGCTGCGGCGACGAGGATCTCGTCTCGCAGCAGGCTTCCGTGCCCGCGGCGGTTGCGCGGACGCAGGTCCCCCGTCGCGCGGGGCGCCGGACGTGTCGTGGGGGTCGTGCTCACCGTCGTCACCATTCGTCGAGGGGGGCGGCCGGCTCGAGGTGCACCGGCTGGGTCGTGGGCAGGTCAGGGTATGAGGACGACCTTGCCGCGGACGGTGTGGGACTCGGCGAGCAACATCGCCTCCGCGGCCCGGGCGAGGGGGATCCGCGCGGCGACCTGCGCGGTGAGGGCGCCGTCGGCGAGCAGGGTCAGGACGGTGGTCAGGTCCTCATGGGTACGGGCGCGGAAGGCGCGCCGGCGCAGCCGGTGACCGGACCACAGGTCGTAGAAGGTCGCCCGCTTGCCGTTGCGCAGCAGGTCCCACGTGACCAGTCGGGCCAGGGTGGCGAAGAACGCGGGGTAGATCGACCCGCCCTCGGCGACCTTGGCGGCGATGGCGTAGCTGACCAGGGTCCCCCCGGGCGCGAGCAGCTGCCAGCAGCGGTGCAGGCTGACGCCGCCCAGGTGGTCGAACGCGGCGTCCACGCCGCCGGGCGCGAGCTCGCGGACGCGGACGGCGAGGTCCGGGTCGGCGTAGTCCAGGGGGAGGGCGCCCAGAGCCCGGAGAGCGTCGTGGTGGCGGGCGCTGGCAGTGCCGATCACGCGCACGCCGTGGAGGGCGGCGAGCTGCACCAAGGTCGTGCCGACGCCGCCGTTCGCGCCGAGGACCAGGATCGTCCCGCCCGGGCGTACGCGGGCCTTGCGGTGCAGCATCTGCCAGGCGGTGACGCCGTTGACAACGAGGGTCTCGGCCTCGGCCGGGTCAAGGCCGTCCGGGACCGGCACCAGGTCGGCGGCGGGCAGCAGCGCGTGGCTGGCCCAGCCCCCGGTCTTGGTCATCGCCGCGACGCGCCGGCCGGTCAGGGCCGGGTCCACGCCGGGCCCGGTCGCGATCACCGTGCCGACCAGGTCGTAGCCGGGCACGAACGGGAACCTCGGCTGCCCCGGGTAGCGACCGCGGCGCATTGACTGCTCCGCGAACGACACGCCGCTGGCCTCCACGGCGACCAGCGCCTGCGCGGGGCCCGGAGCGGGCAGCTCCCGGGTCCGCAGCAGCAGTCCGGAGGGCTCGACGATGCCGGGCAGGACGACTTCGGTGACCTGCACCGGGGACCCCGACGGGGCCGGGCCGGAGGACGTGTCGCTGGTGCTCATGGGGGCTCCTCGCGCGTGGGTTCGCCGGTTCGGCCGTCGGCCGGTCGGCTCGTGTGCGTCCTGTGCTGCGCTCGGCTGACGACGGGTCGTGCCGGGCCGGGACGGCAGCGGGGCGGGGAGTGCGTCAGGCGGCTCCGCCGACCTGCAGCTGGGTGAGCAGGGCGAGGGTGTCGGAGTTGACCCAGTACTCCGCGAGCTGGCCGCGCTCGACGCGCAGGATGTCGGTGCCGGTGAAGTCGACCGCCGTACCGACAGGCGCCCGGGCCCCGGGCACGCCGCCTGCGTACGTTCCGCGGGCCTGCCAGCGGACGACGATGTGGTCCCCGTCGACCAGCGGCCCGACCTCCACGGTGAACGCAAGGTCCGGGACGGCGACCCGGGTCGACGCGATCCAGCGGACGAGGGCCTGCGGGCTGTCGACGGCGCTGCCGTCTCCGCCGTCCATCATCGCGGCGTGCAGGCGGAACGACGGGGCGATGAGCGTGTCGGCCTGGCTGTAGTCGCCGTTCCACATCCTGAGCCACGACGCGACCAGGCGCGCGGGCTTTGCCTCCTTGCGGCTCGGGCTGAGGAGCTCGGACGTCGACGAGGTCGTTGCCGCCTCGGACGCGGCGGGGCGGGCGTCGGCGGCCAGTGCCGCAGGCGACCCGGCGGTGAGCGTCCCGAGGGTCGCGGCGCCGAGCAGGGCCAGACCTGCGGCCCCGACGAGCCGTCCGGTGCGGCCGGTGCGCGTGCCGGCCGCGGTACGGGCCGTAGGGGAGCTGGGCCGGTCGGGCTGGTTGGGCTGGCTGGTCATGGCGGTGTCCTCTCGGGAAGAGCCGGGGCGGCCCGGTGGCGGCCCCTCGCCCTGTCCTTACGTCGTAACCTTACGACCTTTATCCACGATGTCAATGGCTGCTCGGAACTGGCCATGACAGGACCGCGGCACGTGGAGCCGGTCGAAGCCCGGATCTGGGGACGCGCAGCCGACAGCGGCACCGGCGAGAAGGTCCAGGTCGGCAACGCCGACGGCAGCCGGCCTTAACTCGCCAGCACCACAACTTTCCGCCATGTCCTCGCGCAGGCGCCCACCCGGGACGTGCCGGCCGACCCGACAGCGGACCTGGGACGGGCGGGGCAGCCGGGCTACAGCCCGCCGCGCAGGGCGGTGATGGGTTCGATGGCGGCGGCCCGCAGGGCCGGGTACGTGCCTGCGACCAGG
>CAXTFU010000066.1:0-17489 GCA_964243385.1 uncultured bacterium | reverse complement strand
GGACCCATGGCTCAGTTGGTAGAGCAGCGCCCTTACAAGGCGAAGGTCGGCAGTTCGAGTCTGTCTGGGTCCACCGCCGTCAGCGGACGTCCGCCTGGGCCGCGGCGTCGCTCGCGCCGTCCGGCAGGTCGAGCGCGCCGAGCTCGGCGGCCATTCGCGCGCCCATGACGCCGTAGCCGCGCGCGGTCGGGTGCAGCCGGTCGGGGTGCAGGAACGACGGTGGCTGGCCGACCGTCCAGCGCCCGGACAGCGGGCTGAAGAACGGCAGGTCGAGCTCGTCCGCGACCTCCTCCACGACGTCGTCGACGACGGTGCGGCGCGGGTCGGCGCGGCCGGGCGGCGGCGGGTCGTAGGCGCCCATGAGGACGACCTGCGCCTGCGGCTGCCGGCGCTGCACCTCCGCGACGACGGCCTGCACCGAGCTGCGCACGAGCTCGGGGTCCCCGGCGTTGCGGGCGTCGTTCGTGCCGCCCTCGAGCAGCACGACGTCGTACGAGCCGGACAGCGCACCGGGCCGCCGCAGGCGGTCGAGGTAGCCGGGGGAGCGGCCGGTCGTCGTCCAGCCGGTGCCACCCCAGGCGTCGACCTCGACGTCCCAGCCGAGCCGGGCGGCCGCGATGCGGGCCATGACGGGGCGCTTCGGCGAGGTGCCCGTGCCGCCCATCAGGCTGTCGCCGAAGAAGTACGCCGACACGGCGCCCGGCTCGGCCACGACCGGACCGGCCGACGCCGGGATGCAGCTCAGCCCGACACCGACCGCCACGGCGACGGCGCCCAGGCGCCCCCTCGTCCCGACTCGCACGACCCGACTCCCCTCGTCGGGAGGAGTCTCGACAGGGACCGGCGCCGTCCGCAGCGGTTTCGGGCAGGACGCGGGACGAACCGGACAACTCGGGCGCGCGTGGCGGCAGGTCCTAGCCTCGCGCGGTGACCGTGCGCCTGTCCGACGTCGTCGCCGTGCTCGAGGACCTCTACCCGCCGGCCTGGGCAGAGTCGTGGGACGCCGTGGGGCTGGTCTGCGGCGACCCGGACGCGCCCGTGCGCCGGGTGCTGCTCGCCGTCGACCCGGTCGAGGCGGTCGTGCAGGACGCCGTCGCCGGCGGCTTCGACCTGCTCCTGACGCACCACCCGCTCTACCTGCGCGGGACGACGTCGGTGGCGGCCACGACGCCCAAGGGCCGGGTCGTGCAGGCCCTGGTGCGCGGCGGCTGCGCGCTGCACGTGGCGCACACGAACGCCGACGTCGCCGACCCCGGCGTCTCGGACGCGCTGGCCGAGCGCTTCGGCCTGCGCGACCTGCGTCCGCTCGCGCCCACCGCCGAGCAGCGGGACCGGCTGGTCGTCCTGGTCCCGGTCCAGCACGCGGACCGGGTGCTGGACGCCGCGTCCGCCGCCGGGGCGGGCCGGATCGGCGCCTACGAGCGGTGCGCGTGGACGACCGAGGGGACCGGGACCTTCCGACCGCTGCCCGGCGCGAGCCCGGCGGTCGGGGAGGTCGGACGGGTCGAGCGGGCGCCCGAGACCCGGCTCGAGCTGGTGCTGCCCCGCGAGCGTCGCGCGGCGGTGCTCGCGGCCGTCCGCGCGGCGCACCCGTACGAGACCCCGGCGGTCGACGTCGTCGAGCTCGCGGCAGAGCCGGGCCGGCGCGGGCTCGGCCGGGTCGGCGAGCTGCCCTTGCCCACCACGCTCGGCGAGCTCGCCGACCGCGCCGCGCAGGTGCTGCCCGCGACCGCCTGGGGCGTGCGGGCGGCGGGCGACCCGGCGCAGGTCGTGCGGACGCTGGCGGTCTGCGGCGGCGCGGGCGACGGCCTGCTGCGCGAGGCCGGCCGGGCCGCCGACGCCTACCTCACCGCCGACCTGCGGCACCACCCCGCGAGCGAGGCGCCCGAGGGGCTCGGCCTGGTCGACGCGGCCCACTGGGCGACCGAGCACCCGTGGCTCGCGGACGCCGCCCGGCGCCTGTCGTCCGCCACTACGGTGGAGGCCGTCGTGTCGGACCGCAGGACCGACCCCTGGACGCACGCCGCCCAGGCAGCCGATCGAACTCCCGACCCCGAACGCCCCAGCCACCCAGCACGATGAGGAGCGCCCCCGCGTGAAGGCAGACCCGTTCGTGCAGCTCCGGCTGCTGGAGCTGCAGGGGCTCGACAGCGCGATCGCCCGGCTGACGCACCGCCGCCGCACCCTGCCGGAGCTCGCCGAGATGTCGCGGCTGGACGGGCTCGTCGCGGCCCTGCGCGACAGCCTCGTGCGCGCCGAGACCGGGGTGTCGGACCTCGCCCGCGAGCAGAGCAGGTTCGAGCGGGAGATCGAGCAGGTGCGCTCGCGCCGCGAGCGCGACGAGAGCCGCATGGCCTCCGGCGCCGTCACGGCGTCCAAGCAGCTGCAGGACCTCGAGCGCGAGGTCGCGTCGCTGAAGCGCCGCCAGTCCGACCTCGAGGACAGCGAGCTCGAGGTGATGGAGCGAGCCGAGACCGCGCAGGCCGCGCTGTCCGAGCTGACGACGCAGCGCGAGCAGCACCTCAGCGCCCGGGGCGAGGCCGAGACCGCCGCCGCGGCGGCGACCGTCGAGATCGACGCCGAGCTCGCTTCGACCACCACCGCCCGCGACGAGCTCGCCGCCACGCTGCCGGCCGACCTGCTGGCGCTCTACGACCGCATCCGCGCGTCCGAGGGCGGGGTCGGCGCGGGCGAGATCGCGCGCGGGCGCTGCGGCGGCTGCCACCTCGACCTCATGAACAACGAGAAGTCGGCGTTCCGCGCCGCGCCGCCGGACGAGGTGCTGCTGCACGAGGAGTGCGGGCGCATCCTCGTCCGCACCGCCGAGTCGGGGCTGTGACCGGGCGGCGCCTGGTCGTCGAGGCCGACGGGGGCTCCCGCGGCAACCCCGGCCCCGCCGGGTACGGCGCCGTCGTGAAGGACGCCGTCACCGGTGACGTGCTCGCCGAGCGGGCGGCCGGCATCGGCCGGGCCACGAACAACGTCGCCGAGTACGGCGGCCTCATCGCCGGGCTGACCGCGGCCGTCGACCTCGACCCGGCCGAGGTCGAGGTGCGGATGGACTCCAAGCTCGTCGTCGAGCAGATGAGCGGCCGCTGGCAGGTCAAGCACCCGGCGATGAAGCCGCTGGCGATCGAGGCGCAGGCGCTCGTGCGCCGGCTGCCCCGGGTGCGCTTCTCCTGGATCCCGCGGGCGCAGAACAGCCACGCCGACCGGCTCGCGAACGAGGCGATGGACGCCGCCGCCCGCGGCGACGTCTGGCGCGCCGGCGGCGACAGCGGCCCGGCCGACGCGGCGGACGCCTGGCTGGCCGAGCACGACACCCCCGCCCGGGTGCCGGCGCAGGACCAGCCGCCGACCCAGGACCAGCCACCGGCGCAGGTCTGGCGCGACGAGCCGTCGATGACGCCGACCACCGCGCTGCTGCTGCGGCACGGCCAGACGGCCCTGTCGGTCGAGAAGCGGTTCTCCGGCACCGGTGACCCGTCGCTCACGGACGTCGGTCGCAGCCAGGCCGCTGCCGCAGCCGCCCGGCTGGCGACCAGCGGTGCCACCGCGGTCGTGACCAGCCCGCTGCGCCGCGCTCGCGAGACGGCCGAGCTCGTCGCGGCGGCGCTGGGCGTCGAGGTCGTCGCCGAGGCGGGACTGCGCGAGACCGACTTCGGCGACTGGGAGGGGTACACCTTCGCCGAGGTGCGGGCGAAGTGGCCGCGCGAGCTGGACGCCTGGCTCGCCGATCCCGCCGTCGCCCCGCCGTTCGGCGAGAGCTTCGACGCCACGACGACCCGCGTCCGACAGGCCCGCACCCGCCTGCTGGCCGCGCACGGAGGTCAGCGGATCGTCGTGGTCAGCCACGTCACGCCGATCAAGACGCTGCTGCGCCTCGCGCTGGACGCCCCGCCCAGCGCCCTGCACCGCATGCAGCTCGACCTGGCCTGCCTCTGCGAGGTGCAGTGGTTCGCCGACGGTCCGGCCGTCGTCCGCTCGCTGAACGACACCGGCCACCTGCCGGGCTGAGCCCGGTCGCTCACGGTCTGCCGCGGCCTGCCGACGTGGACCCCGTGACCCACACGAGCTACGGACTGCAGATGCGCGACGGGTTGTGGCGGGCCTCCTGCGCGTGCGGGTGGGGCGGCGAACCGTCGCCCGACCTCGGCGCCGAGATGCACGAGCTCGACGGCCACCTGCGCGACGTCGTCGCGCGCGAGCAGCGGCCGTCCCCGGTCGTGCGCGCCCTCGCCGCCCCGTCGTCGGGCCGCAGCCGGACGGTCGGCAGCGTCGCCCTCGGCCTCGCCGTCGTCGGCGCCGTCCTGGCCCGCGACCACGCCCGCGCCGCCTGAGCCCACTGACCGGCCGGGCGCGTAGCCTGTGCGCGGGACGAGTCGGCCGGACGGTCGCGGCGGACCGCCTTCTCCGGAGGGCGGGCCGTCGAGGAAAGTCCGGGCTCCACAGGGCAGGGTGGTCGGCAACACCGACCCGGGGTGACCCGCGGGAAAGTGCCACAGAGAACAGACCGCCGGTGCGTCGTCCTCGGACGGGACGCCGGCAAGGGTGAAACGGTGGGGTAAGAGCCCACCAGCGCCCGGGGTGACCCGGGCGGCTCGGCAAACCCCACCCGGAGCAAGGTCAAGAGGGGGCTCTCCGGAGTCCCTGCGCAGGCGCTCGAGGGCGGCCCGCCCGATGCCTGCGGGTAGACCGCACGAGGCCACCGGCAACGGTGGTCCTAGATGGATGGCCGTCGGCGCTGCGTCCGCAGCGTGCACAGAACCCGGCTTACAGGCCGACTCGTCCCCTCACCACCAGCGAACTTGCTGGTGGTGAGCTGTTTCCGCAGGTCAGCGACTTGACCAACTGCTGGCCTCGTGTTGTCTGATGTTGGCTGGTGCCGCCCAGTGTCACTGATCTGCTGACAAGGGCTGCCGGTGCAAGCGCTCGCGCGGACCACGGGCGGAACACTTACGTCACGCGGCCGAGTCGGAGCCCGACGAGCACTGAGTGCACCTAGCGCCGGTCCGAATCATGCTCGTGTCCAGCAGGCGCTTCACGAACAGGGTGCTGCCGCTGCACGCCGCGCGGACGTGCAGGACCTGCTTCACGGCGGCCACCCGCTAGACGAGGAGCAGCGATCACAGGGACCCAAGCACTGTCCGTTCCTGCGCCAGAAAGATCTTGGACTCCGATGGAACGGAACCCGGCCCGGGTGCCGTGTACTGAGCATGAGGACTACAAGCAACGAGGTGGACGTGCTCGACGATGACGGCTGGGACGGCGCGGAGCCGACCGCCGCCGAGCTCGAGCAGTGGTGACGCGACGCCGTGCTGGCGACGGGCAACAAGATCGAACCCGACCTGTTCCCCCGGATGCACACCCTCAGCGCAGGCCACGTGTACAAGGCCGTGATCCGACCGGTCGAGCCGCAGCGGCCCGAGTACCTCACCATCCCGGTGCAACCGGGGATGAGCGAAGTCGAGACCGCCCTCGCGGTCAGCCGCTGGAACATGCTGTGGGAGGCCGGGCAGTTCCGCCGTCGCTGCGTCGACCAGGACGACCTCCCGCCGGCGCTCGCCAAGATCGCCGATCATGGCGACGTCAACATCAACCTGGTGCCGCGGAGCACCACCTTCTGCCTCGCTCGACGCTCGAGCGCTTCGTTCTGCCGCTGTTGCACGGCGGCCAGTGGCCGTTCCTGACACAGGTCGGCGACATCGACGCGTACCTGCCCGCGGACTACCGCGAGCGGCTCGGCCGAGCGTTCGCGTACGCGGTGTGGCCGCACTTGATGCCCGGCTCCTCGCCCGGGGTTCACCCGTGACGACCCGATCTGCATGCTCGCCCACAACCTCGACTTCTGGCTCCCGGCGGTCACCAACGTCATCCAAAATGCGCTGGCCGACTTCCCCCTGGTCGACAACGGCATCGAGTCGGGTCCGGTGCGGCTCATCGACGGCTCTTCGCTCGCAGGCGCCGTCACCGGCAACCCTCGCCAGGGCGGCGACATCTGGACCGGTGAGGACGACGCCGCCGAAGCACTCGATTGGACCGTCGAGCAGGCCGATCACGCCGGACAGCTCCGCGGCATCCTCGACGCCGTCCGCGCACACCGCTCGACCCCGTCAACGACGTCCTCGCCAAGCTGCCGTTCGGCGCCCACAGCGACCGGCTCAACATTTGGCTCCGCGCGCTGCACAGCAGCGACATGACGCCGTTCCGCCAGGAGCTCAACGAGCTCGCCCGCGTCTCCACCCGCATCGACGCCGACGAGGTCGAGGACCGGTCCGAGAAGCTCGCTGAGTTCACGACCCGCATCAAGCCTGGCAGCACCAGCCGCGAACGCGATCAGCTCCTCGACGCCCGCCGCCACGTCCACCTCGAAGCAGACCGTGTCGAGGTCGACACCGACCAAGTCCAACCCGTCTACGACAGCCTCGGCGGCAAGAGCGGCGGCGAGACCCAGGAGCTCGTCGCGTTCATCGTCGGCGCCGCCCTGCGGTACAGGCTCGGCATCGAGGACAACAGCCAGCCCGGGTACGCGCCCGTCCTGCTCGACGAGGCGTTCATCAAGGCCGACAGCGAGTTCGCCGGGCGCGCCGTCCGCGCCCGGCAGGCTCTGGGCTTCCAGCTCATCATCGGCGCGCCGATGGACAAGGTCAGCGCCATCGAGCCGTACGTCGACCGAATGAGCGGCGTGCTCAAGCAGGACAGCTACAGCTACCTGCACGGTGTATGTGCGGAGCGCCTTTCGCGATGAGGCCGACTTCGCGATCAGCAATTTCAACAGACTTGGCTCACCACTAGACAGTCCAAGGGTTTGTCGTCCAATCGACACGGACGCAAGCGTTTCCGGCAACTATCAGCGACACAGTATGGCTACGCTCGATGGTGTCTATAGTGAAGAGGTTCCGGAGTCAATGACACGCGTGGAGATCCGCGACCGCATCATCGGCAAGGTTCAGGCGGCGATGCGACGTGTTCTTCCCGAGCTGATCTTGACGGGAGTGGGGGGATGACGACCGGTGGGAGCAGCGTCGGAACCTTCTACTTCACCAAGGGTGTGGCTCATAGTCTCCCGTACAAGAATCTGTCAGCAGGAGAGAAGGCCGCGTTCGATCTGATCCTCGACGCGGTCGTGAAGAGCGAGTACTTCGACAACACCGTGTGGTGTATCGACGAGCCGGAAACGCACCTCAGCACTCGTATCCAGGCCGACTTGCGGGAGTCGCTGCTCGAACTGCTTCCATCGAACTGCCAGATGGTGCTTGCCAGTCACAGCACAGGCTTCTTGAGCGCTGCCTGGCGGCGTGCGCAGAGCTCGCCGGGAACCGTAGCCTTCATCGACTTGCAAGGCGTGGGCTTTGACGTTCCCGCGGTGCTTGCGCCAACGGCGGCGTCTCAGGAGTTCTGGATCAAAGCCTTGGACGTCGCGCTCGGAGACCTCGCGTCGCTGATCGCTCCGGAGCACATCGTTCTTTGCGAGGGACGCCCCGCGAAGCGGGCCGACGATCGGCGGGGAGAATTCGACGCCACCTACTACCGGCGCATCTTCTCAGACGAGTTCCCTCAGGTCGACTCCCTGTCAGTTGGCAACAGTAGGGACGTGCAAGACAACCGGCTCGAGGCGGGGCGAGCTATAGCGACCGTCGCGAGCGGTACTCGAACGACTCGGGTTATCGACCGCGACCTGATGGACGCCAATGAAGTCGCCGAGACGGAGGCATGCGGCATCCGCGTATTGTCGCGCCGCAATATCGAAGCGTTCCTGCTCGACGACGAGGTGCTGATCGCCGTGTGCATGGCGCAGGCACAGCCTGGCCGAGCCGCCGAGGCGTTGCAAATCAAGCAAGCCGCCTTGGCGGCAAGTGTGCAACGTGGCAATGACGCAGATGATCTCAAGAAGGCGGCAAAGACAGATCTACAACGCCCTGCGTACATTACTGGCGCTCACTCACGCCGGCAGCGACTGGAACGCCTTCGCGCGTGGGGCCTTGGCCGCGCTACTGCGGCCGGGCATGAAACCTCATGATGAGCTGAGGGCCTGCATCTCCGGACCTTGAGCTAGCTCAAGCGCTTGGAGACCCGTCCGGACTGATTGTCCCGGACAGGGGCCTCCTGCGGCACATGATTGCCTGCGCCCTCGGGATGCCGTTGTCCCCGTGACGCGGTGCTGGGGCGGGAGCGACGCCACACCCTCCGGCCGGCGGCGCATGGTGTCGCACCGTCTTGGGAACCTTCGCTATTGGGACACGCGGAGGGGCCCCACGTCACCTGTGATTGCCACCTCTGAAGGTGCCGCGCCTTGCGTTAATCCCTGCGCGCAGGCGCGTGATGGTCTAGAGCCGGTTGTCGCTCGAGAGCTGTTGCATCGCTTCATCGGCCGTCGATCGCCGACGACGACTCGACATGGAGCACCTGAGCGCCGGAGGGCAAGGTGGTCATGATGATCAGCCGCGCCGACGACTCCTTCGACTGCGGCCGCTGGTCTTGACGTTCCAGTAGCCGCCGCAGTCCGGGCAGCGCCAGGTGAACGAGCCTGGCGTTGCGCACATGACCGGTTGGCGTCGGGTGCTGCCTCGGCCGGTGCCCAGTTCGACGCGACACAGCGGGCAGGCGTCCTCGTAGGGTTCGCGGGTTAGGTGGACGGTCGGCGGGCCGTTCTCGGCGAGTCGATCGACCAGCCGAAAGCACGCCGACCTGGGGATTGACGTACCGGGCTGGCGGCCGGGTCGGTCACGGCAGGTGAGGGCAGCTCTGCATGGGTGCAGGGTGGCACACCGCGCACCGCAACCGGCCACAGCAATTGAGTACGGGGAAAGGCTGCCAGTCCTGGTCGATCGCGCTGTACCCCCGTCCTGCGGTGCGCCGCGAGCGGGCCGAGGGGGCTCAGGACACCGACTTCTGTCACACCGTCTTGTTGCGGTACATCTGCTCGTCGGCCTCCCGGAGCAGCGCGGCGGGTTTGCTGGTGGCGTCGCCGAGCGTCACACCCGCCGTGACCGAGACGGGCAGGTCGCCGTGCTGGGTCGGGACAGGTCGGCAGACCTGCTCGAGCAGCCGCCGGCGCAGCTCTTCGGCTTGCTTGGCGTCGACGTCGGGGCAGAGCACGAGGAACTCGTCACCGGCCAGGCGAGCGACGGTGTCGCCGGGCCGGACCGCGTTGTGCATCCGGTGCGCGAGCTCCACCAGGACCACGTCGCCGGTGCTGTGCCCGTAGCGGTCGTTGACCTGCTTGAACGCATCGACGTCCAAGAACATCAGCAGGAAGGTGCCGTCGGCGCGTGCGCAGTTGGCGATCGTCTGCTGGAGCCGGTCGACGAGCAGGACCCGGTTCGGCAGGCCGGTAAGCGCGTCGTGCAGCGCCTGGTGCCGCAGGTCGTCCTCGATGACGCGCAGCTCGGTGACGTCCTGGACGTGCAGGACCAGGTACGCAGGCGACCCCTGCGGGTCCCGCACCAGTGAGGTGGTGACGACCGTGGAGCGGGCTTCACCGTCGGGACGCAGGAACTGACACTCCAGGACGACCAGGTCCTCGCGCCCGTTGCTGATGTCCTGGCAGGCGGCGATCGCAGGCTCGAGGTCGTCGGGGTGGGTGTGCTCGAACAGCGTCCGGCCGACCAGGTACTGCACCGGCCGGTGCAGCAACCGGCCCAGAGCCGGATTGGCGCGCAGCAGCCGGCCGCCGGGTTCCAACACGGCTATGGCCACCGGTGCGTGCTCGAACGCGCCGTCCACCGCCGGCTCGGCTGCGGCAGCCCGCGTCGTACCCGGCGGGCGCAGGACCCGAGGCAGAGCGGGTCGGCGCCGCGGGACAGGAGCCACACCCATTGTGTAGAGCATCACCGCAAAGGCCGCGGGACTTTGCTCGAATCAAGCCACGCCCGAATCAAGACGAAGTCCGCGTCACCCCCCCGCGACAGACCAGGCGATCACGAGCAGCTGATGTGTGCTCCGATCTGCATTGCGGGCTTGCGACCATGCCCGGGCTCTCAGTGGGCGTCGGCCGTCAACAGCGCGAGCAGGGTCGCGGCGATGTCCGCGGGCGGGACAGCGCGCGAGAAGGCGGCGCTCGCGCCGGCGTCCAGCAGGTCTCCGATCCGTGCGGGGTGATCGACTTGCGCGATGACCCGGGTAGCCGGAGAGAACGTGCGCACTGCCTGGACGGCGGCGGGCCCGAGGAGCATCGGAAGCTGATCCTGGATGAGCAGCAGGTCGGGTTGTTCGGCGGCGCAGATCCCGACGGCATCCGCGCCGTTGCTCACTTGCGCAACGACGCGAACCCCGGCACCGGTGAGGGCTGTGGCGACAGTGCCGGCGAACCAGTCGCTGCGGTGGCCCAGCACTGCGGTCCGGACGGGACCTGGCCACGAGTCGTCGAGCTGCGCCGCTACATGATCACGCATGGCCTGGCGCTGCCGTTCCACGACTGCGCGGCGCCGCGACTCGTCCAGGCCATTCTCGCGGCTGCCGGTGCCGGCGCGCGTCTCCTCCAAGGCGGCAGTGCACCACCTCGCAAGCCGACCGATCCCCTCGACCTGCTCAACGCCGCGGTCCCTCACGGACCGGCCACCGCTGCCCAACTCGAGCCCAGTCAGCACACACCCCCTGAACGGGGGCGAGTCGTCTCGCTCCGCACCGCCGAACCTAGGAGCGCAGGACCGGTCCGGCAAGGCGGCGTCCGCGCACGAGGACCGGCCAATCCTCAGAGTCGGAGAGGTCGGTGCCCGACATCGCTCGCTTCCATCAGCTCACGTGGTCCGCAGCTGGGTCCGACAGCGAGCTGCGCGTGCCCGAAAACGAGGGTTTGTGGCACACGCTTTGCCGGTGCTCACGCGCATGGTCTTCTGAGCGCGCGGCGACGATGGATGTTGTAGCGCAACTGGTGTACGGAAACTATGTGTCGCTAGAACAGGTCAGGCGCCGTTTACGCTACGTTCTGCGGTGTGGCACACTAGCTGGGGTACGCGCGGGTGTCGACGGCTGAGCAGAACGCCGACCTGCAGCTCGACGAGCTGACCGCGGCGGGCTGCTGGAAGGTCTGGACCGACCATGCGTCGGGGACGTTGGACCGCCGGCCGGAGCTCGATGAGGTGCTCGAGCAGCTGCGGCCAGGGGACACGCTGGTGGTGTGGCGGCTCGACCGGCTGGGCCGGTCGCTGCGGCACCTGATCGACGTGGTCCCGGCCTGGACGAGCGGGGCATCGGGTTCCGATCGCTGCGGGAGAACATCGACACCACGACCGCCGGCGGCCGGCTGGTGTTCCACCTGTTCGGGGCGCTGGCGCAGTTCGAGCGGGAGATCATCCGCGATCGGACGGTCGCCGGCCTGGCGGCGGCGAGGGCCCGCGGTCGGGTCGGCGGGCGGCCGTCGAAGCTGTCGGCTGAGCAGCGCCGGCAGGCCCGCAAGATGTACGACGACTCCGAACTGACGGTCGAGCAGATCGGGGCGGTGCTGGGCGTCAGCCGCACCTCTATCTATAGAGCCCTCGCGAAGGACGGCTCGTGAGGACGGCCAAGGCCGGCGCCGGGCAACTGTCGCTGCTGGGGGAGTGCCTGGACGCCCAGGACCGGGCGGTCCTGACGTTCGCCCGAGAGCACCATCTGCAGGGCCGGGTCCGCGCGCGGGTGCACGCTGAGCTCGGGATGACCGAGACGCGCTACTTCCAGCTGCTGCTGGCGCTGCTTATCCGGCCGGAGGTCGCCGAGGCCGAGCCGCAGCTGGTCACGCACCTGCGGGCGATGCTGGAGCGCCGCCGGCGACTCCGCTGAGCCGTCGACCGCCCTGAGGCAGTCCGGACGGGTGGTTGAGGTTCTACCGCGGTGCAAGTCGCCTGCGACCGACTGGGCCTCGAGCAGTTGAGCCTGCTGTGGCGGGGCACCTTGTCGGTGAGCGGTGTGCCGCAGGGACCTCCCGTGGTGCGACCGACGTCCGCTGGTCGGACGAAGCCCAGGAGCGAGCATGCAGGACAGCAGTCGAGTGGACCGCCCGGACCAGCACGGCGAGCAAGTCAAGCCGACGAGGCCTGATGCGCCTGACGCCCAGTCGTCCGTTGCGGGCCAGGCTGCGCACCCGACTGGGGAGCAGCAGGCGCAGGAGAACCGTGAGAACGAGTCACCCAGTTAGCGGACACCCTGGGGGTAGGCGCACGGATGCGTCGCCCCTGGCACGGTGGCGATGGAGCAGGACACGTCGGCGCGGCGCCGACGCGACGCCGGTGAACTGGAGGCATCGATGACGACGAGGTGGCAGCACCAGGGCGTGCACGCGCGACGAGTGCCGGGCCTGGGTCGATGACCTCCCCAGAGTCCGGTGGCGAGGCCACACCGCCGGCGGAGGATGAGCAGCCCGGCGGCGCCTCGGCCAACGGAGTCCCTGACGACAAGCTCCCGCCGCCTGCCACGGACGCTGCAGCTGACGCCGAGAACGACGACGTGTCGGTGAACCCCTCGTAGTCCCTGCGCACCGCGCGCGCCAACAGATGGCCGCCGTGGCGACCGGTGACGGCTCCTGAAAGCAGCGGTCCTGTGACGGGCCGCACGACGCCACCCGCACGAGGCCGCGCTGTGTCACTGTCACGGTGCGTGCCTGACCCCCACGTTCCTGTTGCTGTGACCGGGGGTGTGGCAATGCCTGCACGTGAGTCGAACGCTCGGGGACCTGAAGGGCCGGACGGCCTGTCGGTCTCGGCTTTTGTCGCTGCTGCTGGCCGGTCCGCTGGTGGCGCGACGTCGGCGGGGTTTCGGGTTGATTCCTGGGTGCGTCTGGCAGAGCAGCGGGAGCTGCTGCGTCACCTGCGTCGGATGACACGTGAGCTGGCCGCCTACTCGACGGCTGCGGCGTCCGCGGCGGCCGCCAGGCAGGACGCTGGCCTGTACGGGGCTGGCACGGTCGAGGCGTCGGAATGGGCTGAGGCGGCGCTGTTCGGGGAGTCGGACCTGGCGGAGATCCGTCAGCGGCTGTTGTGGACGCAGTTGACGATGTCCCAGACGCAGCTGCTGGCGGCGTTCAACGACGCTCGGTCCTCGGGCTATCTCGAGGGGAGCCGGCACATGATGGTGCTGCGGCGAGCTGAACGGACCGAGCGGCGATGCGACGCGCTGTGGCGACGTCAGCAGCGAGACGACCAGCCCGTCGCGCAGAACTGACGGCGGCGGCAGCTTCGGACGCCTCCCCATGGCGTGCGGATGCAGACCGTGTTGCAGCCCGGTTCGACCGTAGTGTCTGGTGCTGTAGGGCTGCTGCTGTATCGGTCTGTCGGTGAGAGGCTCGCAGTGTTTGAGCACGCTGCTGGTGGCCGGTACGGCCGGGCGCTGATCCGTTCGAGCCGACACGCGCTCGCCGAGTCCCAGCTGCTCATCGAGCAGACACGGGCGCGGTTGGCGGAGGACCCGCTGCTGCAGCAGGTGTCGGTGCTGCCACCGGTCCCCGAGCCGGTGCCGTCGGCCGTGGCGGTATGGGTGGCGGACTTGGAGGTCGCCGGCCGGTACGTCCCGGTCGCGAACGGCAACGGGCCGGTGGCGGGGGACTTCTACGACGTCCTGCGCACCGGCCCGGACCGGGTGGCGCTGGTGGTGGGGGACGTCTCCGGTCACGGCCCGACGGCGTTGGAACGGATGCAGGTGCTGCGGGCAGCAACTCGCGCCGTCGCCCTGCAGGGGCTGGGTGCCCGCGCGGCGCTGGCCGTGCTGGACCTGTTCGTCGACGAGCAACCCGGGGAGGGCCTGGCGACGCTCTGGTACGGCGAGTACGTACCCAGCAGCGGCCGGCTCGTCTACGCCAGCGCGGGTCACCCTCCGCCGGTGCTGGCCGTGCCCGGTGAGGTCGCCGCGCTGCTGGCCTTGGCGGACGCTCCTCCGCTGGGCACCGGGTTGGCCCATGCCCTGGCTGCCGAGCACCGGGTGGAGCTGCCGACCGGCGCGGCGCTGGTCGCCTACAGCGACGGTCTGGTGGAACGCCCGGACGCGGACTGGACCGACCAGCTGGCGGTGCTGCGCGGCTTGGTTGCCGTGCACACCGACCCGGACCTGCAAAGCAGCGCCGAGGACGTCGCCGACGCAGTCCTGCACAGCCTGGTCCCGGACCGGGACGCCGCGCTTGACGACGTCGCCCTGCTGGTCGTGCGTCGCAGGCGGGACGTGCCGGGCCGGTCGTCGCCGGGGCAGTCGGGGTAGGGGCTTACAGATCCTGCGGTGTATGAGTGAGGCCGGCGTGACCCGGTACGGTCGGCTTCTGACCGGCCAGGTACGCAGCGCGCTCCGCGGGGCCACGGCCGGTGCCGGCCGTGTGGAACACGCGGCCGTCGAACTCCTGCAGCAGCCACACCTGTTGAGGATCGTCGATCGCCTGCTGCAGCCGGACGGCGCGCTCTGCGCTGTTGGCGACGAGCAGGGCAGGTTGCGGCAGTGCTCGTCGGACGCCAGGCACAAGATGCTGGTTCATGACGCTGCTGAGCGTACGGGGCATAGCGCGTCGCCGTGCCTGGCGACATCCAGACCGCACCCCGGGCGCAATGGGCGGGTGCAGGTGACGACGCTCGCCGCAGTGCCGCAGTGCCGCAGTGCCGCAGTGCCGCAGTGCCGCAGTGCCGCGGTCCGCTGCGGTCGAGGACGGGGTCGAGGACATGCACGACCGGACGGGCGACGCGCTGTTGGCGGCTGGTTGTCCAAGGCGGAGCGCCTGGTAGCCGGCGGCCGTTCGGCTGTGGCACGGTCAGTGGGCGTGCCTGACCCTCTGGCCGCTGTGGACCCAGCTGACGGCGGCCGATTGCCGGACCTCGTCGGTGACAGCAAGTACCGTCACGAGCACCGCGGGTTCTTCGTGCGTCGGTTGTCCGGCGTCGTTCTCGGCGAACGACGATGTGATCGTGTCGCGCTCCCCGCTCAGCCCGTGTCCGGCGTGGAGCCGTCCCGGGCGACCCGGATGCGCCCGCGCAGGTGTGTGATGGATCAGGTCCGGTTGGTGACGGCGATGGCGGCCTTGTCGCGCATCGCGACCGGCGACTTCGCTGTCC
Source organism: uncultured bacterium (assembly GCA_964243385.1). Lineage (GTDB taxonomy): Bacteria > Actinomycetota > Actinomycetes > Mycobacteriales > SCTD01 > SCTD01. The sequence goes on along the minus strand of CAXTFU010000066.1, from coordinate 2,487 downwards.
TTGAGATGCTGCGCGGGCTGTGTGAGGCCACGGCCGCGGCGCTGCGCGTTGATGGCGTCGGGGTGATGGTGCACCAGGACGAGCGGAACGTCTTCGTGCACGCTGGCGGCACCCGTGCCACGGACGTGCTGCCGCTGGAGAGACTTCAGGAGGCGCTGCAGGCCGGGCCATGCGCGGACTGCATCGCGTCCGGCGACATGGTCGTGACGAACGACTTGCCCACGGAAGGACGCTGGGTGGAGTTCCAAGATCTGGCCGCGGAGCTGGGGCTCGGTGCGATGGTGGCGATTCCGTTGCTCAGCCGCGGTCGCGGCTGGGGTGTGCTGGACCTGTACCGCAGTCAGCCCGGGCCGTGGAGCGACGAGGAGTTGGGCGCCGCGCAGGCGCTGGCTGACGTGGCCGTGTCCTACCTGGTGATGGCGCACGACCGCGACCAGGCCCGGCAGGCGCAGCGCGAGCTCGCGCACCGGGCGATGCACGACGACCTGACCGGGTTGCCGAACCGGGCGCTGCTGTTCGACCGGCTCGACCACGCCCTCAGCACCAATGATCGGGGAGCTGGCGGGGTCGCTGTGGTGTTCCTGGACCTGGACCTGTTCAAGGGCATCAACGACACATTCGGGCACACCGCCGCGGACGGGGTCCTGGTTGAGGTCGCAGGTCGACTGCGGGCGACGCTGCGCAGCGGCGACACCCTGGCCAGGTTCGCCGGCGACGAGTTCGTGATCGTCTGCGAGGGCCTGCCACGGGCTGCGCCGGACGAGCTCGCCGAGCGGGTGGCGGCCTTGACGTCCCGGCTGCTGCGGACGCTGCAGACCCCGATCCGGATCGGGCAGGTCGACGTCGTGGTGTCGGCCAGCATCGGCGTGGCGATCACGAGCGACGCGATGACCGGTCAGGAGCTGATCGCCGACGCCGACACCGCGATGTACATGGCCAAGCAGAGCGGCCGAGGCCGAGTGCATGTCCGCGACCACGTCGCGCTCGCCGCGATCGGCTACGCCCACCAGCTCGAGCGTGACCTGGCCGGTGCGTTGGAGCGCGGTGAGCTGCAGGTGCACTACCAGCCGATCGTGCACGCGGACACTCACCAGGTGGCTGCGGTGGAGGCGCTGCTGCGGTGGGACCAGCCAGACGACGGTGTGCTGCCGGCTGCGGCCTTCATCGACATCGCCGCCAGGACCGGCCTCATCGTCGCGATCGGCCGGTGGGTCATCCGGCAGGCCTGCGCGCAGCTGGCCGACTGGCAACGCGAGCTGCCTGACCGGGCGCCGGCGCCGCGGACGGTCTACGTCAACCTCAGCGCGCGCGAGCTCGCCGACGGCGACCTGCCCGAACTGCTCCGCGACGCCCTGCTCGAGCAGCGCCTGCAGCCGCACCACCTCGGGCTGGAGATCGTCGAGGAGGACCTGTCCGACCCGGTCATCCTGGGCCGACTGCAGCAGCTGCACGACCTCGGGCACCCGTTGTCCATCGACGACTTCGGCACGGGCTACTCCTCGCTGGCCAGGCTGCTCGACATGCCCGCCGCCCTGGCGAAGATCGACAAGTCCTTCGTGGCCGGCATCCCCGGACACGCCCGGCGGCTGCGGTTCATCGACGGGGTCTTGCACATGGCTGCGACACTCGACCTGCAAGTCGTCGCCGAGGGCGTCGAGACCGCCGGGCAGGCCGAGCACCTCGCCCAGGCCGGCTGCCACCTACTGCAGGGCTACCACCTCGGCCGGCCTCAGCCCGCCGAGCAACTCACAGCCCACTGGGTGCGGCAGGCGACCGCCACAGGCACGGCTGAAGTCCGTCGGAGGTAGACAACCCCGCGGGTCGCCGCCCGGCGACCATCCAGACGTGCTCTGCCCGGTGACGTCCTTGACCTGGTGGAACAGCCCGTCAGTGCGCGGCTGGCTGGGCGACAGGGGCTATGAGGGTGCTGGTGGAAATCTCGGCCCACACGATCTTGCCGGTGTCGGTGGTGCGCCATCCCCAGCGTCGGGCGAGCAAGGTCAGCAGTTCCAGGCCGCGGCCGCCTTCGTCCTGGTAGGACGCGAGGCGCCGGGTGGGCATGCGGGTGCTCTGATCGGCGACCTCGACGTAGACGGTCGGCTGGCGCACCCGCAGGCGCAGGGCTGCGCTGCCGTGGCCGTAGCGCAGCGCATTGCCGATCAGCTCGGAGACCACGAGCTGCACGGTGTCGGAGGTGTCCGGGTCTTCTCGCAGCAGGTCGCGGACGCGGTGTCGGGCGGCGGCGGTGCCGCGGGCGTCGGCAGGCACCGGCCACCACTGCTCCTGCGAGGTGGCCAGCGGCGCGGGGTCGGGGCAGACGATGAGCAGCGCGGCGTCGTCCTGGTCGCTGCCGCCGCTGATGAGCTCGTCGGCGGCGTCGTCGATGCTCACGCGACCGATGGTGCTGGCGTGCAGCGCAGCCCCGAGGACCGCTATCGGCTCCTGGCCGGGCTCGAGCTCGCGCAGCAGACCGTCGGTGTACAGGGC
>CAXTFU010000065.1:14764-17566 GCA_964243385.1 uncultured bacterium | reverse complement strand
GCAGCATCGCTGCGAGCAGCAGGCGGAGCGGCTGCACCAGCGCGAACAGCTCGGCCGTGGTGGCGAGGCCGAGCACCACCAGCCCGACCGCCTCGTCCGTCGACGACAGCGCCGTGACCACGCGCGTCGCGCCCTCGACCGCGGCCACGCCGCCGGCCGACATGACCGCCAGCCCGACGACGACGAGCAGCAGGGCGACGCCCGGCGAGCGGCCCTCGTCGTCGTCGTCGTCGAGGTCGAGCTCCGCGAGCTCGCCGAGCAGCGGGGGCGTGCGCTCGCGGCGCCACACGGCGGCGACGAGCCCGGCGTAGGCGAGCAGCAGCAGGGCGCCCTCGGCCCGGCCGACCCGTCCGTCGAGCAGGGCGAGCACCGCGAGCACCCCGGCCACGGCCGCGCCGACGGCGTACAGCCGCACCCGTCGGCCGACGGGCAACGGGCGCACGAGCGCGGCCAGCCCCAGCGCGGCCGTCAGCATCGTGAGGTTCGCGCCGACCGCGTCGCCCACCGCGAGGCCGGGCCGGTCGGCCGCCGAGGCGAGCGCCGCGGTGACGAGCTCCTCCGGCTCGGCGCCCGCCAGCAGGACGGCGACGGCGAGGACGGTCAGCCCGAGGCGGCCCGCTGCGGCGGCGGCGTGCTCGGCGAACAGCTCGGCGCCGCCGACGAGCAGCCCTGCGGCGAGCAGGAGCAGCAGGACGCCGCTCAACGGCGCCTCACGTCCTGGCGGGGCTCACGCGACGACGACCTCGCGCACGTCCATCGCGCTGTCGGCGGGCAGGTCGAGCGGGCTCGGCGCGACGCCCGCTGCCACGAGGCGGCTGCCGAGCGCCGCCACCATCGCGCCGTTGTCGGTGCACAGCCCGGGGCGCGGCACCCGCAGCTCGACGCCGGCGGCCGCGCAGCGCTCGGCGGCGAGCGCGCGCAGCCGGCTGTTCGCGGCGACGCCGCCGCCGAGCAGCAGGTGGCCGATGCCCTGCTCGGTGCAGGCGCGGACGGCCTTGGCGGTGAGGACGTCGACGACCGCCTCCTGGAAGCTCGCGCAGACGTCGGCCACCGGGACCGGCTCGCCCGCGGCCTGCCTGGCCTCGACCCAGCGCGCGACGGCCGTCTTCAGCCCGCTGAACGACACGTCGTAGCTGGCGTCGCGCAGCATCGAGCGCGGGAAGGCGATGGCGTCGCGGTCGCCCTCGCGGGCGCTCCGGTCGACGACCGGGCCGCCGGGGAAGCCGAGGCCGAGCAGCCGCGCCACCTTGTCGAACGCCTCGCCGGCCGCGTCGTCGACGGTGGCGCCGAGCGGCTCGAGGGTCGCGGTGACGTCGTCGACGCGCAGGATGCTGGAGTGCCCGCCCGAGACGAGCACCGCGATCGCCGGCTCCGGCAGCGGGCCGTGCTCGAGCACGTCGACCGCGACGTGCGCCGCCAGGTGGTTCACGCCGTAGAGCGGCACGCCGGTGGCGAGGGCGTACGCCTTCGCAGCCGCGACGCCGACGAGCAGCGCACCGGCGAGGCCCGGTCCGGAGGTGACGGCGACGGCGTCGAGGTCGGACAGGCGCACGCCGGCGGTGTCGAGCGCCCGGCGCACGGTCGGCACCATCGCCTCGAGGTGCGCCCGCGAGGCGACCTCCGGCACGACGCCGCCGAAGCGGACGTGCTCGTCGACGCTGCTCGCGACCTCGTCCGCCAGCAGGGTGCGGCCGCGGACGATGCCGATGCCGGTCTCGTCGCAGGACGTCTCGATCCCGAGGACCAGCGGCTCGTCGCGCACCCGGACGAGCCTAGTGACCCCGGCGGGTCAGGACGAGGCCGTCGACGCCGCCGGGGTAGTAGCCGCGGCGCACGCCGGTGCGGGAGAACCCGTGCCGCAGGTACAGCCGCTGCGCCGGCTCGTTGTCGGCCCGCACCTCGAGGCTGACCGTCCGCTGCCCGCGCCGCCCGGCCTCCGCCAGCAGCGCCTCGAGCAGCCGGGCGCCGAGCCCCCGTCCCTGCGCGGACGGCGCGACGGCGAGCGTCTGCACGAACGCCTCGTCCGGGTAGTCGCAGAGGCCGGCGTAGCCGACGATGCCGCCCTGCTCGAGGCCGCCCTGCTCGAGCGCGACGAGGTAGTGCCGCGTGTCGAGCTGGCCGAGCTCGGACCAGAACAGCCGCTCGGACCAGGGGTCGGGGGCGAACAGCTCGCGCTCGACGGGCATGAGGTCGGCGACGTGCCACCAGCGCATCCGCTCGAGCACGACGTCCGGCGCGCTCACCAGGGCGCGGCCTCGGTGACGGTGCGCCCGTGCCGCAGCGACACCCGGTGCAGCAGCTCGCCGGCGCGCAGGTGCACGTCGTCGTCGAGCCGGCCGAGCCAGGCGGCGTCCGGGCCGAGGTGGTCGCTCTCCCAGGCCAGGCCGTCCGCGTCCCACGCCGAGAGCCGGTCGTCGTCGAGCAGCAGGGCCAGGCCGCGCTCGGGCACCGGCTCGAAGCGGCGCACGGTCGGCCGGTCCAGGCGCGACCAGGCGTCGGGGTCGTCCGCCCGCACCAGGTACGGCCCACCTCCGACGGCGACGAACAGCGTCGACGGCTCCGGCCACGACGCGATGACCGACAGCCGGCCGGCCTCGAGCTGGCTTGCGAACACGCCGGTCCACACCCGTCCGCTCGCCGACGTGATGCGCAGCCACGCACCGTCCCGGCCGCCGTCGCGGCGCGCGCCCGGGTAGTAGACGCGCTCCGGGACCTTGTTCAGCCCGCGCAGGGTGCGCTCGTGCGCGACGGAGAAGTCGTGCGGGAAGGCGTCGAGCCAGATCGGGGTGTCGCTCACGCCGT
>CAXTFU010000065.1:8743-14754 GCA_964243385.1 uncultured bacterium | reverse complement strand
CCTCCGGCTCGACGGCGTCGGGCCGGCGCAGGTACAGCGGCGTCAGCGCGTCGGCTGGCGCCCCAGCGCGGACCCGCGGCGCGGCGACCCGGACGAGCGCCGGGACGGACGTGTGCGGCGGACCGTCGACGACCTCGAGCCCGGCGAGCGCCTCGCGGTGCAGCACCGCGCCGGCGCCGGCGAGCAGAGGCGGCGGGGTCAGCGCCCGCAGGTGCTCCGCGAGCGCCGCGGGCAGCGCCACCTCCGGGCCCTCGAGGCGCTCACCGTCCGCGTCGTAGCGGGCCCAGTAGACCTCGCGCCGGCGGGCGTCGGTCACCGCGACGACGTCGCGACCGGCCGGACGCGGGACGCCGTCGAGCGAGCAGACGCCGTAGGCCGGGACGCCGAGCGCGTCGGACAGCGCCGCGGCGGTCACCAGGCCGACCCGCAGCCCGGTGAACGGCCCGGGACCCAGGCCGACGACCACCGCGTCGAGGTCGGTCATCGCGCGCTCGCCCACGACCGTGCGGACGCCCTCGGCGAGCAGCTCGCCGTGCCGGCGCGCGTCGACGACGACGTGCTCGGCCAGCACCTCGACGTCGTCCGCACCCACCCGGACGAGCGCCGCGGACACCGCCGGGGAGGAGGTGTCGAGACCGAGGACGAGCACCGGACGAGCCTAGGCGAGCGGTCCACCGGTGCCCGACGTCACAGGGCGGCCGCGGAGCAACCGCGGCGGTCCGGCGCTTGCAGTGCAGGTGACCACGCTCTCGACCGACGGACCCGTGGTGGCCGGGCGGCGCTCCCTCGTCCCGCTGCTCGCGCTGTCGTCGGGCGTCGCGGTCGCCGACAACTACTACCTGCAGCCGCTGCTCGCGCTCGTCGGCCGCGACCTCGGGGTGGGCATCGGCGCGATGGGCACGGTGTCCGCGCTCGCCCTGCTCGGCTACGCGCTCGGCCTGCTGCTCGTCGTGCCGCTCGGCGACGTCGTCGACCGGCGGCCGCTCGTCACCGGCATCCTCGGCGTCACCGCGACGAGCCTCGCCGTCATGGCGGTCGCCCCGTCGGTGCCGGTGCTGGCGGTCGGCGCGCTCGGCGTCGGGCTGACGAGCGTCGTCGCCCAGGTGCTCGTGCCGTACGCGGTGAGCCTGGCCGACGACGCCTCCCGCGGCCGGGTCGCCGGCACGATGATGAGCGGGATCCTGCTCGGCATCCTGTCGGCCCGCGTCGTGGCGGGGCTGCTCGGCGACGCGATCGGCTGGCGCCTGGTGTACGCGGGGGCCGCCGGGCTGACCGCCGCGCTGCTGCTCGTGCTGCTGCGGCGGCTGCCGTCCGAGACGAGCCGCCACCGCCGCAACGGGCGCGACGACGTCCCCTACCGCGAGGTGCTCGCCGGGGTCTTCCGGCTGGCCCGCGCCGAGAAGGGGCTGCGCGTGCGCGCGGCGTACGGGTTCTTCGGCTTCGCGGTCTTCTCCGCGGTGTGGACGACGCTCGCCTTCCACCTGCACGACGAGTACGGCCTCGGCACCAAGGCGGTCGCCGCCGTCGCGGTCCTCGGCATCGGCGGCGCGCTCGTGTCGCCGCGCGCCGGCGCGGTCGCCGACCGGGGCCACGTCACCGCGGTGACCGGCGCGTCGTACGCCGTGCTGCTGCTCAGCACCGGGCTGCTGGCCCTCGGCGCGACGAGCCTGCCGCTGCTGCTCGTCGGGCTGGTCGTCATGGACCTCGCCATCCAGAGCGGGCACGTCGCGAGCCTCGGCGTCGTCTACAAGCTCGCGCCGCAGGCCCGCAGCCGGGCCACCACCGTCCACATGACGACCGTGTTCCTGGGTGGCGCCTTCGGGTCGGCGGTCGCCGCGACGGCGTACGGCGCGGTCGGCTGGCTCGGCGTGGCGGCGACCTGCGCCGTCCTCGCCGCCTGCGCGCTCGGCCTGTGGCTTGCGCGGCTGTCGGTCGGTGCCCCCGACCGGCTCGACGAGCCCTGGCCCGACGCCGTCCTGTAGCACCGCCCCGTCAGGGCCGGTGACCGGCCCGGCGTCCCCGGCGCGTGGCAGCCGGCGCCCGGGCGGGGTCGCCCGGGCGCCGTGCGGGTCAGCCCTGCGCCTGCTCGGCCAGCGGCTGCCACTCGCGCCAGATCGCCAGGCGCTGCTCGTAGTCCGCCGTGGCGATGCCGAGCGGGGCCGAGCCGAAGAAGACGCGCAGCGGCGGCTGCTCGGCGTCGACGAGCGCCAGGACCGCGCGGGCGGAGGCGGTCGGGTCCCCGGGGGCCGACGTGCGCGAGAGCCGCTGCTGCGCGGCCTTCTCCCGGAACGCGTCGTAGGCCGGCAGCGCGGTCGCGTGCTTGGCGGACGCGCCGCCCCAGTCGGTCGAGAAGCCGCCGGGCTCGATGAGGGTGACGGAGATGCCGAAGTCGGCGACCTCCGCGGCGAGGGCCTGGCTGAAGCCCTCGAGCGCCCACTTGCTCGCGTGGTAGGCGCCGATGTTCGGGAAGGCGGAGATGCCGCCGATCGACGAGACCTGCAGGACGTGGCCGCTGCCCTGCTCGCGCAGGAACGGCAGCGCCGCCTGGGTGACCCAGAACGCGCCGAAGACGTTCGTCTCCAGCTGGTCGCGGAGCTCGGCCTCGGAGAGCTCCTCGATCATGCCGAACTGGCCGTAGCCGGCGTTGTTCACGACGACGTCGAGCCCGCCGAAGTGGTCGTGGCCCTGCTGCACCGCGGCGAACACGGCTGCACGGTCGGTGACGTCGAGGCTCAGCGCGAGGACCGTCTCGGGGTACTGCCCGGTGAGGTCCTCGAGCGACGACGCGTCGCGCGCGGTGGCGACGACGCGGTCACCGCGCTCGAGCGCTGCGACGGTCCACTCGCGGCCGAAGCCGCGGGACGTGCCGGTGATGAACCAGGTCTTGCTCATGGGTGGTCTCCGACCAGTCGGGCCGGGCGGCAGGACAGCGCCTCGGCGGTGGAGAGGGCTAGCATCAAGCGGAGGAGCCTCCGCAACGGACTGCAGCGTAAGCGGAGGCGCCTCCGGTGTGCAAACCGCCCGACCCGCGAAGGAGCCCCGTGAGCACGCCCCGCCCGCTGCGCGCCGACGCGCAGCGCAACCGCGACCGGCTGCTCGTCGCGGCCACGGAGGCCTTCGCCGCGGGCGGCCAGGACGTGCCGCTCGAGGCCGTCGCCGTCCGCGCCGGGGTGGGCATCGGGACGCTGTACCGGCACTTCCCCGACCGCGGCGCGCTCGTCGAGGCGGCGTACGGGCACGAGGTGGCCGAGCTGTGCGGCTCCGCACCCGCGCTCCTGGCCGCGCTGCCGCCCGACGAGGCGCTGCACGCGTGGATGGAGCGCTTCTCGCACTACGTCGCGACCAAGCGCGGCATGGGCGACGCACTGCGCTCCGCGGTCGCCTCGGACTCGCCGCTGTCCAGCTCGACGCGGGAGCAGATCCTGGGCGCGCTGCGGCTGCTCATGCGGGCCGGGGCCGACCGCGGCGCCCTGCGCGGCGACGTGGACCCCGAGGACCTCGTGCGCGCGATGGGCGCCGTGTGGCACCTGCCCATGGGCCCCGGCTGGCAGGACCAGGTGCGCCGCCTGCTCGACCTGCTCGTCGACGGCCTGCGGTACGGAGCGGCCGCCACGCCCCGCTGAGCCGGCTCGGCGGTGCGCGGCCGGGCCGTCCCGGACGGGCTACCCCTTGTACTGCTCCACCAGCTCGCGCTTCAGCACCTTGCCGGACGGGCCGAGCGGCAGCGCGTCGGTGAACATCACCCGGCGGGGGTACTTGTAGGCGGCCAGCTTGGTCTTGGCCCAGGCCGACAGCTCCTGCTCGGTGATCTCGCCGCCGGCGGGGTCACGCACGACGACCGCGCAGACCTCCTCGCCGTACTGCGGGTCGGGCAGGCCGATCACCGCGACCTGGCCGACGGCGGGGTGGCGCAGCAGCGCCTCCTCCACCTCGCGCGGGTACACGTTGTAGCCGCCGCGCAGGACCATGTCCTTCTTGCGGTCGACGATCGAGATGTAGCCCTCGCCGTCCTTGGTCCCGAGGTCGCCGGTGCGGAACCAGCCGTCGACGATCGCCGCCGCCGTGGCGTCGGGCTGGTTGAGGTAGCCCTTGAAGACGTTGTGGCCGCGCACGACGATCTCGCCGAGCTCGCCGGTCGGCAGCAGCTCGATGCGGTCGTCGAGCTCGGCCTTCGCGACCTCGACCTCGACGCCCCAGATGGCCTTGCCGACGGTGCCCGGCCGCGGCTCGAAGCCGACCTGGTTGAACGTGGCGACCGGCGAGGTCTCGGTGAGCCCGTAGCCCTCGAGCACCTGGGTGCCGAACACCTCCGCGAACCGCTCGAGCACCGGCACGGGCAGGGCCGCGCCGCCGGACAGCGCCGACTTCAGCGTCGGCCGGTGGTCGCTGGTCTTGGCCGCCTCGAGCAGCCCGATGTACATGGTCGGGACCCCCATGAAGATCGTGCAGGACTCCTGCACGAGCAGCTGGAGGGCCTGCGCGCCGTCGAAGCGCGGCAGCAGGACGACGGTCGCACCGACGTAGAAGGCGGTGTTCATGCAGCAGGTCTGACCGAACGTGTGGAACAGCGGCAGGCAGCCGAGCACGACGTCGTCCTCGTCGATGTCGAACGAGTACTGGGCCGACGCGACGACGTTCATCGTGACGTTGAGGTGGCTGATCTCGGCGCCCTTGGGGGTGCCGGTCGTCCCGCTCGTGTAGAGGATGACCGCGGTGTCCTCGGGCTCGGTCGGCACGAGCGCCGGGATCGGCGTCGCCGACAGCGCGAGCTCGTCGATGCGCTCGGCGCCGGTGTCGCCGGCGTCCATCACCGCGAGCACGGGCACGCCCGCGAGCTCGGCGCCCTTGGCGCCCTCGCCGAGCAGCGGCGCCGCGCAGATGAGGGCCTTGGCGCCGGAGTCCTCGAGGACGTACTGGATCTCCTCGGCCTTCAGCAGCGCGTGGACGGGGACCGCGACGGCGCCGAGCGCCAGCGTCCCGAAGTACGACAGCGGGAAGTGCGGCGTGTTCGGGATGAGCAGCGCCACCTTGTCCCCCGGACCGACGCCGCGCTCGCGCAGCACCGCGGCGTACTGGAGGCTGTGCGCCCACAGCTGCGCGTACGTCAGCCGCAGGTCGCCGAGCACGACGGCGGTGCGGTCGGCGTGCCGGACGGCGGACTCCGCCAGGATGCTGGCGATGGTCAGGGACATTGGCGCTCCAGGGTCGCGGGGACAGGGGGGTCGCGGGGACAGGGGGGTCGAGCTGCGGGGCAGGACGCTCAGGCCACGCCGAGGTAGGCCTGCTTGACGTACGGGTCGGCGGCGATCTGCGCCGTGGTGCCCTCCCGGGCGACCTTGCCGTGCTCGAGCACGACGACGCGGTCCGCGCAGCGGAAGGCGAAGTTCACGTCCTGCTCGACGAGCAGCATCGTGGTGCCGGCGGCCTTGATCGACGAGATGCTGGCGATGATCGCCTCCTTGACGCCGACCGACAGCCCGAGCGTCGGCTCGTCGAGCAGGAGCAGGGTCGGCCGTCCCATGAGCGAGCGGCCGATCGCGCACTGCTGCTGCTCGCCGCCGGACAGCGTCCCGGCCGACTGGGCGGCGCGCTCCCCCAGCTTGGGGAACAGCGCGTAGACCCGCTCGAGGTCCTCGGCCCTGGTGTCCGGGCCCTTGCGCAGCCGCCGGGCGCCGAGCTCGAGGTTGTCGCGGATCGACAGCCCCGGGAACAGGCGCCGCCGCTCGGGGGTGTGCAGCAGCCCGGCCATGACCACGGCGTACGGCGAGCCGGGCAGCGGCCGGCCGTCGAACTCGAGCGACGTGCTGGTGCTGCTGTTGAGCCGCGACAGCGCCCGCAGCAGCGTCGTCTTGCCGGCACCGTTCGGCCCGACGACCGCCAGGCACTCGCCGCGGTCGACGTGCAGGTCGATGCCGTCGAGCACCTGCGCCTTGCCGAACGCGACCTTCAACCCCTCGACGGCCAGCACGCGGTCGCCGTGGCCGGACGTGCGAGCCGCACCGGCCTCGGAC
>CAXTFU010000065.1:0-8733 GCA_964243385.1 uncultured bacterium | reverse complement strand
CCCTCGACGGACAGGACCCGGTCACCCGACCCGATGCGCGCGGAGCCGCTGCCCGGCTGGTCCCCGTCCGGACGGTCAGTGCTCGCCACCGGGCGCTCCTCCTCCGAGGTAGGCGGTGACCACGGCCGGGTCCCGCATGACCGACTGCGGCTCGCCGTCCGCGATGACCTTGCCCTGGTCCATCGCGATGACCCGGTCGACGAGGGCCAGCAGCGAGCCGATCTTGTGCTCGACGATGACGAGGGTGACGCCGTCCTCCCGCAGCTGGCGGATCGTGTCGGACAGCACCCCGATCTCCTGCGTCGACAGACCGGCGAACGGCTCGTCGAGCAGCAGCAGGTCGGGTCCGGTCGCGAGCGCCCGCGCCATCTCGAGCCGCTTGAGGTCGCCCTCGGACAGCTGCGAGCTCGGCGAGGCGGCCCGGTGCGCCAGGCCGACCCGGCTGAGCACGCGCATCGCCTCGGCCTTGAGGTCGCCCTTGCGCTTGCCGGCGATGAGCGGCACCAGCACGTTGGCGAGCACCGGCAGGTCGGGGAACGGCCGGACGATCTGGAACGTGCGGGCCACCCCGCTGCCGACGACCTTGTGCCGGGGCAGCTTGAGCAGGCTCTTGCCGCGCAGCCGGACGTCACCGGCCGTCGGCTTGTCGAAGCCGGTCAGGCAGTTGAACAGCGTCGTCTTGCCGGCGCCGTTCGCGCCGATGAGGCCGACGGCCGCGCCCTGCTCGAGCGAGAAGCTGACCTCGCTCACCGCGGTGAGCCCGCCGAAGCGGCGGGTGACCCCGACGGCCTCGAGCAGCGCGGTCACGGGTGCTCCGCCAGCGTGGCGCCGGCGGCGCGCTGGGGGCTGCGGCGTCCGGACAGGCGCTGCAGCAGCGGTGGGACGAGCCCGCGCGGCGCGACGATGAGCACGACGATGAGCAGCAGGGCGAAGGTCCCGATCTTCAGCTCGGCGTGCTCGGCGAACACGCTCGAGACCCGCTCGAGGTAGTAGTTCTGCAGCAGGATCACGACGAACGCGCCGATCGCCGGGCCGATGATCGACCCCGCGCCGCCGAACGCCGCGATGATGATCACCAGCAGGCTGAGGTCGACGGCGAGCAGGTCGAGCGCCACGGTGCCGCGCACCTGGGCGTACAGGCCGCCGGCGAGCCCGGCGCAGGCGGCGGACAGCACGAACGCGCCGAGCTTGTAGCGCGTCAGCGGCACGCCGGCCGCCTCCGCGGCCTGCTCGTCCTGCTGGATCGAGCGCAGGACGAGGCCGCGCTTGCCGTAGCCGAGTGCCATGAGGCCGCCGACCATGAGCACCATGACGACGAGCGTCACGAAGTAGCTGATGTAGATGTACTGGTCGAACGGGGAGAGCCCCCCGAAGGTCAGCGGGCCGAGGACGAGCTCGCCCAGCCCCTCGCCGATCGGTCCGGTGACGGCACCGTCGGCGACGCTCTTGATGCCGGCGATGCCGTCCTCGCCACCGGTCTGGCTCTTGTAGATGAACGTGAGCTGCACCAGCGCACCGGCCACCGACAGGGTCGCGAGCGCCAGGTACGGGCCCTTGAGCCGCAGGCAGGGCACGCCGATGAGGATGCCGAGCAGCGCCGCGACACCGACCGCGGCGAGCAGCGCCAGCTCGTTGCTGACCGAGTCGGCCCGGTACTTGGACAGCAGCGCGACGGTGTAGGCGCCGGTGCCGATGAAGGCGGCATGGCCGAAGTTCACCTGCCCGGTGTAGCCGGACAGGATGTCCCACGAGGCGCTGAACATCACGAACACGTTGGCCGTCGCGATCGCCTGCAGCAGCGTCGTGTTGTCGACGAACCGCGGCAGGTAGAGCAGCACGACCGGCAGGAGCAGCAGCAGGACAAGGTTGGTGCGCAGCAGCCGGCGGCGCAGCACCCGGCCGATCGGCTCGCGGGCCGGGGCGTCCGGCACGACCTGCGCGCTGGTCGTGCTCATCGAGCCACCTTCCCGAGCAGCCCCTGCGGTCGCAGGACGAGCGTGGCCAGGATGACGGCCACGGTCACCAGGCCGACCTTGATGTCGCCGTCCTGCACGTTGAAGGCGACGAAGCGGTCGAGGAAGCCGACCACCACCGACGCGAGGACCGTGCCCTGGATGCTGCCCAGACCGCCGAGGATGACGATGGCGAACGCCTGGGTGAGCGGCAGCAGCCACATCGTCGGCGTGAGCACCCCGTACGGCGCGACCAGCACGCCGGCCAGGCCGGCCAGGCCGGCGCCGATGGCGAGGACGTAGAGCGTGACCCGCTCGGGGCGCACGCCGACGAGCACGGCCGCCTCCTGGTCCTCCGCGACGGCGCGGACCATCCGCCCGGCCGGCGACTTCGACAGCACGAGCAGCACGACGACGATCGTCCCGAGCGCGACGACGCCGGCCAGCAGCCGAGCCGCCTGGACGTCGACGCCGAGCACGGAGACCGCGCCGTCGACGAACGACGGCAGCTGGCGCTCGAGCCCGCCGTAGAAGAACCGGACGGCCGACTCGACCAGGATCGCCACCGCCAGCGTGGCGATGAGGACGGCCACCTCCTGGTGCCGGATCGGCGCGATGACCAGGCGCTCCAGCAGCACGCCCGCGAGCATCGCCGCACCGATGCCGACGAGCACGGCGAGCGCGAGCGGGGCGCCGGCGTCGGTCGCCGCGTAGGCGGCGTACGCCCCGATCATGAAGAACGAGCCGTGCGCGAGGTTGACGATGCCCCCGACCCCGTACACGAGCGAGAAGCCCAGGGCGACCAGGGCGATGGTGGCGCTGGTCAGCGCACCTTGGACGAGGACGTCCACGAGCCTCCTTCAGGACGACGGAGCGGGTCAGCGGACGGGCCCGGGGGACGCAGTCTGCGCCAGCCGGGCCCGTCCGTCCTCGTTACTGGACGCCCGGCGGCTTCTGGTAGGTGTTGCCCTCCGCCAGGGCCTCCGGGTAGACGATCTTCTTGCTGCCGTCGGCCTGGTACTGGAAGTACAGCAGCGACAGCCCCTGCTTCGGGTCGGTCGGGCTGTAGACGACGTCGTGCTGCTCGTCGAACTTCTCCACGCCCGAGACGCCGATGCGGTCGGTCTTCTCGAGCTCGGTGACGAGGGTGTCGGCCTCGAGCGAGTCGGCGCGGACGGCCGCCTCGTGCAGGGCGTAGATGCCGTCGTAGGTCGCGGCGCCGTTGTAGAGCGGGTCGCGCGAGTAGGCCTCCTGGAAGGCGTCGAAGAACGGGACCGTCTTCTCGCTCACCGGCGCCCGGACGATGCCGGCCGGGCCGTTCAGCTCGCCGACCGCCTTCGTCACCTCGAAGTACGACGACGACTGGCCGGAGACGTTGATGCCGCCGAGCGCGAAGCCTGGCTTGAGCGTCGCCCAGGCCTTGCCGACCTGGATGCCGACCTGGGTCGAGTTGACCTCGAGCACGAACTGGGCGCCCTTGTCGCGCAGCGACTTGAACTGCGCCTCGAACTGGGTGGCGGACGGGGTGTGCTTCTCGGTGCCGACGACCTCGACGCCCTGCTCGACCGGGATCTTGCCGCCGGTCGCGGCGCTCGGGTTGACGAGGCACTTGTTCAGGAAGTCGACGAGCGGCAGGGCGAAGGCGGCGTCCTCGTGCAGGATGCCGAACTTCGTGAACCCCTCCTGAGTCAGCTTCGTGACGACGGTGAGGCACATGTCGGCGGCGAGGTTGGTCGAGCTGACCGGGCCGATGCGGAAGATGTACTTGCCGGGGCCGGTCGAGTCGACGCCCTTGACGACGTCGGGCGCTGCGGCGCCTGCTGACACGTACGGCAGCTTGGCCCGCTTGACGGTGTCGAGGATGGCGAGGGTCTCGGCGGAGGAGAAGCCGCCGGCGATGGCCTGCACCTCGTCCTGCTGCGCGAAGCGGGTGATGCAGGCGATGGCCTTCTCCGGCTTGGCCTCGGAGTCGCAGAACACGACCTCGACCTCCGGGCCCTCGCCCTGAGCGTTGAGCTCCTCGGCGGCCAGCAGGGCGCCGTCGCGGACGTCCTCGCCCTGCGGGATCTGCTCGGGGCCGAACACGCCGATCTTGAAGGTCTCCGCGGCGCCGCCACCCGCGCCCGAGGACGGGTCGTCCGAGGCCGTGCCCCCGCTCTCACCGCACGCCGTCAGGGCGGTCATCGCCAGCACGGTGCAGGCGACTGCCCACCGCTTCGTCGTCATGTTCTCTCCCGTTCGCCGACAGGACGGAGTGACCTGTGGCACAGAACACACCACAGGGGCGGCGTCCGCGGCTAGAGGGCTCGCAAGCGTGTCGCAACCGTGTCCTTCACGGCACGCTCCGTCGCCCACCGTGGACCGTGGACGCGCACCGACGCGGTGCGCCCGTCCTGTCCGCCCTCGGACCGCGCCAGGACGACCTCGAGCCGCGAGGGAGCAAGGTCCTCGACCAGCCCCTCGCCCCACTCGACGACCACGACGCCGTCCTCGAGCGCGGCCTCGAGCTCGAGGTCGTCGAGGTCGCCGGAGCCGGCCTGCTGCAGCCGGTAGGCGTCGACGTGGGTGAGCGGCAGCGGTCCGCGGTGCGTGCGCGCCAGGACGAAGGTCGGGCTGGTCACCCGTCCGCGCACCTGCAGCGCCTCGCCGAGGCCGGACGTGAGCGACGTCTTGCCCGCACCGAGCGGCCCGGTGAGCACCAGCAGGTCGCCGGCCCGCAGCCCCGCGGCGAGGCGGGCCCCGAGCGCGCGCGTCGCGGCGAGGTCGGGCAGGTCGAGGTCGACCGGACGGACGAGCTCGCCGGGCACCAGCTCGCGGAAGCCGAGCGCCCGCCACGCGTCGTCGAGCGGCCCGGTCGCCCGCAGGTCGAGCGCCTCCCCCGGCGCGGCGAGCGCCGCGCGCGCCTGCGCCGGGTCGTCGACGGGACGGGACCAGCGCGGCGGGCTCACCGGCAGGCCTGCGCGGCGAGCGCGAGGTCCTCGCGCAGCAGCCGCCGGGGCTCCCCCGCCGGGCCGAAGCGCAGCGCCGCGCTCGGGTGGTAGGTCGGCAGGACGCGCACGACCGTCCCGTCGGCGCCGGCCACCTCGTGCAGGCGGCCGCGGACGGCGGACAGCACGACCGGGCCGAGGAACCACTTCGCCGCCGACAGCCCCAGCGCCACGACGACCGACGGGGCCGCGAGGGCGAGCTGCCGCTCGGTCCAGCCGCGGCAGGTCGCGCTCTCGGGCCGCGTCGGCGGGCGGTTCGCGGGCGGGCGGCACTTCACCGTGTTCAGCACGCCGACGTCGGCCCGCGCCACGCCGACCTCGGCGAGCAGCGCGTCGAGCAGCTGGCCGCTGCGGCCGACGAACGGCTGCCCGGACGCGTCCTCCTGCGCGCCGGGCGCCTCGCCGAGCACGAGCAGGCGGGCGCCGGGCGGCACGGTGCCCGGGACGACCTGCGACCGGGTGGCCGCCAGCTCGGGGCAGGCGGTGCAGCCGCGCGCGGCCCCGGCGAGCGCGTCGAGGTCGGTGCGGGCGAGCGCCGACGTGCGGACGAGCTCGCGGGCGTCCGGCGAGGGCGGCGGCCAGGCGGGACCGGCCGGCGCAGCGGTCATCCGGTCGCCTCCTGCGCGGCGGCGGCCAGGCGCTGCGAGACGCGCTCGAGCAGGGCGAGCAGCTCGTCCGAGACGAGCTCGGGGCGCTCGATCGCCACCATGTGGCCGGCGTCCTCGACGACGACGAGCCGTCCGGCCGGCAGGGCGTCCGCGAGCGCGCGGCTGTGGTCGACCGGCGTGAGCAGGTCGTCCGAGCCGACGAGCACGAGCACCTCGAGCGCCCGCAGCACCCCGAGGGCGGCGAGCTTGTCGTGCGTCATGAACGTGCCGTAGAACGCCGCGATGACGTCGACCGGCGTGCGGGCGGCCATGGCCTCGACGAAGGTCACGAGCGAGGGGCTGACGTCGTTGCGGCCGAACCCGCCCCGCCGGGTGAGCAGGAACGCCAGGTCGCTGCCGACCCGGCGCCCGCGCTCGAAGGCGTGCGGCCGCCGCGACATGCCCTTCGTGAGCAGCGGCAGCACCCGCCGGGTCACCGGCAGCACCGCGGTCGGCAGCCCGAAGGTCAGCTCGGCGAGCTGACCGGCGGACGTGCCGACCAGGCCGACGCCGACGACCCGGGGGCCGAACAGGCCGGGCCGGGCCGCCGCCAGCGCCATGATCGTCATGCCGCCCATCGAGTGCCCGACGAGCACGACCGGACCGGTCGGCACGACCTCGTCCAGCACCGTGCCGAGGTCGGTGCCGAGCTGGTCGATGGTCGAGCGCTCGGCGGCGCCGCGTCCGCTGCGCCCGTGCGAGCGGTGGTCGTAGAGGACCACCCGGAAGCGGCCGTCGGCGGCGAGCACCTGGCGCTGGAAGTGCCAGACCGCCATCTCCTGCACGTAGCCGTGCACGAGCACGACGGTGAGCTCGGCGTCCTCGGGCCCGACCTCCTCGACGTGCAGGGCCACGCCGTCCTCGGTGCGCACGGTCCGCGTCCGGTCGGCGGGCAGCGCGAGGAACGGCTCGGCGGCGTACGGGTCGGGACGCAGCCGCACCCGGCCGACGGCGTACCGCTCGGCGGCCAGCCCGATCGCCGCCCCGGTGACGAGCACGCCGACCGCCGCGCCGACGACGCCGGCGCTCCAGGAGGAGCTCGCAGGAGGCGGCGCGCTGCGGGCGACCAGGCTGCCGAGCGCGGCGAGCCGGCCCGGGCCGTGCGCGCTCACCGGTGCACCCGCGGCACGCGCGCGCCGACGCGGGTGACGATCTCGTAGTTGATCGTGCCGAGCAGGTCGGCCCAGTCCTGGGCGGTGGGCTCGCCGTCGTCGCCCGGGCCGAACAGCAGCACCTCGTCGCCGGCGGCCACCTCGTCGTCGCCGACGTCCAGCACGAACTGGTCCATGCAGACGGTCCCCGCGATGGTGCGCCGCGTGCCGCCGAGCTGCACCTGGCCGGTGCTCGTGGCGCTGCGCGGCACGCCGTCGGCGTACCCGAGCGGCACGAGCGCCAGGGTCGTCTCGCGGTCGGTGACGTAGCGGTGCAGGTAGCTCACACCGCTGCCGGGGGGCACCCGCTTGGTGAGCGCGACGGTGCTGGCGAGCGTCATGGCCGGCCGCAGCCCGTAGGCGCGCGGCCCGCCGAGCTGCGGCACCGGCGACAGCCCGTAGACCGCCACGCCCGGGCGGACGAGGTCGTAGTGCGTGGCGGGCGCGGTCAGCGTCGCCGCCGAGTTCGCCAGGTGCCGCACCTCGGGCCGCAGCCCGGCCCGGTCGGCGACCTCGAGCGCCTCGGCGAACACGCCCGCCTGCCGGAGGTTGACCGAGTGGTCCGGTCCGCCGTCGGCGAAGGCGAAGTGGCTCCACAGCCCGGTGACGCGCACCTCGCCCGACGCCTCGGCCCTCGCCGCGGCCGCGCAGAGCCCGGGCCAGTCGTCCGGGGTCGCCCCGCCGCGCGACAGGCCGGTGTCGGCCTTGAGCTGCACGCGCGCCGTCGTCCCGGCGGCGCGCGCGGCGGCGACGAGCGCGTCGAGCTCGGCGACGGCGTAGACCCCGACGTCGACGCCGGCCTCGACCGCCGGGCGGACGTCCTCGCCCGGGGTGGTGAGCCAGGCGAGCACCGGCAGGTCGATGCCGGCGGCGCGCAGCGCGAGGGCCTCCTCCAGGAACGCCACCCCCAGCCAGGCGGCGCCGCCCTCGACGGCCGCCCGGGCGCTCGGCACCAGCCCGTGCCCGTAGCCGTCGGCCTTGACGACCGCCATGACCTGCGCCCCGGACGCCGCCCGGTCGACGAGCACGGCGACGTTGTCGCGGATCGCCGTCAGGTCGATCCGCAGCTCGCTCCTCATGCGGGCATCCTCATGCGGGCATCCTGCCCGTCCCGCCGACGGCCTCGCGGACGGCGTCCGGCCAGTGCTCCAGCACCTCGGACGCCGGGACGTGCACGCCCCGCCCGGCCAGGGCCCCCGCGCGACCGTGCAGGTGCGCGCCGACCGACCCGGCGTCGAGCGCGGACAGCCCCTGCGCGAGCAGCGCGCCGCAGCCGCCCGACAGCACGTCACCGCTGCCGGCGGTGGCGAGCACCGGTGAGCCGGTGCGGTTGACGCGGGCCGGGCCGTCCGGGCCCACGACGACGGTGGCGTCGCCCTTGAGCAGCACCGTGACGCCGAGCCCGGCGGCCAGCCGGCGGGCGCTGCCGATCCGGTCAGCGGTGACGTCCGCGCCGAAGCGGGCGAACTCGCGGTCGTGCGGCGTCAGCAGGGTCGGCGCGGTGCGCCGCCGCAGCCAGTCTGGGTGCTGCGCGCAGACCGTCAGCGCGTCGGCGTCGACGAGCACCGGCACGTCGAGCGCGAGGACGGCCTCGACGGTCGCCGCGGCACGCTCGTCGGTGCCGAGCCCAGGGCCGACGACCCACGCCTGCACGCGGCCGGCGCCGGGGACGTCGGCGCCCTCGTGCTCGGTCACCACGGCCTCCGGCCAGCGGGCCCGCACCTGCTCGGCCGCGTGCGGCGCCCCGGCGAAGCGGACCATGCCGGCGCCCGCGCGCACGGCGCCGCCGGTCGCGAGCACCGCCGCGCCCGGGTAGGTCTGCGAGCCGGCGGCGACGCCGACGACGCCGCGGGCGTACTTGTCGCTGCCCGCGCCGGCGCGGGGCAGCAGCGCGGCGACGTCGGCCCGGTCGAGCGCCTCGACCGGGGCGTCCGGCAGGTCCAGGCCGAGGTCGACGAGCTGGAGTCGGCCACCGCGGAGCTGCACCAGCTGTGCA
>CAXTFU010000064.1:0-17584 GCA_964243385.1 uncultured bacterium | reverse complement strand
TGCGCTGCTGCCGGACGTCGGCGCGGCCAGCGCGTCCGGCACCGGCCGCAGCGCCCAGCCGGCGCCCGCCAGACCGGCGACGACCGCGCACGCCGCGCCGGCGCGCACGACCCTCGTCAGCCGAGGACCGCGGGTGGATCGGTCGCGGGGTGCGCCGACCGGCTCGGTCACCGGGCCTGCGCTGCCCGCGGCCGACGGACGGCGGAGGCGACGAGCACGAGCGCGCCGGCGCAGGCGACCAGGAGGCCGAGGGTGAGGCCGGCGCCGTGCGGCGCGGCGCCGCCACCGCCGGTCTGCACGCCCGCGGCCGGCGCGGCGGCCATGCCCTGGGCGTCCACGAGGGGCCGCAGGGTGAGCCCGCCGCCCGGGGCGTTGAGCACCAGCAGCGTGTAGACGTCGCCGGCGGCGACCGAGACCGTGGCCGACTCGGTGGCCGTGCCGACGCCCATGGCCGTCAGCCGCCAGGTGCCGGCGGGCACCTCGGCGTACCCGGTGGCACGGCCGAACAGCGCGTCCTGGGCGAGCGTCGGGCCACCGGCGGCGGTGACGGTCACCGCGCCGACGCCGGACGCAGCGGGCAGCAGTCGCACCTTGGCGACGCCGCGCGTCGGCGGCCGCAGGTCGTCGATCAGCGCCTGGATGCGAGGAGCGGCCTTCGAGCCCAGCGCGGCGAGGGTGTAGGCCTGGTCGCCCTTGGCGTCGAAGGTGCCGGTGAGGATGGGCGCCGACCCCTTCGCGGCACCGACCGGGCGGATGCTGACCGTGTAGCGCCCGACCGGCACCTGCAGGTACCTGCCGGCCTGACCGTACGCGGCGGACGGCGCGATGAGCCGCATGCCGTCCTCGAGGGGCGCGGCCGGGACGGTGCCCTCGCTGGTCTGGTCGCCGCTCGAGCCGCCGAACGGCGTCAGCCCGATGGCCATGATGCCGAGGCCGGGCACGAGGTGGGCGGCGCGCACCCACGCCGTGGGACCGGCAGCGGACGCCGGAGCGGCGCCGACGCCGAGCAGGGCTGCGGTGGCGGCGATCACGAGGGCGAGCAGCGTGGCGAGGCGGCGGGGCATGGGGTCTCCGATGGTCGGGTGTGCGCAGGTCGTGCTCGGTGCGGGTCGGCTGTGGGGTGCCGGCGGTGGCGCGGCCGACGGACGTCGGGGCTCGGTTTCGGTCATCGGGTCACGCACCGCCCACCGGGTAGCTGATCTCCAGGGCGGGGAGGCCTGCTCCGGTGACCACGCGGGTGTCGGGGCGGTACGCCGGCCCCTGGCTGCGCAGCATCGACACGATGTCCGCGACACCGCGGGCGTCCGCCGTCACCGGCAGCCCGTCGACCGCGGTGATGCGGGCAGTGCGGAAGCCGCCCCCGGCGGCGGTCTCGGCGTCCGAGCGGGGCAGCGCCTGCACCTGCAGGTCGTGGGCGCCCGAGGCGAGCGCGAGGACCGTCAGCAGCCGGGGGTCGACGCGGCCGGACGTGATCGCCGAGCGGGCCTGCGGCGAGAAGGCCAGCCGCGGGTTGCCGGCCAGCTGCTCGCCGGCTTGTCGGACGGCCTCCCGCTGCTCGGCCACCTGGTCGGGCGGCGGCGGGTCGGTGACCACCTGGTCGGGCGGTGGCGGGTCGGTGACCACCGGGTCGGGCGGCGGCGGGTCGCTGACCACCTGGCGCACCTCGACGCGGTCGGCGCCGCTGCCGAAGGTCGCCACCGCGCGCGACGCGCTGAGGGCTTCGGTGAGCGTGGCGAACGCCCGGGGGTCCTGGCGGACGGTGCGCGTCGACACCACCCAGCCGTAGGCGGACCCGTCGAGCGGGACGCCGCGCACCTCGCCGGGCTGGGCGAAGCCGACCACGTCGGCGGGCTCGCGGCCCTGCTCGACCAGGTCGACCCAGACCGCGTCGTCGGTGATGACCCGGGCGTCCCGGGGCACGTTCTGCCCCAGCCACGCCGTCGCCTCGCGCAGCGGCCGGTCGGCGTCGTCGCCCGTGAGCCGCTGCAGCTGGCGCGCCCAGCCGGGCGCCGCGGCACCGGAGACCAGCACGGCGATGGTGGCGAGCAGGACGGCCAGGTCGGCGGCCATCCGCCGCGGCCGGTCCTGCCAGGCGACGGTGACCACGCCGGCGACGAGCACCGCAGCGAGCGGCAGCAGCTGCACCAGCGGCCCCGGCGTCCGGAACGGCACGAGCAGCACGGCGAGCAGCACCAGGGCGCCCACGGCCAGCGGACGAAGCCGCCGCACGAGCAGCGCGAGCACGGTCGCGACCACGCCCACCAGGCCGACGACCGGCGCCAGCACCAGCAGCGCGGACGTGTCGTGCGGGGCCGCGCCGGTGCGGGCGAGGGTGTCGCTGCCCAGCACCTGGTCGAGGGCCGCGGCCAGCAGGCCGGCGCGCATCCCGCCGAGCCCGGCGCGGTCGAGGACGTCGCCACCGGCCGCCGCGACGCCCGCGAGCAGCGCGACGACGAGGCCGGCGAGGGTGAGGGCGACCGCCACGACGTACCGCCGGGACTCGCCCGCGCTGCGACGCCACAGCCACCAGCCGAGCACCGGCAGCAGCAGCAGGCTCGACAGCGTGCTGAGCACCGCGAGGGCGAAGCACGCCGCTGCGGCTGTGAAGGCGCCGAGCCGACGGCGGGGATCGAGGACGAGGACGAGCGCGGCCAGCACCCAGGTCGTCGCCACGGTGTCGACCAGCACGGTGCGGTGCAGCTGCAGCGCGACCGGCGAGGCGACGAAGAGCACCAGCGCCAGCGCGGCGGCCCACCGAGGCAGGGCCAGCCGCTTGGCCAGCGCCCACACCAGCACGGCGCCGACCACCGTCAGGACCGCCATCAGCTGGCGGCCGGAGGTGACGGCGTCCGGCGTGAGGCTGCCGGTCAGGCGGTGCCAGGCGGCCAGCTGCCACCAGCCGAAGGGCTCGGCCACGTGCCGGCCGGGGTAGGTGAGGTCACCGAGGTGGGTCACCGCCCACGCCTGGCGGACGACCGACCCCTCGGCGGCGCTGCGGGCGGGCGCCTCAGGCAGCCCGGTGGCGAGCAGGGCCGCGGCCGCCACGAGCAGCGGGAGCAGCACCACGGCGTCGCCGTGCCAGGTCGGACGCCGGCCCGCCGGCCCCCGTGCGCCCGCCGGGTCATCACGCTGGGTGGCGCCCGCAGCCCCGGCGTACCGGGTGGGGGAGGCAGTGGCCACAGCGGGTCGCTCCGTAGTCGTGGGCGGTCGGACGGCCGGGCAGCCCGGCGGTCTGTCGCCCCGCCGGGCGCCGGCGGGGGTGCCGGTTCGACCGGCAGGGGCATGACCTGCGGTTTCGCCTGACTCGGTGTGCCGACGGCACAGGATGTGTGCCGCAGCGCGATGGTTTCAAGCCGTTCGACCGAGTTCCCCGGAACTGTCGCGGTGCGTTGGTGCAGGCTCACCGACCGTCACAAGAACACGCGGCGGTCGATCACGTCGCGTGACATCACCCGCCGCTGCGTGTTCAGTGCCGTCGCCGCGCTCGGTCCTTCGCCGGGCTCAGCGGCGCAGGCCCTGGGCCCGCTCAGCCGGAGCCGTGACGTGGTCGCGCAGGTCGATGTGCGGCTCCTCCGCGGCGGGGTCCCCGGTGCCGCGAAGGTCGACCAGCGAGTCGCGGCGGCCGGTGGCCTCGCGGCCGATGCCACGCAGCGCGGCGAGGGTCGTGACCAGCCGGAAGGGCGCGGCGCCGAGCAGGGCGACGCCCTGGTCGCGCGGCCCGACGCGCGCACCGTGATCGCGGCCGAGCTGGCTCAGGGCCACGGCGTCGACGACCGCGGCCACGAGCCCGGCGGCGAGGGGCACCAGCAGCACCGCGGGCGCCGACGCCGCCAGGGCCACGACGACGGTGGCGACGCCCAGCAGCGCACCGAGCACCGGCACCACCGGCTCGGCGAGGGCCCGGACGGCGAGCGTCCGGGTGCGGCGGGTGGGCAGGTCGCGCCAGTCGCCGGCCCGCAGCACCTGCAGCAGCTCCTGCGACTCGCGGGTGCGCCGGCGCAGCACGTCGCCGAGGCTGCGGGCAGCCGGGCGCCGGGTCGTCAGCCGCGCGTCGTAGCGGGCGTCGACCTGGGCGCCACGCGCCTGCAGCACCGTGACGAGCCCGATCTCGCCGAGCCCGCCGACGCGGCCGTGGTGCTCGGCCAGGACGCTGCGGCGGTAGACGACGCCGGCGCCTGCCACGGGCGCGAAGCCCCGGCGGGCGGCGCCCGGCAGGACGCTGCGGCACCGGAAGTGGTCGTCTAGACCGTCCAGCCACTCCCACCACCGCCCGCGCAGCGGCAGCCGCTGCACCCCGGTGTGCAGCACGTCGCCGCCGGTGGACGCGAGGTGCCCGGCCGCGGTCACGAGCAGGTCGGGGTGGACGACGTCACCGGGCTCGAGCACGGCCAGCAGCTCGCCGCGGCAGCGGCGCAAGCCGGTGCCGACCGCCGCCCGCTCCGACCAGCGCCCGCGGTGCCGGACGACGTCGACCCGTGCGCCGGCGGCGGCCCTGCCCCCGGTCGCGAGCCCTCGGGCGACGGCGAGGGTGCCGGGGTCGTCCTGGCCGACGACCACGACCACGTGCAGGTCGACGCCGCGCGAGGCGGTGAGCGGGCCGAGGGTGCGGTCGAGCTCGTCGCTCGCGTGGCGGGCGAGCAGCACCACGTCGACCCGCGGGCGGGCGGCGCCCGCCGCGGCCGGGGCCCGGGGCTCGCCAGGCCCGATGACGTCGTCGGCGCCATGGGCGCCCCCGACGGGCACCAGCGCCGCTTGCGCCAGCCGTTGCGGCGACGTCCACGCCTGCAGCCGCGAGCGGGTGCGCCAGGCGATCGTCGCGGCCCAGAGCAGCGCCAGAGCGAGGGCGCCGAGAGCCGCGCCGGTGGTGCCCGGCACCGACCGCGTCGGGGCGGAAGGGGCGGGCGACCGCGTCGGGGCCCCGGGGGCCGGCACCGTTCGGGTCGGGGCCCCGGGGCCGCCGTCGTCCGGTCGGACGCTGGGCGACCTCGGCTGCTCGCCGCCCGGCGCCAGGTCGTCGGCCGGCAGCGGCTCGACGGAGGGGAGCAGGGGCGTGGGCGTGCTGGCGGGCACAGCCCGCACGGCTGCCGCCGGTGAGGCGGCAGCAGTGACGGCCGCTGCCGGGAGCAGCGCCACGACGAGGGCGGCCCCGACGACCAGGGCGCCCCGGCGCACCGGGCGGTGGCGAGCAGCGGTCATGCGGTGCACCTCGGCCTCCCGATCGCGTCCTCGCGCGAGCGGCCGTCGGCAGCCGCCCGGCGTCAGGCTACGGTCCGGTCGCGCTCGCGTCATCGGATCCGGGTGGGCCGGGCCCGCAGGGCGGCGGCGCGCCCGCGCTACCCTGGAGCGCGTTCCCCCGGCGATCGGAAGGCCCCTCCCCATGCCCGTCCCGTCGCTGTTCCCCGCGCTCGAGCCGCTGCTCGCGAAGGTGAACAAGCCCATCCAGTACGTCGGCGGTGAGCTCAACTCGACCGTCAAGGACTGGGACGACGTCGACGTCCGGTGGGCGCTGATGTACCCCGACGCCTACGAGGTCGGCGTGCCGAACCAGGGCACGATGATCCTGTACGAGGTGCTCAACGAGCGGCCCGACGTCCTCGCCGAGCGCACCTACGCGGTGTGGCCCGACCTCGAGGCGCTGATGCGCGAGCACCGCGTCCCCCAGTTCACGGTCGACGCCCACCGCCCGGTCGGTGCCTTCGACGTCCTCGGGATCTCGTTCTCCACCGAGCTCGGCTACACCAACATGCTCACCGCGCTCGACCTCGCGGGCATCCCGCTGCACGCGACCGACCGCGGCATCGACGACCCCGTCGTGCTCGCCGGCGGTCATGCGGCGTTCAACCCCGAGCCGGTCTCGACGTTCATCGACGCCGCGGTCGTCGGCGACGGTGAGCAGGCGGTGCTGATGATCAGCGACATCGTCAAGCAGTGGAAGGCGCAGGGCCGCCCAGGCGGCCGAGACGAGCTGCTGATGCGCCTCGCGCGCACCGGTGGCGTCTACGTCCCGGCGTTCTACGACGTCGACTACCTCCCCGACGGCCGCATCCAGCGGGTCGCGCCGAACCGCCCCGGGGTGCCGTGGCGGGTCAGCAAGCACACCGTCATGGACCTCGACGAGTGGCCCTACCCCAAGCAGCCGCTCGTCCCGCTCGCCGAGTCGGTGCACGAGCGCATGAGCGTCGAGATCTTCCGCGGCTGCACCCGCGGCTGCCGGTTCTGCCAGGCGGGCATGATCACCCGGCCGGTGCGCGAGCGCAGCGTCACCGGCATCGGCGAGATGGTCGAGCGCGGCCTCGCCGCCACCGGGTTCGAGGAGGTCGGCCTGCTCAGCCTGTCGAGCGCCGACCACTCCGAGATCGCGACGGTCGCCAAGGGGCTCGCCGACCGCTACGAGGGCACCCAGACGGGGCTGTCGCTGCCGTCGACCCGCGTCGACGCGTTCAACATCGACCTCGCCAACGAGCTGTCACGCGGCGGACGACGGTCCGGGCTGACCTTCGCGCCCGAGGGCGGCAGCGAGCGGCTGCGCAAGGTCATCAACAAGATGGTGTCCGAGGACGACCTGATCAACACCGTCGCCGCCGCCTACTCCAGCGGCTGGCGGCAGGTGAAGCTCTACTTCATGTGCGGTCTGCCCACCGAGACCGACGAGGACGTGCTGCAGATCGCCGAGATGGCGGCGCACGTCATCGCCAAGGGCCGCGAGGTCAGCGGGAGCAACGACATCCGCTGCACCGTGAGCATCGGCGGCTTCGTGCCCAAGCCCCACACACCGTTCCAGTGGGCGGCGCAGCTCGGCGCCGAGGAGACCGACGCGCGGCTCGCGAAGCTGCGTGACGCCATCCGGGCTGACAAGAAGCACGGCGGGGCCATCGGCTTCCGCTACCACGACGGCAAGCCGGGTGTCGTCGAGGGCCTGCTCAGCCGCGGCGACCGCCGGGTGGGACGCGTCATCGAGCAGGTCTGGCGCGACGGCGCCCGCTTCGACGGATGGAGCGAGCACTTCTCCTACGACCGGTGGATGCGCGCGACCGAGGTGGCCCTCGCCGACCAGACCGTCGACGTCGCCTGGTACACCACCCGCGAGCGCGAGTTCAGCGAGGTGCTGCCCTGGGACCACCTCGACTCCGGCCTTGACAAGGACTGGCTGTGGGAGGACTGGCAGGACGCCCTGTCCGAAGTGGAGGTCGAGGACTGCCGCTGGACGCCGTGCTTCGACTGCGGCGTCTGCCCCCAGCTCGGCACCGAGATCCAGGTCGGCCCGACCGGCAAGACGCTGCTGCCGGTCACGGTGGTGGGAGCGCCGTCCGCGCGGCTGCTCGCCAAGCCGACGGCGTGACCCCCCGCGTCCTCGGCCGGCTGCCGGACGCCGGTCGGTGCCGTGCCGCGCACGCCTGACGGTCCGGCGCCGCCGCCGGCGGTGCAGCGGCTGCGGCTGCGCTACGCCAAGCGCGGCCGGCTGCGGTTCAGCAGCCACCGCGACTTCCAGCGGGCGCTCGAGCGGGCCCTGCGCCGCTCCGCCGTGCCCATGGCCTACTCCGCCGGATTCCACCCGCACCCCAAGGTGTCGTACGCCAACGCCGCCCCGACCGGCACGGCCAGCGAGGCCGAGTACGTCGAGCTGTCGGTCGCGCGGCGGATCGATCCCGAGGCGCTGCGCGAGGCGCTCGACGCCTCGCTGCCCCGGGGGCTGGACGTGCTGCAGGTCGTCGAGGCCGCGCCCGGCGCCCTGGCCGACCGCCTGGAGGCGAGCGACTGGGAGATCGTGCTGCCCGGCGTCGGCCCGGCCGAGCTGGCGCGGGCGCTCGCGACGTTCTCGGCACTCGAGCACGTCCAGGTGCAGCGGCTGATGAAGACGGGTATGCGCACCTTCGACGCCCGCGGGCCCGTCGTGCTCGCCGAGGTGGTCGACCCCGCCGACGCCCGCAGCGAGGCGGGCCGAGCCTCCGCCTCGCTGCAGGGGGACTGTGCGATACTGCATGCGGTCGTACGGCACACCACACCCGCCGTACGCCCCGACGACGTGCTCGCCGCGCTACGCGTGGCGGCCGATCTGGTGCCGCCGTCACCTGCGCAGGTGACCAGGCTGGCCCAGGGGCCGCTGCAGGCAGCCGGTGCGGTGGCCGATCCGCTGGCCCCCGCTGACCACGCCGACGGCGTCTGAGGCCGTCCGCCGCGCACCAGCGCGAGGCGACCACAGCGACACGACTTCCGTCGTGACCGCAGCCGCGGCGCGACGACACCACCGCTCCGTGCGGCGCCGGCAGGGTGTGGACGGCGCCCGGGGCCGACGGGAGAACCCCGATGACCGACATCACCGACGACTTCGCGCAGGGCGACACGCAGACCGGCGCAGCCGGGCCTGATCCCACCCAGCCGACGCCGGACGCCGCTCAGGATGCGCCACGCGCCCGACGGCCGCGACGGGCCGCGTCCCGGCCTGCCGGGCCGCCGGTGGCCGCCGACGAGCCCGCCGCTGACGCCGGCTCGGCAGCAGCCGCCGATGCGGGGCTCGTCCCCGGTGACGACCCGACGCCGGCCGACGTGACACCCGAGGTCACCGTGGACGCTGCCGAGCCCGCGCCCGCCCCGGTCAAGCGTGCCGCCCGCAAGCGCGCTCCCCGCAAGACCGCCGCCGCGGCGGAGCCGGCCGTCGCGTCGACCGGCCCTGATGGCGCCCCCGACACCGTCGCCGGGCCTGGCACGGACACCGACGGCGGGCCGGGGCCCACGGCCGTGGAGCCCGCCGCCACCGTCGACGAGGCCACCGCCGGCGGCGAGCCGGCCACCGACGACGCGCCTCCCGCGCCGAAGGCCCGCAAGCGCGCCCCGCGCAAGCGTGCGGCCGCCGCGCAGGCGCCGGTCGTCGAGCCCGCTGCCGACCAGCTCGCTCTCGACGAGCCTGCCGGCGACCAGCCGGCTGCCGTCGAGCCTGCCGTCGAGTCCGCTGCCGTCGCGTCCGCTGCCGTCGAGCCGGCTGTCGCTGAGCCTGCCGTGGCCGACGTCGCCGGCGCCGAGCCGGCCGTGGCCGGCCTCGGTACCGACGACGCCGCGACCGCTGTCGCGGCGTCCGACGCGACCTCCGACGCGCCCTCCGACGGCGAGCCCGACACCGCTGCGGCGGAGGCGGCCCGGCTGCTCACCGCACCGCTGGCCATGCCCGTGCTCTTCCAGGCGCCCGACCCCACGGCCGCCGCGCCGCGTCGCCGGCGCCGCGCCTCGGCCCCTGCCGGCCCGCCGGTGCACCACGACGACGTGCAGCCCGACGTCATCGGCGACCTGCCGGACGGCGCCCTGGCCGCGGCGCCGGCCGTGCCCGACGCGCCGACCGTGGCCGGCGCGCCCGTCAGCCTCGACGACACCGTCAGCGACACGTCCGACGACACCGCTGCAGCGGTTCCCGGCGACGACGAGCCCGCCGACGAGACGTCCGGGCGCAAGCGGCGCCGTCGTGGCGGTCGCGGTCGCCGGGCCCGCGCCGAGGACGACGCGACCGCCGAGACCGTGGACGTCGACGAGCCCGGCGCCGCAGGCGACGACGACACCGCAGCGGGCGAGACCGCGGCCGACGTGCCGACGTCAGACGACGACGAGACGGCCGGCGACGGCATCAGCGACGAGACCGATGACACCGACGACACCGAGGACGACTCCGGCGAGGAGG
The DNA here is from genome assembly GCA_964243385.1 of uncultured bacterium. Classification (GTDB taxonomy): domain Bacteria; phylum Actinomycetota; class Actinomycetes; order Mycobacteriales; family SCTD01; genus SCTD01. The sequence continues at coordinate 7,920 of CAXTFU010000064.1, read as the reverse complement.
AGGGTGGCTCGGCGTCCAGCCGTCGTCGTCGTCGCCGCCGTCGCCGCTCTGGTTCGGGCTCCGGCGACCCCGAGGTCGGGGAGGACCCGCCCGGCACCGTGACCCGCGTGCGGGCGCCGCGCCGCCCGGAGGACGAGGTCGCTTCGGTGCGCGGCTCGACCCGGCTCGAGGCCAAGAAGCAGCGCCGTCGCGACGGCCGCGAGGCCGGGCGGCGCAAGCCCGGCATCACCGAGGCCGAGTTCCTCGCCCGCCGCGAGAGCGTCGAGCGCACGATGGTGGTGCGTGAGAGCGCCGGCCGCACCCAGATCGCGGTGATGGAGGACGCGGTGCTCGTCGAGCACTACGTCGCCAACGAGACCAACGCCTCGTTGATCGGGAACGTCTACCTCGGCCGGGTGCAGAACGTGCTCCCCAGCATGGAGGCCGCGTTCGTCGACATCGGCAAGGGCCGCAACGCGGTGCTCTACGCCGGCGAGGTCAACTGGGACGCCGCGGGCATGGAGGGCCAGCCCCGCCGGATCGAGGCCGCCCTCAAGTCCGGCGACACCGTGCTCGTGCAGGTCACCAAGGACCCGATGGGCCACAAGGGCGCCCGGCTCACCAGCCAGGTCTCGCTGCCCGGCCGCTACCTGGTCTACGTGCCCGGCAGCTCGATGACCGGCATCAGCCGCAAGCTGCCCGACGTCGAGCGCTCGCGCCTCAAGCGCATCCTCAAGGAGGTCGTGCCCGAGAAGGCCGGCGTCATCGTCCGCACCGCGGCCGAGGGCGCCAGCGAGGACGAGCTGCGCCAGGACGTCGCCCGCCTTACCGCGCAGTGGGAGGACATCGAGCGCAGGGCGGCCACGGTCAGCGGCTCGGCGCCCAAGGTCCTCTACGGCGAGCCCGACCTCACCATCCGCGTGGTCCGCGACGTCTTCAACGAGGACTTCAGCTCGCTGGTCGTCAGCGGCGACGGGGCCTGGGACGTCGTGCAGCCCTATCTCACCGACGTCGCCCCCGACCTCGCCGACCGCGTGACGCGCTGGACGTCCGACCGCGACGTCTTCGCCGAGCACCGCATCGACGAGCAGCTGGCCAAGGCGATGGACCGCAAGGTCTGGCTGCCGTCGGGCGGCTCCCTCGTCATCGACCGCACCGAGGCGATGACCGTCGTCGACGTCAACACCGGCAAGTTCACCGGCTCGGGCGGCAACCTCGAGGAGACGGTCACGCGCAACAACCTCGAGGCGGCCGAGGAGGTCGTGCGCCAGCTGCGGCTGCGCGACATCGGCGGGATCATCGTCGTCGACTTCATCGACATGGTGCTCGAGGGCAACCGCGACCTGGTGCTGCGCCGACTGCTGGAGTGCCTCGGCCGTGACCGCACCAAGCACCAGGTGGCCGAGGTCACCTCGCTCGGCCTGGTGCAGATGACGCGCAAGCGCGTCGGTCAGGGGCTGCTCGAGGTCTTCAGCGAGCCGTGCGAGCACTGCCACGGCCGCGGTGTCGTGATCTCCGCCGAGCCGGTCGACCGCCGCGGCGGCTCCGAGCCCGGCAGCGTCGGGGGCAACGTCGCTGGCGCGGGCGGTGTCGGCAACGGCGCGGGCGGTGGCCGCGGCGCGCGTGGCGGCAACGACGCGGGCTCGTCGCGGCGGGGTCGAGGTGGACGCAGCGGCGAGTCGGCACCCGTGGTCGCCGAGGCGCCCGTGCGCCAGCCGATCCCGGCGGGCTTCGTCGCCTCGCTCGCCCACCACGACGACCGCCCGGCCCGCCTCGCCGACCCGGCTGTCGCGCCCGCACCGGCCGCGGCGCCCGTCGTGGCGGCCTCGGCCGACGTGCCGGCACCGGTCGTGGACGAGCTGGACCTGGTGGTGGAGTCCGCGCTCGAGCCGCCGCTGGTCGAGTCCGAGCTCGATGCCGGTCCCGACACCGCTGCCGCCGACGGCACCGGCAACGGCACCGGCGTCGTGCCGGACGGCGCACCGAACGCCCCCACCGGGGGCGACCCGCTGGCCGAGGTCGCGGCCGACGTCCGGGCGCTGCGGCAGGCCGTCGAAGCGGCCACGGGGCAGCTGGCGGCGGACGCGACACCGGTGGACGACGCGCCGGCCGGCCGCGTCGACCAGCCCGCTGACGAGCCCATCGACGACCCCGAGCCGGCGGTCCGCCCGGCGCGCCGGCGCCGGCGCGCGTCGGCACCGTCCGGCCCGCCGCGGGCGGCGCAGGCTCCGCCGCAGGGCTGACACCCGGCGCGAGGTTGGGTACGCCACGCGCGGACGGCGGCCCCGTGCCGCCGTCCGGGCGCTGGTTTGACCGGCTCAACCGTCAGTCCGTACTCTGGACCCTGGTGCGGTCCTGTCGCGCCTGCCAGGAGACGGACGGTGCGGCGCGAGCCGCGGTCCACGAGTCCCCGAGGCCCCCGATCGACGAAGAGAGTGAGTTCGACGTGTACGCGATCGTCCGTGCTGGCGGCCGGCAGGAGAAGGTGTCCGTCGGCGACGTCCTGGTCATCGACAAGGTGACCGGCAAGGCGGGTGAGACCGTCGAGCTCGCTCCGGTGCTCCTGGTCGACGGCACCACCATCACCACCGACGCCCAGGCGCTCGCGAGCGCCAAGGTCACCGTCGAGGTCGTCGCGCCCTTCAAGGGCCCGAAGATCACGATCATGAAGTTCAAGAACAAGACGGGCTACCGCAAGCGTCAGGGTCACCGTCAGCACCAGACCAAGGTCAAGGTCACCGCCATCGAGGCCTGAGGGCTTCCGGACGAGGTAGGGCACGCATGGCACACAAGAAGGGCGCGTCCTCGACGCGCAACGGTCGCGACAGCAACGCCCAGCGCCTCGGCGTCAAGCGCTTCGGGGGTCAGGTCGTCGGCGCCGGCGAGATCATCGTCCGCCAGCGCGGCACCCACTTCCACCCCGGTGACGGGGTGGGCCGTGGCGGTGACGACACGCTGTTCGCCCTCATCCGCGGAGCCGTCACGTTCGGCACCAAGAAGGGTCGCAAGACCATCAGCGTGCTGCCGCCGGTCGACCAGCTCAGCTGATCGACCGCCTCAGCTGATCGACCGCTCCACCGCTTTCCACAGCTCTCGCGAGGGGGTGGGCCACGACGGCCCACCCCTTCCGCGCTTCCCGACCCCGGAGGTCGTCGTGACGTCGTTCGTCGACCGTGTGGTCCTGCACGTCGCCGGTGGTTCCGGCGGCCACGGCTGCGCCTCGGTCCACCGTGAGAAGTTCAAGCCGCTGGGCGGTCCCGACGGCGGCAACGGCGGCCGTGGCGGAGACGTCGTCCTCGTCGTCGACGCCAGCACCACGACGCTGCTCGACTACCACCACACGCCCCACCGCCGGGGCGGCAACGGCAAGCCCGGCATGGGCGGTCACCGCACCGGTGTGGAGGGCGGCGACGTCGTGCTCCCCGTGCCATCCGGCACCGTCGTCAAGGACGGCGACGGCGTGGTCCTCGTCGACCTGATCGGCGAGGGCACCCGGTACGTCGTCGCGCGCGGCGGCCGCGGCGGCCTCGGCAACGCCGCGCTCGCGTCGAACCGCCGCAAGGCCCCCGGCTTCGCCCTGCTGGGCGAGCCCGGCGACGACGCCGACATCGTCCTCGAGCTCAAGTCGCTGGCCGACGTCGCGCTCGTCGGCTACCCGAGCGCCGGCAAGTCCAGCCTGGTCGCCGCCATGTCGGCGGCCCGGCCCAAGATCGCCGACTACCCGTTCACGACGCTGGTCCCCAACCTCGGTGTCGTGCAGTCCGGCGACGAGCGCTTCACCATCGCCGACGTCCCGGGCCTGGTGCCGGGCGCCAGCGAGGGCAAGGGCCTGGGCCTTGAGTTCCTGCGGCACGTCGAGCGCTGCTCGGTGCTGGCGCACGTCATCGACTGCGCGACGCTCGAGCCGGGGCGCGACCCGCTGTCCGACCTCGACGTCATCGAGGCCGAGCTGGCCGCCTACACCGTCGACGAGTCCCTGGGCGGCCGCCCGCTCGCCGAGCGCCCGCGGCTGGTCGTGCTCAACAAGGCCGACGTGCCTGAGGCGGTCGAGCTCGCCGACCTCGTGCGGCCCGAGCTCGAGGCCCGTGGGCTGCCCGTCTTCGTCGTGTCCGCCGTCGCCCACACCGGGCTGCGCGAGCTGGGCTTCGCCATGGCGGCCCGGGTCGCCGAGGCGCGGGCCGAGGCGGCCGAGACCGTCGTCCCGCGCGTGATCCTGCGTCCCCGCGCCGTCGACGACTCCGGTTTCACCGTGACGGCCGAGCAGACCCCCGACGGCCCGGTGTTCCGGGTGCTGGGCGCGCGCCCGGTGCGCTGGGTGCGGCAGACCGACTTCACCAACGAGGAGGCCATCGGCTACCTCGCCGACCGCCTGGCCCGCCTCGGCGTCGAGACCGAGCTGTTCAAGGTCGGCGCGACGCCCGGTGCGGTGGTCGTCATCGGCCCGGGTGAGGGCGCCGTCGTCTTCGACTGGGAGCCGACGATGGCCGCCGGCGCCGAGCTGCTGGCCGGGCCGCGCGGCACCGACCGGCGCGTCGTGGACGAGGCCCGTCCCACGCGCGGCGAGCGCCGCGACGTCTACGAGCAGCGGCGCGTCGCCAAGTCGACCGCCCGGGGTGAGCTCGACGCCGACCGGGCTGCGGGCCGCTGGACCACGCCCGACGACGTCGACTCCCTCGACGAGCCGGTCGACATCGCGCCCGTCGGCGCCCGTGACGGCGACGCCTGACCGCTGGGCCGCGGCGTGACCGCCCGGCCGGCTGACGTCCGCGGCGCGCGCACCGACCTCGTCGGCGCGGGGCGGCTCGTGGTCAAGGTGGGCTCCAGCTCCCTCACCCGGCCGGACGGCGGCATCGACCTCGCGCGCGTCACCGCGCTCGTGGCGGCGGTGGCCGGCCACCGGGCGGGCGGCGCGCAGGTGGTCCTGGTCTCCTCCGGTGCGATCGCCGCGGGGCTCGAGCCGCTCGGGCTGACGCGCCGGCCGCGCGACCTCGCGACGCAGCAGGCAGCTGCCAGCGTCGGTCAGGGCCTGCTGCTCGCGCAGTACACCGAGGCCTTCGCCGCCCACGGGCTGCGGGTGGGCCAGGTGCTGCTCACGGCTGAGGACGTGATCCGGCGCAGCCACTACGCCAACGCCCGCCGCACCCTCGACCGGCTGCTGGGGCTGGGCATCGTGCCGGTCGTCAACGAGAACGACACCGTGGCCACCGACGAGATCCGCTTCGGTGACAACGACCGGCTGGCCGCGCTCGTCGCCCACCTCGTGCAGGCGGACGGGTTGCTGCTGCTGACCGACGTCGACGCCCTCTACGACGGCCCGCCGACGCGGCCGGGCGCGCGCCGGCTGCCCGTCGTCCGGGGTGAGCACGACCTCGAGGGCGTACGGCTCGGTGCTTCCGGCAGCGCGGTCGGAACCGGCGGCATGGCCTCCAAGGTCGACGCCGCCGCGATCGCCACGGCCGCCGGCGTGCCCACCTGGCTGACCAGCGCCGACCAGGCTGCCGCCGCGCTGGGCGGCGCCGACGTCGGCACCTGGTTCCCCGCCACCGGGTCGCGCCGCTCGAGCCGGCTGCTCTGGCTGGCGCACGCCACCCGGCCCCGCGGCCGGCTCGTCCTGGACGACGGTGCGGTCCGGGCCGTCGTCCAGCGCCGGTCGTCGTTGCTGCCGGCGGGCATCACGGCGGTCGAGGGCACGTTCGAGGCGGCTGACCCGGTCGACCTGTGCGACCAAAGCGGCCACGCTGTGGCTCGCGGACTGGTGAACTATGGGGCAGCAGAGCTGCCGGGCCTGCTCGGCCGCTCCACCCGCGATCTGGCGCGCGAGCTGGGCCCGGAGTACGAGCGTGAAGTGGTGCACCGGGACGACCTGGTGCTCCTTCGACGGTGAGGAGAACGTGGTGGGGGAGGGGCCTGACGGGGGCAGCGCGCTCCCGCTGTGGCACGTCACGATCGTCATGTCGGGCGCAGCGGTCGACACCGAGCAGCTGCGGGCCGGCCTCGAGCAGCTGGTGCAGCAGCGCCCGTTCATGCTCTCGGTCCGCTACGCCGCTGACCGCGCCGAGCTCGTCTACTGGGACGAGGGCGAGAGCCTCGACGACGTCGCGGCGCTGGCCCTGCGGCTGTGGGGCGACCACCGTGAGAGCGCCGGGCTGCCGCCGTGGGCGGTCGGTGCTCTCGAGGTGCTCGACCGCGCCACGCTCATCCGCCGCGGTGAGCTGCGCGGGCTGCCGCCGCTGGTGCTGACGGGGGTGTCGCCGCTGTGAGCGCGTGCCTCGGGCGACGAGCGTGACTCAGCTGGTCGGGACGGCCGACGCCGTCGCGGCCGCGCCCACCGGTGTCGCGCTGCGGCAGCAGGTGCTCGACGCCTGCGCCGACGCCAGAGCCGCCAGCCGGGCGCTGCGACCGCTGACGGGTGCGGTCAAGGACGACGTCCTGATGGCGATGGCCGACGCGCTGGTGGCGGCCACCGGTCAAGTGTGCGCCGCTAACCTGCTCGACCTCGAGAGCGCCGAGCGTTCCGGCACCAGCGCGGCGCTGCTCGACCGGCTCCGGCTGGACGCCGACCGGCTGGCGCAGGCGGCGCAGGGGCTGCGCGACCTGGTGCGGCTCGACGACCCGGTCGGTGACGTCGTCCGGGGTCGGCGGCTGCCCAACGGGTTGCGGGTGCGGCAGACCCGCGTGCCGCTCGGCGTGGTAGCGATGGTCTACGAGGCGCGCCCGAACGTGACCGTCGACGCCGCCGCGCTGGCGCTTAAGAGCGGTAACGCGGTCGTGCTGCGGGGCGGGTCGGCCGCCGCCGCCACCAACCGGGCCCTCGTCGCGGTGCTGCGCGAGGTGCTGGCGGCTCACGACCTGCCTCGCGACTGCGTGGTGCTGCTCGACCAACCCGGTCGCGAGGTGGTGCAGCACCTCATGACGGCGCGGCCTCATCGACGTGCTCGTGCCGCGCGGGGGAGCGGACCTGATCCGCAGCGTGGTCGCCGGGGCCACCGTGCCCGTCATCGAGACCGGCGTGGGCAACTGCCACGTGTACGTCGACGCGGACGCCGACCTCGCCACCGCGCTCACGGTCACCGTGAACTCCAAGACCCACCGGCCGGGGGTCTGCAATGCGGCCGAGACGCTGCTGGTTCACGCTGACGTGGCGGCGGACTTCCTGCCTCGGGTCCTGCCCGCGCTCGCTGACGCGGGGGTGCGGCTGCACGGCGACCAGCGGGTGCGTGAGCACGCCGGTCCCGCGCGGGTGGAGGTGCTGCCGGCGACCGAGGACGACTGGGGACGTGAGTACCTCGCGCTCGAGATGGCGGTCGCCGTGGTCGACGACCTCGACTCGGCCCTCGCCCACATCGACCGGTGGGGCACCGGGCACACCGAGGCGGTCGTCAGTCGCAGCGCGCCGGCCATCGACCGGTTCGTCGCCGGCGTCGACGCCGCCGCCGTCATGGTCAACGCCTCCACCCGGTTCACGGACGGCGGTCAGCTGGGGCTGGGGGCGGAGATCGGCATCTCGACGCAGAAGCTGCACGCGCGAGGGCCCATGGGCCTGGCTGAGCTGACGACGACCACGTGGGTGGTCACGGGCGACGGGCACGTGCGCTCCTGAGGCGAGCTCATCCCCATGACCTGCGGGTTTGCACGTCCGGTCGGTTCTGCGTACGTTTGCCCTCGTCAGCCCGTCAGGGAGGCACGGACGCCGCGAGGTGGCCGGTCCCGGGGCTGGTAGCCTTGATCTGCAGCGCCGGGTCGGTCCCGGGGGTCCAGCTCCTCGGGTTGGATCGGCCCCTTGGGGCCTGCTACGATCGAACACCTTGGTCCCCACGGATCGCCTCGGCGGTCGACGTCGGATCAAGATCTGCGGTGAAGCCCTGTTCGGGTCTGACCTTTGGGTTGGGTTCGGGGGTGTGCGGGTGGTCTTTGAGAACTCAACAGCGTGCCAAAAATTGA
>CAXTFU010000063.1:0-17799 GCA_964243385.1 uncultured bacterium | reverse complement strand
GCCGCACGACCGAGCAGCTCGGCGCGCCGGACGAGGTCGACGAGGCCCTGCTCGCCGCGGCCGGCGCGGCGCTGCGGGGCGAGCCGGTGCTGGCCGCGCGGCTGCTGGCCGGCCCGGACGGGCCGGTGCTGGGCGTCGTCCCCGCCGCCCCGCTCGACGCCGCGGACCTCACCGCGCTGGCCGGACGGGTGCTGCCGCGCGTCGGCCGTCCCGACCTGGCGCTCGCGGTCGTCCCGGTCGACGGGCCGGGCGTGCCGGTGCCGCTGCGGTCCGGCTGGCGGGCACGGCTGGGGCGCCGCCGGCCCTGAGTCACACCGGTCCGGTCAGCTGCTCCCCGGGACCGTCCCCGGCCGCGTCCGGCTCGACGGACGCCTCGCGGAAGGCCCGCTGCAGCGCCTGCAGCCCGTCGCGCAGCGGGGCGGCGTGCACGCCGAGGTCGGGCCGCGCCGCGGTGACGAGCCCGGCCAGCGCGGTGATGAGCTTGCGCGCCTCGTCGAGGTCCTGCAGCTCGGTGCCCTCCTCGGCCAGTCCGCACTTCACCGCCGCCGCCGACATGAGGTGCACCGCCGCCGAGGCGATCACCTCGGCCGCCGGCACCTCGGCGATGTCGCGGGCCTCCGACGGGCCGGAAGGCGGACGGGCACCGGTCCGGGGCTGGTCGGTCAGGGGCTGGTCAGCGGGTGAGTCCGCGGCAGGCGTCACCCTGCTACTCTTGCAGGGCGACCCGGCTCCCGGCTGCCCGGCACTGCCCGCTCGATCCACGAGCGGCGCGGCGCAGGACGATCAGGAGTCGCGCAAGCGGAGGTCCCCACCTCCCACCCGAGGCGCCGACAGGCACCCGGGTCCGGGTCGGGAGTGCCGCTGCTCCGGCAGCGGTGCCCCGTCGTGGTCCGCCGTCCCGCTCCCGAGCGGGCCGCCGCGGACACCAGGTGGGCCCTGCGCATCGCGCGGGCCCTTCGTCGTGAGAGCCCCGGAGCGCGTCCCTGAACGCTCACATGGAGGCCACATCAGCGCTGAACCCCGCATCAACGACCGGATCCGCGTCCCCGAGGTGCGACTGGTCGGACCCAACGGCGAGCAGGTCGGCATCGTCGCCATCGGCGAGGCCATCAAGCTGGCCCAGGACTCCGACCTCGACCTGGTCGAGGTCGCCCCGATGGCCCGGCCGCCGGTCTGCAAGCTCATGGACTACGGGAAGTTCAAGTACGAGACGGCGCAGAAGGCGCGTGAGAGCCGCAAGAACCAGGTGCTCACCGTCATCAAGGAGATGAAGCTCCGTCCCAAGATCGACCCGCACGACTACGAGACCAAGAAGGGCCACGTCGTCCGCTTCCTGAAGGCCGGCGACAAGGTCAAGATCACCATCATGTTCCGCGGACGCGAGCAGTCCCGGCCCGAGCTGGGCTACCGCCTGCTGCAGCGGCTCGGCGAGGACGTCAGCGACCTGGGCTTCGTCGAGTCGGCGCCCAAGCAGGACGGCCGCAACATGATCATGGTGCTGGCACCGCACAAGAACGCGGCCGACCTCAAGAAGGCGGCCAAGGACACGCCGGACGCGGCCGAGCCTGCCGTGCCGTCGCAGGCGCCGGCGTCCTAGCGCCCGCGTCCGAGCACCCGCGTCCAGCACCCCAGCACCCGCCAGAAGCAGCACCCGGAGCAGCACCCGAGAAGAGGACAGCGGCAGCCATGCCCAAGCAGAAGACCCACAGCGGCGCGAAGAAGCGCTTCAAGGTGACGGGGACCGGCAAGATCCTGCACGAGCGGGCCGGCAAGCGGCACCTGCTGGAGCGCAAGTCGAGCAAGCTCACCCGCCGCCTCACCGGCACCGCGGAGCTGGCCCCGCAGGACGCCAAGAAGATCAAGAAGCTGCTCGGCAGCTGACCGCTCGCTCCTCCTGCCCGGACCGCCGCCGCGGCCGGGCTCCCGCAGACAGACAGGAACAGGTGCACCAGTGGCACGCGTCAAGAGGGCCGTCAACGCCCACAAGAAGCGCCGTGAGGTCCTCGAGAAGGCCAGCGGCTACCGGGGTCAGCGCAGCCGGCTCTACCGCAAGGCCAAGGAGCAGCTGCTCCACTCGGCGACCTACGAGTACCGCGACCGCAAGAAGCGCAAGGGCGACTTCCGGCAGCTGTGGATCACCCGCATCAACGCGGCCGCGCGCCTGAACGACATGACCTACAGCCGGCTCATGCAGGGGCTGAAGGTCGCCGGCGTCGAGGTCGACCGCAAGGTGCTCGCCGAGCTCGCCGTGCACGACGCGCCCGCCTTCGCGGCGCTGGTCGAGGTCGCCCGCGCGGCCCTGCCGACCGACGGCTCCGGCGGCCCCGCGGCTGCCCGCCAGGCCGACGCTGCCTGACGCGACCGACGAGCGGGGTGGCGGCGCCGCCCAGCTCACCTCGATCCGCTCGCCGCGGGTCCAGGCCGTCCGACGACTGACCCGGCGCTCGGCCCGTGCGGCCGAGCGCCGGTTCGTCGTCGAGGGGCCGCAGGCCGTCCGCGAGGCGCTGCCGACGCTGCTCGAGCTGTTCGCCGACCCCGACGGGGCCCGGCGCTCGGCCGACCTGCTGGCCGCCGCGCCCTGCCCGGTGACGCTGGTCAGCCGCGAGGTGCTCGCCGCGATGGCCGAGACGGTCACGCCCCAGGGCGTGCTCGGGACGGCGCCGCTGCTCGACGTCCCGCTCGCGGACGCCCTGGCCGGTGCGCCGCGGCTCGTCGCGGTCCTGGAGGCCGTCGCCGACCCGGGCAACGCCGGCACCGTCATCCGCACGGCCGACGCCGCCGGCGCTGCCGCGGTCGTGCTCACCGAGGGCTCGACCGACCCCCATGGCGGCAAGTGCGTCCGCGCGAGCGCCGGCAGCCTCTGGCACCTCCCGGTGGTGTCCGGCGCGTCCCTGTCCGAGACGGTCGCGGCGCTGCACGCCGCCGGTCTGCAGGTGCTCGCCACCAGCGGCGCGACCGGGCCGGACGGCCGGCCGGGAGACGACCTGGACGACCTCGCCGACGCCGGCGTGCTCGAGCGGCCGACCGCCTGGCTGCTCGGCAACGAGGCCGCCGGGCTCACCGACGAGGCACTGGCGCTCGCCGACCGCACCGTCCGCATCCCGATCCACGGCCGCGCCGAGTCGCTCAACCTGGCGACCGCCGCCGCGCTGTGCCTGTACGCCTGCGCCCGGGCGCAGCGCGCCTCCCGGCACGACCGACCCCCCGCACGACCGTCCGGCCGGAGGACTGAACCGATCGCGGACCCCGGACGAACGCAAGAAGCGGCTGGACCGGGCTGGGGCCCATCGCCGTAGCATGCACAGGTTCGAGCGGGTGGTGCGAGGAGGCGGTCATGACCACGTCGGCGGACGCGTCGCCCTGCGACTCGACCCTCGACCTGCTGCCGGACGGCGTCCTGGTCGCCGACGCGCAGGGGCGGGTGGCCGTGCTGAACGCAGCGGCCAGGCGCATCCTCGGGGCCGGTGCGGACGAGGCGCTCGGCCGGGACTTCCGCGACGTCCTGCCCCTGCTCGACCACCACGGCCGCGACTGGTGGGGCTGCACGCGGCCCTACGACGGGCTGCGCAGCCGCACCCGCCAGCCGGAGGCGCTGCTGACCCTGCGCGACGGGCGGGAGGTGCTCGTCACCGCGACCTACGTCCGGGGTGACGACCGCGCGCTGGAGCAGCTGGTGGTGGGCCTGCGCGACAACCGCGCCCGTGAGCGGCTCGAGCGCTCGCGCGCCAACCTCGTCTCGACCGTCGCGCACGAGCTGCGCTCGCCGCTGACCAGCGTCAAGGGCTTCACCGCCACGCTGCTCGCGCGGTGGGACCGCTTCGACGACGAGCACAAGCAGCTGATGCTGCAGACGGTCAACGCCGACGCCGACCGCGTCACCCGGCTCATCACCGACCTGCTGGACGTCAGCCGCATCGACGCCGGCCGCATCGAGCTGCGCCGCCAGGTCGTCGACCTGCCCGACAAGATCCGGCGCACCGTCGGCGGTCACGTCGCCTCGGGCGAGCCCGAGGACCGCTTCGTCGTCCAGCAGGCCGGGGCGCTGCCCGAGATGTGGGTCGACCCCGACAAGTTCCAGCAGATCATGGGCAACCTCGTCGAGAACGCCCTGCGGCACGGCGCAGGCACCGTGACGGTGTGCATCGGTCCGGAGGACGTCGGCGGCGAGACGGGCGCGTACGTGTCGGTCTCCGACCGGGGCGAGGGCATCCCCGACGCCGTCGTCTCGCGGGTGTTCAAGCGCTTCTGGCGCAGTGACCGGCGAGGTGGCACGGGCCTCGGGCTGTACATCGTCAAGGGCCTGGTCGAGGCGCACGGCGGACGGGTCGAGGTGCGGCGCGCCGAGAGCGGTGGGGCCGAGTTCCGGTTCGTGCTGCCCGCCGGCACCCCGGAGGCCTTCCGCGACTGACCGTCGCGACAGGGGACGGCGGCGGGCGCCCCGTCCCCTGCGGGGGAGCCCTTCTGGGAGACTGTCGCCGACCCCCCACGCCAGGAGCTGCTGCACCGTGCCCGCGCCCCGTACGCCCGCTGACCTGCCGACGACCGCCGACGTCGCCGCACCGCTCGCGCCGGAGGCCCTCGAGCGCGCCCGCGACGAGGCGCTCACCGCCTTCGCCGCCGCCGGCTCGCTCGACGAGCTCGCCGCCGCGCGCACCGCGCACAGCGGCGACCGCTCGCCCGTGGCGCTGGCCCGCCGCGCCATCGGCGGACTGCCCGGCCCGGCCAAGGCCGACGCCGGCAAGCGCGTCAACGTGGTGCTGCAGGCCGTCTCCGCCGCGCACGACGCCCGGCGCGCCGTGCTCGAGGACGAGCGCGACGCCCGCGTCCTCGTCGAGGAGGCCGTCGACGTCACGGTGCTGCCCGTCCGCCCGACCGGCGCGCGCCACCCGCTCACGACCATCTCCGAGCGGGTCGCCGACGTCTTCGTCGCGATGGGCTGGGAGGTCGCGGAGGGGCCCGAGCTCGAGCACGAGTGGTTCAACTTCGACGCCCTGAACTTCGGCGGCGACCACCCGGCGCGCGAGCTGCAGGACACGCTGTTCGTCGAGCCCGACGGCAGCGGGCTGGTGCTGCGCACGCACACCTCGCCGGTGCAGGTCCGGACGCTGCTCGACCGCGAGCTGCCCGTGCACGTCGTGTGCCCCGGTCGCGTCTACCGGGCCGACGCGCTCGACGCGACGCACTCGCCGGTGTTCGCGCAGGTCGAGGGCCTGTGCGTCGACGAGGGCATCACGATGGCGCACCTGCGCGGGACGCTCGACCACCTCGCGACCGCGATGTTCGGCGACGGCATCCGCACCCGCCTGCGCCCGAACTACTTCCCGTTCACCGAGCCGTCCGCCGAGATGGACCTGCAGTGCTTCAACTGCCGCGGCGCGTCCACCGAGCCTGGCGCCGAGCCGTGCCGGGTGTGCGGCAGCGAGGGCTGGATCGAGTGGGGCGGCTGCGGCATGGTCAACCCCGCCGTGCTGCGCGCCTGCGGCGTCGACCCCGAGCGCTACACCGGCTTCGCCTTCGGCATGGGCCTGGACCGCACGCTCATGTTCCGGCACGGCATCACGGACATCCGCGACTTCTACGAGGGCGACCAGCGCTTCACGCTGGCGCTCGGCACGGAGGCCTGACGTGCGCGTCCCCGTCTCGTGGCTGCGCGCGCTCGTGCCCGGCCTGACCGCCTCCGCCGACGACGTCGCCGCCGCCCTCGTCCGCGCCGGGCTCGAGGTCGAGCAGGTGCACCGCGTCGGCCACGACATCTCGTCCGTCGTCGTCGGCGAGGTGCTCGACGTCGAGGAGCTGTCCGGCTTCAAGAAGCCGATCCGCTACTGCCACGTCGACCTCGGCGACCGGGCGCACGAGGTGGTGTGCGGGGCGACGAACTTCGCACCGGGCGACCGGGTGGCCTTCGCGCTGCCGGGCGCCGCCCTGCCGGGCGGCACCATCGCCACCAGGACGACCTACGGCCACGTGTCCGACGGGATGATCTGCTCGGGCGCCGAGCTCGGGCTGCCCGACGAGTCCGACGGCATCCTCGTGCTCGCGCCGGACGCCCCGCTCGGCACCGACGTCGTCGAGCTCCTGCAGCTGCGCGACGAGGTGCTCGACATCGCCGTCACCCCCGACCGCGGCTACGCGCTGTCGGTGCGCGGCGTGGCGCGCGAGGCCGCGACCGCCTTCGGGCTGGCGCTCGCCGACCCGGGCCTGGTCGAGGCGCCGGCTGGGACCCCGGACGGCCCGGGCGTCCGGGTCGAGGCGCCCGACGGCTGCGACCGCTACGTCGCGCGGGCCGCGCACGACCTCGACCCGTCGGCGACCTCGCCCGCGTGGCTGCAGCGCCGGCTGGCGCTCGCCGGCATGCGGCCGATCTCGCTGGCCGTCGACGTCACGAACGCCGTGATGCTCGAGCTCGGCCAGCCGCTGCACGCCTTCGACCTCGACGCGCTGTCCGGCGACGTCGTCGTGCGGCGCGCGACGGCGGGGGAGCGGCTCACGACGCTCGACGGGCAGGACCGGGCGCTCGACCCCGAGGACCTGCTCATCACCGACGCGAGCGGCCCGATCGCGCTCGCCGGCGTCATGGGCGGCGGCCCGACCGAGGTCACCGCGACGACGACGAGCCTGCTGCTCGAGTCGGCCCACTTCGCGCCGCGCTCGATCGCCCGCACCGCGCGCCGGCACCGCCTGCCGTCCGAGGCGAGCCGCCGCTTCGAGCGCGGCGTCGACCCGGCGCTCGGACCGGCCGCGGCCGAGGCGGCCGTCCGGCTGCTCGTCGAGCTGGGCGGTGCGCGCGCCGGTGCGGTGACCGACGTCGACCTGCGCGGACCGCTGCCGGTGCTGCACCTGCCGGTCGGCGAGCCCGAGCGGCTGGCCGGCCGTCCGTACGCGCCGGAGGTCGTCCGGGCCCGGCTCGAGGACGTCGGCTGCACGGTGTCCGGCGGCCCGGACGTGCTCGAGGTCCGGCCGCCGTCCTGGCGCCCCGACCTCACCGGGACGGCCGAGCTCGTCGAGGAGGTCGTCCGGCTCGAGGGCTACGACACCGTCCCCGTCGTCCTGCCGGCGGCGCCGGCCGGACGCGGCCTGACCGCCGAGCAGCGCCTGCGCCGCAGCGCGTCCCGGGCGCTCGCCGGGCTGGGCCTCGTCGAGGTCGTGCTGCCGCCGTTCGTCGGCGACGACGCGCTCGAGGCGCTCGGCGGGGGGATGCCGTCGCCGCGACTGCTCAACCCGCTGTCGGCGCAGGAGTCGCTGCTGCGCCCGACGCTCCTGCCCGGGCTGCTGGCGGCGGTCGTCCGCAACGCGAGCCGCGGGCTGTCAGACGTCGCGGTGTTCGAGACCGGGCACGTCTTCGTCGGCACGGGCGGCACCCCGGTGCCGGCGCCTGGTGTCGACGGTCCGCCGACGCCCGAGCAGCGCCGCGCCCTCGACGGCGTCCTGCCGGCGCAGCCGCGGCACCTGGGGCTCGCCCTCGCCGGGGCGCCGGCGTCCTGGGACGCCGCGGTGTCGGCGGTGGTCGCCGTCGGCCGTGCGCTCGGCCTCGAGCTCGAGCCGCGCGCTGCGGCGTCCGGCCCGTACCACCCCGGACGCACGGCCGAGCTGCTGCTGGACGGCCGCCGGGTCGGGCTCGCCGGCGAGCTGCACCCGCGCGTCGTCGCGGCGCTCGGCCTGCCGGCCCGCACCTGCGCCGCCGAGGCGGACCTCGACGTGCTCGTCGCCGCGGCCGCCGCACGCGGCCCGCTGCCCGCGCCGCACGTGTCGCACTTCCCGCCGGCGAGCGTCGACGTGGCGCTGGTCGTCGACGAGCAGGTGCCCGCGGCGGACGTCGAGCGCGCGCTGCGCGACGGCGCCGGCAAGCTGCTCGAGGTGGTGCGGCTGTTCGACGTCTTCCGCGGGCCGCAGGTCGGCGAGGGCAGGCGGTCGCTGGCGTACGCCCTGCGGCTGCGGGCCCCGGACCGGACGCTCACCGACGTCGAGGTGCTCGGCGCCCGCGACGCGGCGGTGGCCGAGGCCGGGCGGCGCACCGGAGCCGTGCTTCGCAGCGCGTGACCCGGGTGCCGGATGGCCATGCAGCGCCGTGTATGGTCGACGCATGGGGATGAGCGCAGCGGTCGCGGGAGCCAGCGGGTACGCGGGCGGCGAGCTGCTGCGCCTGCTCCTCGCGCACCCCGACCTCGAGGTCGGCCCCGTCGCCGCCGGCAGCGCGGCGGGCCGGCCGGTCACCGACCTGCACCCCTCCCTGCCGCAGCTCGCCGGACTGGTGTTCGCCGAGACGACCGCGGACGTGCTGGCCCAGGCCGACGTGGTCTTCCTCGCGCTGCCGCACGGGCAGTCGGCGGCCCTCGCGGCGTCGCTGCCGCCGGACCTGCCGGTCGTCGACCTCGGCGCCGACCACCGGCTGGCCAGCGCCGCCGACTGGGCGCGGTTCTACGACACCCCCTACGCGGGACAGTGGCCGTACGGCCTGCCCGAGCTGTTCCGCGAGCCGCTCGTCGGCGCCCGCCGGATCGCCGGACCCGGCTGCAACGCCACGGCGATGACGCTGGCGCTCGGTCCGCTGCTCACCGCCGGGCTCGTCGACCCGCGCGACCTCGTCACCACGACGATCAGCGGGACGAGCGGCGCCGGCCGCGGCCTCGCGCCGAACCTGCTCGCCAGCGAGGTCATGGGGAGCACGAGCGCCTACCAGGTCGCGTCGCACCGGCACACCCCGGAGGTGCGGCAGTCGCTGCGGCGGCTGGCCGGCGCCGAGGTGACGCTGTCCTACACGCCGACCCTCGCGCCGATGCCGCGCGGCATCCTCGCGACCTGCACCGCCCGCACGTCGGTGTCCGAGGCCGAGCTGCGCGCGGCGCTCGCCGCGCAGTACGACGACGAGCCCTTCGTGCACGTGCTGCCCGCGGGGCGCTGGCCGACGACGGCCGCCACCGCCGGGAGCAACGCCTGCCAGCTGCAGGTCGCCGTCGACGATGACGCCGGCCGGGCCGTCGTGGTCGCCGCGCTCGACAACCTCGGCAAGGGCGCCGCGGGGCAGGCCCTGCAGTGCGCGAACCTCGCGCTCGGGCTGCCCGAGGCGTCCGGCCTGACCGCGAGCGGGGTCGCGCCGTGACCTGGCTGCCGCAGGGCTTCCGGGCCGCCGGCGTCACCGTCGGCCTCAAGGACAGCGGGTCGCCCGACCTCGCGCTGGTCGTCAACGACGGTCCGCTCGCCGCCGCGGCCGGCGTGTTCACCGCGAACCGGGTCAAGGCCGCGCCCGTCCTGTGGTCGCAGCAGGTGCTGCTCGGCGGGCAGGTCGAGGCGGTGGTGCTGAACTCCGGCGGCGCGAACGCCTGCACCGGCCCCGACGGCTTCGCCGACACCCACCGCACCGCCGAGGCGGTGGCGGACGCGCTCGGCACCGGCGCCGCGCGGGTCGCCGTCTGCTCGACCGGCCTCATCGGCGTCCGCCTGCCGATGGACCTCGTCCTGCCAGGGGTCGGGGCCGCCGCGGCGGCGCTGCGGGCCGACGGGGGCGCGGACGCCGCCGAGGCGATCCGCACCACCGACACGGTCGCCAAGACCGCGGTCGCGCGGGGCGAGGGCTGGTCGGTCGGCGGCATGGCCAAGGGCGCGGCGATGCTGTCGCCCGCGCTCGCCACCATGCTCGCCGTCGTCGCCACCGACGCGGTCGCCGACGCCGCGCTGCTCGACGAGGTCCTGCGCGCCGCGACGTCGCGCACCTTCGACCGAGTCGACACCGACGGCTGCCTGAGCACGAACGACACCGTGCTGCTGCTCGCGAGCGGCGCGAGCGGGGTCACGCCGACGCCGGCCGAGCTGCAGTCGGCCGTCAGCGCCGTCTGCTCCGACCTGGCCCAGCAGATGGTCCGCGACGCGGAGGGTGCGTCCAAGGACATCGCGGTCGAGGTCGTGGGCGCCGCGTCCGTCGACGACGCGCTCGAGGCGGCCCGGGCCGTCGGGCGCAGCAACCTGCTGAAGTGCGCGCTGCACGGGAACGACCCGAACTGGGGCCGGGTGCTCGCGGCGGTCGGCACCACGTCGGCGGCCTTCGAGCCCGACGAGCTCGACGTCGCGATCAACGGCGTGCAGGTCTGCCGGGCGGGCGCTCCGGGCGACGACCGCGACCTCGTCGACCTCACCGGGCGCGACGTCCGCATCGTGGTCGACCTGCACGCGGGCCCGCACGAGGCGACGCTGTGGACCAGCGACCTGACCGCCGAGTACGTCCACGAGAACAGCGCGTACTCGACGTGAGGGCGACCGCGCGGGGTCACGTCGCACTGCCCAAGGCCGCCGCGCTCGTCGAGGCGCTGCCGTGGCTCGGGCGCTTCTCCGGCCGGACGATCGTGGTGAAGTACGGCGGCAACGCCATGACGAGCCCGGCGCTGCAGGCGGCCTTCGCGCAGGACGTCGTCTTCCTGCGCTACGCCGGCGTGCAGGTCGTCGTCGTGCACGGCGGCGGCCCGCAGATCACCGCCCACCTCGAGCGGCTCGGGCTCGCCAGCGAGTTCCGCGGCGGGCTCCGGGTGACCACCCCCGAGACGATGGAGGTCGTCCGCATGGTGCTCGTCGGTCAGGTCAACTCCGACGTGGTCAGCACGGTGAACGCGCACGGGCCGTTCGCCGTCGGGCTGTCCGGCGAGGACGCCTCGCTGCTCACCGCCGAGCGCCGCGACGCCGTCGTCGACGGCGAGCCCGTCGACGTCGGCCTGGTCGGCGAGGTGGTGGCCGTGCAGCCGCAGCTGCTTCGAGCGCTGCTGGCCGAGGGCAAGGTCCCGGTCGTCGCGACCGTCGCCCGCGGGCTCGACGGCCAGCTCTACAACGTCAACGCCGACACGGCGGCGGCGGCGCTGGCGGTGGCCCTGGAGGCGGAGAAGCTCGTCGTGCTCACCGACGTCGAGGGCCTGTACGCCGACTGGCCGGCGAGCTCCGAGGTCGTCAGCGAGATCACCGCCGACGACCTCGCCGCGCTGCTGCCGCAGCTGTCGAGCGGCATGGCGCCGAAGATGGAGGCGTGCCTGGCCGCGGTCCGCGGCGGGGTACCGCGGGCGCACGTGCTGGACGGCCGGGTCGGCCACAGCCTGCTGCTCGAGCTGTTCACCGACGAGGGCGTCGGCACGATGGTGGTGCCGGCATGACCGCCGCCCTCACGACCTCGACGGCCGCCTGGCAGGACCGCTGGGACGACGCGCTCATGGGCAACTACGGCACCCCGCCGGTGGTGCTCGCCCGGGGCCGCGGCGCCACCGTCTGGGACGTCGACGGCAAGCAGTACCTCGACCTGCTCGGCGGCATCGCGGTGAACCTGCTCGGCCACGCGCACCCCGCGGTCGTCGAGGCCGTGACGCGGCAGCTCTCCACGCTCGGCCACACCAGCAACCTGGCTGCCCACGCGCCCGGGATCGAGCTGGCCGAGCGCCTCCAGCAGCTCGTCGGCGCCGGACCGGACAGCCGGGTGCTGTTCACGAACTCCGGCTCCGAGGCCAACGAGGCGGCGCTCAAGCTGTCCCGGCGGCTGCGCCCCGGCGGGAGCTGGGTCGCCTGCGAGGGCGCCTTCCACGGCCGGACGATGGGCGCGCTCGCGGTGACCGGCCAGCCGGCCAAGCGCAGCCCCTTCGAGCCGCTGCCCGGCCCGGTGGTCTTCGTCCCGTACGGCGACGGCGAGGCCCTGCGCCGCGCGGTGACGTCGTCGACGGCGTCCGTCGTGCTGGAGCCCGTGATGGGCGAGGCCGGCGTCGTCGTCCCGCCCGCCGGGTTCCTGGAGGCGGCGCGCGAGGCGTGCGACGCCGCCGGCGCGCTGCTGCACCTCGACGAGGTCCAGGGCGGCGCGGGCCGCGTCGGCGCGTGGCTCACCAGCGCGGTGACGGCGCCCGGCGTCGTGCCGGACGTCGTGACCATGGCCAAGGCGCTCGGCGGCGGGCTGCCGATCGGTGCGGTCGTCGCCAACGGCCGGGCCGCCGCCGCGCTGCGCAAGGGCGACCACGGCACGACCTTCGGCGGCGGTCCGGTCGTCTGCGCCGCGGCGCTCGCCGTCCTGCGCACGGTCGAGCAGGAGGGCCTGCTGGAGCGGGCGACCGTGCTCGGCGAGCACCTGCGCACCGCGCTGCAGTCGCTCGGCCACCCGCTGGTGCGGGAGGTCCGCGGCCTCGGGCTGTGGATCGGCATCTCGCTGCACGCACCCGTCGCGCCGGCCGTCGAGGCGGCCGCGCGGGAGGCCGGGTTCCTGCTCAACGCCGCCGGGCCCGACGTCCTGCGCCTCGCCCCGGCGCTCGTCGTCACCGAGGCCGAGCTCGACGCCTTCACGGCGGCCCTGCCGGGCATCCTCGACGCCGCGCAGGTGCCGGCGTGACCGGGGCGCCCCTCGTGCTCGTCGTCGAGGACGACCCGAGCGTCCGCGGGCTGCTGCAGACGCTGCTGCAGGCCGAGGGCTACGCGGTGACGACCGCCGCCGACGGCTCCGCCGCCCTCGAGCGCGCCCGCTCGGCCCCGCCGGCGCTCATGCTGCTCGACCTCGTCATGCCCGACCTCGGCGGCGCCCGCGTGCTCGAGCAGCTGCGCGCCGACCCGCTGCTCGCCCCCGTCCCCGTCGTGGTCGTCACCGGCCAGGAGGAGTCCGTGGCCCCCATGCGCGACCTGCTCGGCGACGAGAACGTCTTCCTCAAGCCCTTCGCCGTCGGCGCGCTGCTGCAGCGCGTCGGCGCCGTCACCGGAGGTCCCGCCCGATGACCCGCCACTTCCTGGCCGACGACGACCTGACCCCCGCCGAGCAGGCCGAGGTGCTCGAGCTCGCCGCGTCGCTGAAGGCCGGCGCGGCCAGTCCGACGCCGCTGGCCGGCCGCGCCGTCGCCGTCGTCTTCGAGAAGCCGAGCACCCGCACCCGGCTGTCGTTCGAGGTCGGCATCGTCCAGCTCGGCGGCCACCCCGTCGTCCTCGACGCGCGCAGCACCCAGCTCGGCCGCGGCGAGACGATCGAGGACACCGCCCGGGTGCTGTCGCGCTACGTCGACGCCATCGTGATCCGGACCTTCGGCCAGGACCGCATCGAGGCGCTCGCCGGCGCCAGCGACGTCCCGGTCGTCAACGCGCTGACCGACCTGTTCCACCCCTGCCAGGTGCTCGCCGACCTGCAGACCGTGCGCGAGCGCAAGGGCCGGCTGGCCGGTCTGACGCTCACCTACCTCGGCGACGGGGCGAACAACATGGCGCACAGCCTGCTCGTCGGCGGCGCGCTGGCCGGCATGCACGTGCGCGTCGGCGCGCCGGTCGGCTACCAGCCCGACCCGGCGGTGGTCGAGCGCGCGGCCGTGCACGGCACGACGCTGCTCGTCACCGACGACCCGGCCGAGGCGGCCTCCGGCGCGGACGTGCTCACCACCGACGTCTGGGTGTCGATGGGCCAGCAGGACGGCGACCAGCGCCGCACCGACCTGGCCCCGTACGCCCTCGACGACGCGGCGGTCGCGGCGGCCGCACCCGACCCGGTGGTGCTGCACTGCCTGCCGGCGCACCGCGGCGAGGAGATCAGCGCGTCCGTGCTCGACGGCCCGCAGTCGGCGGTCTGGGACGAGGCCGAGAACCGCCTGCACGCGCAGAAGGCGCTGCTCACCTGGCTGCTGCGGTCGACCTGACGTGCAGCCGGACGCCACCGCGCCGCACACGGCTCCCCACACGGCTCCCCACACGGCCCCCCACACCAAGGCCGCGCGCCAGGCGCGCATCGTCGAGCTGCTCGGCACGACGGTCGTCGCCAGCCAGACGCAGCTCGGACGGCTGCTCGCCGACGCCGGTGTCGCGGTCACCCAGGCCACGCTGTCGCGCGACCTCGACGAGCTCGGTGCGATGAAGGTGCGCACGGCCGGCGGGATGGCCTACGCCGTCCCGGAGGAGAACGCACCGCGCGGCGGGACCGCCGAGGCGGTGGACGCGCGGCTCGGCCGGCTGCTCGAGGAGCTGCTGGTCTCCGCCGAGCCGACCGGCGACCTGGTCCTGCTGCGCACCCCGCCCGGAGGTGCGCACCTGCTCGCGTCGGCGCTCGACCGCGCCGGCCTGCCGGAGGTCGCCGGGACGCTCGCCGGCGACGACACCGTCCTGCTCGTCACCCGGGCGACGCCGCCCAGCCCGCCCGCCGCGGCCCTCGCCGACCGGCTGCGACGGCTGGCCGAGGGCCGCCCGCTGCTGCCGACCGCCCTGCGACCTCCCGCGCAGCCCGACCTCCCGCCCGCCTCCCCGCCCGACCCGAAGGACGTCCCATGAGCAGCTCCTGCCCGCGCGACCAGCGGCCGGCGCCGTGAGCCAGCAGCCCGGCGAGCGGACCTCGCTGTGGGGCGGCCGCTTCGAGGGCGGCCCGGCCGAGGCCCTGGCCCGGCTGTCGGTGAGCGTCCACTTCGACTGGCGGCTCGCCCCCTACGACCTGCAGGGCTCGCAGGCGCACGCCCGCGTCCTGCACCGGGCCGGGCTGCTGGCCGACGACGAGCTGCCGCGCATGCTCGACGCGCTCGACGAGCTGCGCGACGAGGTGGCCGACGGCTCGTTCCGGCCGCGGGTCGAGGACGAGGACGTGCACACCGCCCTCGAGCGCGGCCTGCTGGAGAAGCTCGGCCAGCTCGGCGGCAAGCTGCGCGCCGGGCGCTCGCGCAACGACCAGGTCGCGACCGACCTGCGGCTGTACCTGCGCGACCACGCCCGGCTGGTCGTCGACCGGCTCGCGACGCTCGAGCAGGCGCTCGTCGACCAGGCCGAGCAGCACCTCGACACGCCCGCCCCCGGCATGACGCACCTGCAGCACGCGCAGCCGGTGCTGTTCGCGCACCAGCTGCTGGCGCACGTGCAGGCCTTCACCCGCGACGTCGCCCGCCTGCGCGACTGGGACGTCCGCGCCGCGGTGTCGCCGCTCGGCTCCGGGGCCCTCGCCGGGTCGTCCCTGCCGGTCGACCCGGTGGCGACGGCGGCCGAGCTGCGCTTCGCGTCGTCGGCCGCGAACTCGATGGACGCCGTGTCGGACCGCGACTTCGTGGCCGAGTTCCTGTTCGCGGCCGCGCTGCTCGGCGTCCACCTGTCGCGCCTGGGCGAGGAGGTCGTGCTCTGGAACTCCACCGAGTTCGGCTGGGTGACGCTGGACGACGCCTTCTCGACCGGCTCGTCGATCATGCCGCAGAAGAAGAACCCCGACATCGCCGAGCTCGCGCGCGGCAAGGCGGGCCGGCTGATCGGGCACGTCACCGGCCAGCTCGCGATGCTCAAGGGCCTGCCGCTCACCTACGACCGCGACATGCAGGAGGCCCAGGAGCCCTGCTTCGACGCGGTCGAGACGCTGCTGGTCGTCCTGCCCGCGATGGCCGGGATGATCGCGACGATGACGGTGCACGGCGAGGTGCTCGAGGCCTCGGCGCCGACCGGCTTCGCGCTCGCGACCGACGTCGCCGAGCTGCTCGTCAAGAACGGCGTCGCCTTCCGCGAGGCGCACGAGGCGGTCGGTCACCTGGTCGTCTGGTGCACCGTCAACGGCAGGGAGCTGCACGAGGCGACCGACGCCGAGCTGGCGCACGTCTCGCCCCACCTGACGCCCGACGTGCGCTCGGTGCTCGACGTCCGCGGGGCGATCGCCGCCCGCGACGGCCGGGGCGGGACGGCCCCGATCCGCGTGCGCGAGCAGCTCGACGAGGTGCGGGCCGAGCTGGCCGCCCAGCGCGCCTGGTCGGCCCGGCCGCGCTGAGCGCGTCCGCGCCGCTGACGCGCGAGCGACTGGCCGCTCCGGTCGCGCAGGTCGCGCCGCTGCTGCTCGGGTGCCTGCTGCACGCCGGCGGGGTGACCGTCCGCCTCACCGAGGTCGAGGCGTACGCGGGGGAGGCCGACCCCGGCTCGCACGCCTTCCGGGGGCGGACGCCCCGCACCGAGGTGATGTTCGGTCCGGCCGGCCACGCGTACGTGTACTTCACCTACGGCATGCACTGGTGCACGAACGTGGTCACCGGCCCGGACGGCGCGGCCTCCGCGGTGCTGCTGCGGGCCGGGGAGGTGGTCGACGGCCTGGACGCGGCGCTCGTCCGCCGGCCGGACGTGCGCCCCCGCGACCTCTGCCGCGGGCCGGCGCGGCTGTGCAAGGCGCTCGGCATCACCGGTGCCGACACCGGGGCCGACCTGCTCGACCCGGCCTCGCCCGTGCGGCTCGCGGCCGGGGAGCCCGTCGACCCCGGGCGGGTGCGCACCGGCCCGCGGGTCGGCGTCGCCGGTGCGGGCGCGCCGACGCCCTGGCGCTTCTGGCTGGCGGACGAGCCGACCGTGTCGCCGTACCGGGCCGCGGTCCGCCGCACCCGGACGCGCTGACGCCGTCCGGCTCGTGGTCGGCACGCGGCGGCGGTGCGGCACGATCGTGGGGTGACCCGCCCCGCCCCGACCTCCGCCGACGGCGCCTCCGTGCTCGACGACCTCGCCTGGCGCGGTCTGCTCGCCCAGACGACCGACGAGGCGGCGCTGCGCCGCGACCTGTCCGCCGGGCCGCTGACGCTGTACTGCGGCTTCGACCCGACGGCCGACAGCCTGCACGTCGGCAACCTGGTCCCGCTGCTGTCGCTGCGCCGCTTCCAGCTCGCGGGGCACCGGCCGATCGCCCTCGCGGGAGGCGCGACCGGCTTCATCGGCGACCCCTCGGGACGCAGCGCGGAGCGCGTGCTCATGACCGCGGACGTCGTCGCGGCCCGGGTGGCCCGCATCCGCGGCCAGCTCGAGCGGTTTCTCGACTTCGACGACAGCCCGACGGGGGCCGTCCTGGCCGACAACCTCGAGTGGACGGCGCCGATGTCGGCCATCGAGCTGCTGCGCGACGTCGGCAAGCACTTCTCGGTGAACGCGATGCTCGCCAAGGAGTCGGTGGCCGCCCGGCTGGAGGCCGGTGGGCTGTCCTACACCGAGTTCAGCTACATGCTGCTCCAGTCCTACGACTACCTCGAGCTGCACCGGCGCTTCGACTGCCGGCTGCAGATCGGCGGGAACGACCAGTGGGGCAACATCACGGCCGGCCTGGACCTCATCCGGCGGGTCGAGGGCGCCGACCGCTCGGTGCACGCGCTGACGCTGAAGCTGGTCACCGACTCGTCCGGCGCGAAGATCGGCAAGAGCACGGGCGGCGGCAACGTCTGGCTCGACCCGGCGCTGACCTCGCCCTACGCGCTCTACCAGTACCTGCTCAACGTCGACGACCGCGACGTCGGCACGTACCTGCGCCTGCTGACCTTCCTGCCCCGCGAGCAGGTCGAGGCGCTCGACGCGTCGACGGCCGAGCGGCCCCAGGCGCGGGCATCGCAGCGGGCGCTCGCCGAGCAGCTGACCTCGCTCGTGCATGGTGCGGACGAGCTGACGCGGGTGCAGGCGGCGAGCGCAGCGCTGTTCGGCGGGGGGGCGCTCGAGGACCTGGACGAGCCGACGCTGGCGGCGGCGCTCGCCGAGGCGCCGTCCACCTCGGTCACGGGGGAGGTCCCGTCCTTCGTCGACCTGCTCGCGGCCGGGCTCGGGGTGTCGAAGTCCGACGCCCGGCGGGCCGTGCGGGAGGGCGGCGCCTACCTCAACAACCGCAAGGTCGCCGACGAGGCGTCCGTGCCGGCCGAGGGCGACTGGCTGCACGGGCGCTACCTGGTGCTGCGTCGGGGGCGCAAGGCCATGGCCGTCGTCGAGCGGGTCTGACGGCCCGGTCCGAGCAGGGGTGTGACGCCCGCCGCGCCCGCGCCGTTTGACGTGGCGGCCACCTGCTCGTAACGTCGTGTTCGCACCCGGAGCACCGGACACCGAGCGGTACGAGTCGCTGGTGGACGGTTCGGG
>CAXTFU010000062.1:0-17835 GCA_964243385.1 uncultured bacterium | reverse complement strand
CCCCGAGTCCGCCCGCCGGCTGCGCTTCATCGACGGCGTCGTCCACCTGGCCACGACCCTGCAGCTGCAGGTCATCGCCGAAGGCGTCGAGACCGTCGAGCAGGCCGACGCCCTGACCCGCGCCGGCTGCCACCTGCTCCAGGGCTACCACGTGGCCCGGCCCCAGCCCGCCGCCGACCTCACCGCCAGCTGGACGGCGACGGGGCAGGTCGGACGGGGGAGTCCGGCGAGCTGACCGACGGGGTCGGCGTCCGCCTGGGGCGCGGGACGCGTCGACCACGAGCCCTCGCGGCGACCGGCACGGCCACGCCGCACACCGTCGCCGTCGCCGTCGCCGTCGCCGTCGGGCGCTCACCCGCGCGCGGCCTGCTCGGCCAGGTCGTGCGCGGCGTGCGCGGCCTGCAGCGCCTGTCGCGCCAGCTGCGCGGACAGCACGGCGGCCCGCTCGGCGACCACTGCCTGGTCCAGCGCACCCTGTGCGGCCGTCAGCGCGGTCTCGGCCAGGACGAGCGCGTCCTCCGCCCGGGCGTCCGTCACAGCGGACGCCTGCCCCCGGACGGCCGAGTCAGCCTCATCTGCCTCGACCCGCTGGCACCGACGCCGCCCCCGACCGGCGCTGCTGTTGACGATCCGTGTCGTCCACGTCACACTCGACCCCGTTGTTGTTAGCGCTCACATGCAGGCAGTCCCCGCAGGAGGAGGACGAGCGTCGGCTCGAGCCGCCGGTGGCCGTGAGCGCTCACACGACTGACCCTCAGCGCTCGACGCTGTCCGCGTGCGGACGGCGGTCCACGCACGCCCACCCCCGTCCGCGCCCGAGCGCCGGGCGCCCGCCCCACGTCGTCCCTGGAGGAGCTGCATGTCCCGAGCACGCCCACTTCCCGTGCTGGCAGCGACGTCGCTGCTGGCCGTGCCCATGATCTTCGCCGGGCCGGTCCTCGCGAAGCCCGCGCCGACCCCGCCCGACTACACCATCACGGTGGACCCGGAGCGCACGGGCGCCGCGATCGACGACTCGATGTACGGGGTGTTCTTCGAGGACATCAACTACGCCGCCGACGGCGGCCTCTACGCCGAGCTCGTCCGGAACCGCTCGTTCGAGTTCCTGCCGGTCGACGCGCGCGGCTTCAACGGGCTCACGGCCTGGACGCCCGCCTCGCTCGTCGGTGGCACGGGCACGGCCACCGCGGTGGCCGGCGAGGCCCGGCTCGGCGAGCGCAACCGCACCTACCTGCAGCTGGGGCTCACCAGCCCGGAGGGCGGCATGTACGGCGTCACGAACGCCGGCTACAACAACGGCATCCCGCTCAAGGCCGGCCAGCCGTACGACTTCTCGGTGTTCGCCCGCACCGACGCCCCCGCCGGCACGCCGCTGTCGATCACCCTGCGCAGCACGACCGGCGCGCTGCTCGCCGACCCGCTGAACCTGCGCGTGGACTCCGACGGCTGGGTGAAGAAGAGCGGCACGCTCATCGCCCGCACGACCACCGACGCCGGCCGGCTCACCGTGCTGGCCGGCGGGACGGGGACGGTCCGCCTCGACATGATCTCGCTGTTCCCGCGGGACACCTTCAAGGGCCGTCCGAACGGCCTGCGCAGGGACCTCGCCGAGAAGGTCCAGGCCCTGGACCCGGGCTTCGTCCGCTTCCCGGGCGGCTGCATCGTCAACGTCAACAGCCACTCCGCCTACGACGCCGCCTCCAACTACCAGCGGGCCCGGTCCTACCAGTGGAAGGACACCGTCGGACCGGTCGAGACGCGCGCGACGAACGCGAACTTCTGGGGCTACAACCAGTCCTACGGGCTCGGCTACTTCGAGTACTTCCAGTTCGCCGAGGACCTCGGCGCCATGCCGCTGCCGGTCGTGCCGGCGCTGCTCACCGGCTGCGGCCAGAACCGCGAGACGGTCGACGAGCCGCTGCTGCAGCGGCACATCCAGGACACCCTGGACCTCATCGAGTTCGCCAACGGCGCGACGACCTCCACCTGGGGCAAGCTCCGGGCCGACATGGGCCACCCCGAGCCGTTCGGGCTCACCCACATCGGCGTCGGCAACGAGGAGAACCTCCCCGCGGCGTACGCCAAGAACTTCGTCCGCTTCCGCGACGCGATCAAGGCCGAGCACCCCAGCATGACGGTGATCAGCAACTCCGGTCCGGACGACACCGGGGCGACCTTCGACCAGCACTGGGCCTTCAACCGGGCCAACGACGTCGACATGGTCGACGAGCACTACTACAACAGCCCGGCCTGGTTCCTCCAGAACAACGACCGCTACGACTCCTACGACCGCAACGGGCCGAAGGTCTTCCTGGGCGAGTACGCCTCGCTGGACACCAAGCTGGCCAACTCGCTGTCCGAGGCCGCCTACATGACCGGCCTGGAGCGCAACGCCGACGTCGTGAAGCTCGCCTCCTACGCCCCGCTGCTGGCCAACGTCGACAACGTCCAGTGGCGACCGGACATGATCTGGTTCGACAACGACGAGTCGTGGGGGACCACCAGCTACGAGGTCCAGAAGCTGTTCATGAACAACGTCGGCGACCGGGTCGTGCCGACCAGGGCGAGCGGCAAGGTCGCGCAGGCACAGCCGGTCACCGGCGCGATCGGGCTGTCGACGTGGTCGACCGCGGCCGCCTACGACGACGTGCAGGTGACCACGCCCGACGGCGAGGTGCTGTTCCGCGACGACTTCTCCGACGGCGATGCCGCGGGCTGGACGCCGCTGGCGAACCGCGGCACCTGGTCGGTCGCCGACGGCAGGTACGTGCAGACGGACGTCGCGGCGAACGACACGCTCGTGCGCGGGGCGGAGATCACCGCGAGCGACTACGACCTCACCCTCAAGGCGACCAAGACCGCCGGCCGGGAGGGCTTCCTGATCGCGTTCGGCGTCAAGGACTCCGGCAACTTCTACTGGTGGAACCTCGGGGGCTTCAACAACACCCGCAGCCTGGTCGAGAAGGCCACCGCAGGCGGCAAGGAGACGCTCGCCAACCTGGACGGCCACTCGATCGTCACCGGGCAGACCTACGACGTCCGCGTGCAGGTGCGCGGCACGACCGTGACGCTGTTCCTCGACGGCGTCGAGCTGTCGCGCTTCACCGACGACCAGGTCGCCGAGCCGTTCGCACAGGTGGTCACCGAGGACGACCGCACCGGTGACCTCATCGTCAAGGTCGTCAACGCGCAGAGCACGCCGGCCGTGACCGAGGTCGACCTCGGCTCGCGGCGCGTCGGCAACAGGGCGCAGATGACCGTCCTGAGCGGCGACCCCGAGGAGCAGAACACTCGCTCCGCCGCACCGGTCAAGCCGGTCGTGAGCACCGTCACCGGCATCGGCTCGACCTTCACCCGGACGTTCGCCCCGAACTCCGTCACCTTCCTCCGCATCCCGACGAAGTAGGGACTCCGCATGTCCTTCGAGACGTACTCCGCCATCACGCGACGCGGCCTGCTCCGGGGCGGGTTCGGTGTCGCCGCCGTCGGGCTGCTGACCGGGCTGCCGACGCCGACCTCCGCCGCGCCGAGGCCGCCCGCGCCCGCCGACCCGGGCCGCACGGACGCCGAGATCTACGGCGTCCCGACGATCAACCCCCTCGTCGAGCGCCGCGCCGACCCCTTCATCACCCGCCCGGTCGACGGCATCTACTACTTCACCGGCTCGGTGCCCGAGTACGACCGCCTGGTCCTGCGCGGCGCGTCGACCATCGCCGGCCTGGCGACCGCCGGCGAGTCGGTCATCTGGCGCCGCCCGCCCACGGGGCAGACCGGCGGCTACGTCTGGGCGCCCGAGCTGCACCGCATCGGCGACCGCTGGTACGTCTACTTCGCCGCCGGTGACGCCGGCAACGTCTTCAACATCCGCATGTACGTCATCGAGTCCTCGCTCGCCGACCCGCGCGACGCCGCCGGCTGGTCGGCCCCGCGCGAGGTGACGACGCCGTACGGCTCGTTCAAGCTCGACGCCACCACCTTCGAGCACCTCGGACGCCGCTACTACGTGTGGGCCCAGGCGGAGTCCGAGATCGCCGTCAACACGAGCCTCTACATCGCCGAGATGTCCTCGCCCACGACGCTGGCCACCCCGCCGCTGCGGATCTCGACGCCGACGGCCCTGTGGGAGACGCGCGGCTTCAAGGTCAACGAAGGGGCGGCGGTGCTGATCCGCAACGGCCGCGTCTTCATCACCTACTCGGCGAGCGCCACGGACGCCAACTACTGCATGGGGATGCTCACGGCCGACGCCGACGCCGACCTGCTGGACCGGGCGTCCTGGTCCAAGAGCCCGGTGCCCGTGTTCACCTCGAACGAGCAGACCTCGCAGTACGGGCCAGGGCACAACAGCTTCACCGTCGCCGAGGACGGCGTCACGGACGTGCTCGTCTACCACGCCCGCGACTACCGCGACATCGTCGGCGATCCGCTGTTCGACCCGAACCGGCACGCGCGGGTGCAGAAGGTCTACTGGCACGGTGACGGGACGCCGATGTTCGGCGTGCCGGTGGGCAAGGGCGGCCCGATCGTGCGGCTGTCGCCGGCGAACGACCCGAGGTCGTTCGTGCGGCACGCCGGCTTCGTGCTGCGCGTCGACGAGGACCCGTACGAGCTCGCCGACACGCAGTTCCGCTTCCTGCCCGGCTTCGCCGGCGCCGGGACGGAGTCGCTGCAGTCGGTGAACTTCCCGGACCGCTACGTGCACGTCGGCAACGGGGTCGTGACCCTGTCTCCGTTCGCGGCGGGACCGGCGTTCGCCGCAGCGGCCAGCTTCCGCCGTTCGACGGGCAACCGGGGGGTGCTGCTGCAGGTCGTCGGCCTGCGCGACACGTTCCTGCGCGCCGACCGGGGGCGGCTGTCCGCGGGCGCCGCCGGTCCGCGGGCGAACTTCGTCCTGTCGTAGCAGCGTGCTGTCGCTCGCCCGGGCCGCTGCGCGGCCCGGGCGAGCGCCGGCCGGAGCACGACGAACCGGTCGTGCAGCCGGCCGGCCCGGCCGTCCGGCAGGGACCGCTGCTCAGGAGGGGTGTCGTCCGGCCGGAGGCGGTGCTGTGCTCCCCCGGTCCGAGATCACCGGGGAGATGAAGCGGACGACGTGCGGCTCCCGGGCTGCGGCGGGCTGCTCGATGCGTCGCACGAGCTGGCGCACGGCCATGCGCCCGAGCTGGTCCGGCGCGCTCTCGACGTGGGAGAAGGGCAGGGAGAAGGTCCGGGCGAACTCGTCGGAGTAGCGGGCGATGACCGAGAGGTCGTCGGGGGACCGCAGCCCGCGCGCGTGCAGCACGGACGGCAGCGCGGCCGCAGCGGCCTCGTTGTTGAGCAGCAGACCCGTCGCTGTCGGGTGCGCGTCCAGCAGGGCGCTGATCTCCGCGCCGATCATCGGCTGCCGCGAGCTGCCGAAGACGGCGTGCAGCTGGATCCCGCGCAGCCGCGCCTGCTCGAGCGCGGCGTTCTGCAGGCGCCAGACGTAGGCGCCTCCACGCTCGACCACGTGCTCCGGCTGCGAGACGAGGATCAGCTCACGGTGTCCGAGCCGGTGGAGCTGCTCGACCATGCTCCGCCCTGCCTCCTCGAAGTCGAGCTCGAAGACGTCGACCCCGGAGCAGTCACCGGGCAGGCCGACCAGGGCGGCCGGCTGCGCTGCAGCCCGCAGGATCGGCAGGCGGACGTCGTCCTCCGCGACGTTCAGCAGGACCACGCCGTCGACCATGCGCGACGCGGTGACGCGCACGAGCGCACCCGGCTGGTCGTCGTCGGTGACGAGCAGGATGTCGTAGCCGAGCTCCCGCGCCGTGTTCGAGACCCCCAGGATGTACTGCAGCATCGCGGGGGCGAACTCGTCCTGCAGGAAGCGGGCGAGCAGGCCGATCACGCGCGTCTGCGAGGTCGCCAGGGCGCGGGCGCCGGCGTTGGGCGTGTAGCCGAGGTCGCGGACCGCCTCCTCGACCCGCTCTCGGACCTCGTCCGAGATCGAGCGCTTGCCCGACAGCGCGTAGGACGCCGTGCTGCGCGACACGCCGGCCACGCGGGCGACGTCTCCGATGGTGGCCACGGACGCCCCTTCCTCACTCGAATCCGTTCGACAGGTTCCGGAACTGTCGAGCAGCAGTATCGCACCGGAGCGTCGTCGCACAGGCACGCTCACGTCTTGACAACTCCCGGTCGTCATCTGACAGTGAGCCGCGTCACTGCACGGCGCATCGTCGAATCGGTTCGACGGTCGAGCCACGTCGTCAGCAGCAGCGAGCCCCTCGAAACGGAGCGCACAGGATGTCCAGATCAACGTCATCACCACCCCCAGCGCCGCAGGCACCGAGGAGGGGGCCGCTCGCCGGCCGGACCTGGGTCGCGGCGCTTGCGAGCGGAGGCCTCGTCGGCACCGCGCTGGCGGCGCCCGCCCCGGCCCTGGCCGCTGTCGTGCCGGCCCCGGTGGTGCACTACGCCTTCGACGACGAGGTCATCAGCGGCGTCGTGACCGACAGCAGCGGCGCGGGTCGCAACGCGACGCTCGTCAACCCGACGACGGCTGCCTCGGTCGCGAGCGTGGACGGCCGGGCGCTGGACCTCCCCGGTGGGGCCGCCAGCTCCACCGGCGCGTACGTGCGGCTCCCGGTGTCGGTCCTGCAGGGAGCCTCCGACCTGACGGTGTCCGTCCGGGCCCGCTGGGACGGCACGGGCGGACCCTGGCAACGCCTGTTCGACCTCGGTCAGGACACGACGCGCTACCTGTTCTCCTCGCCGTCCAACGGTCAGGCGCTGCGCACGGCCGCCACCGTCGCAGGGGGTGGCGGCGAGGCGCAGATCACCGGGTCGGCGCCGCTGCCCGCCGACAGCTGGCGCACCGTCACCGTCACGCTCGACACGACGCGGGACCGGCTCACCACCTACCTCGACGGCGTCGAGGTCGGCTCGGTCACCTCGACGATCGCCGCGTCGCAGCTGCTGCGCGCGGGTGCGAGCTCTGCGGGCTACATCGGACGGTCGGTGTACCCGGACCCGCTGCTGGACGGCGCCGTCGACGACTTCCAGGTGTTCCACACGGCCCTCGACGCGGCGCAGGTCGCGGAGCTCGTCCCGGGCGACGAACCGACCGTGGTCCAGCTCTCCCGGACCGCCTTCGAGCTGCGCAGCAGCGTCGGCGCGGCCCCGGCGCTGCCCGCCGGCGTCCGGGCCAGCTTCTCCGACGGCTACGACCGCACCGTGCCGATCGTCTGGGACGCGGTGGACCCCCAGCGCTACGCGCAGCGCGGGACCTTCTCGGTGACCGGCCGCGCCGGCGGGACGACGGTGACCGCCACGGTCACCGTCATCCGCGAGGGCGAGACGACCATCGACCTCGGCTCGAACACCGGGGACTTCAGCGGCGGAGCGGCCGGAACGCTCTACGGCCTCTACGACGACGGCATGCCGACCGACAACCTGGTCGAGGGCTTCGGTCTGCAGACCAACGCCACCAAGGGGCAGGACGGCGCCCAGCACCCGGGCTCCGACGCCCTCGAGGTGCTCGAGCCGCTCGGCCGCACGACCGACGGTGACGTGTACATCCGTCCGACGGACTACTACCGCGGCTTCCCGTACCAGTGGCCGGGGACGACGCCGCGGGAGAAGCTCGAGCACTACTTCGGCGTGCTCGACACCCAGGTCGACCAGGTGGCCGCACTGCTCGAGGAGCAGCCCGAGCTCACCGACAACATCGTCATCGAGCCGTTCAACGAGCCCGAGGGCAACATGTTCGGCACCGGTCAGTGGAGCTACGACAGGGTCAGCTGGCTGACCGACCCGACGGACTACTTCGCGGCCTGGGACCGGTCCTACCGGCTCATCCAGCAGGCGCTGCCGGACGTCAGGATCGCCGGGCCGAACACGAGCGTGCTGTTCCCGCAGGTCCAGGGCTTCCTGCAGCACGCGGTCGAGGCCGGGACGCTGCCGGACATCATCACCTGGCACGAGCTGAGCGACCCCGCCACGATCCGGGAGTCCGTGGCGACCTACCGCGCCTGGGAGCAGGAGCTGTTCGCCGGCACCGCCCGGGCGGGCACGCAGCTGCCGATCAACATCGACGAGTACGCCTTCAACTACCACACCTCGGTCCCCGGCCAGATGATCCAGTGGATCTCCGCCGTCGAGGACTCCAAGGTGCAGGCGATGATCGCCTTCTGGAACCTGAACGGGAACCTGTCCGACTCCGCCGTCCAGACCAACCGCGGCAACGGGCAGTGGTGGCTCTACAACGCCTACACCCGCATGACGGGGCACACGGTCGCGGTGAGCCCGCCGCAGCCGGGCGAGAGCTACACGCTCCAGGGCGTGGCGACCCTCGACGAGGACCGCAAGCTCGCGCAGGCCATCCTCGGCGGCAAGGACGGCAAGGCCTACGTCGAGCTCACGAACGTCCCGGCCGCCGTGTTCGGGGACGAGGTGCGCGTCACCGTCAAGGAGATCCCCTGGACCGGACAGCTCGGCGACTCGCCGGCCCCCCGGCACGTCGCCGAGTACACCGCGCGGGTGACGGACGGCAAGGTGGCGGTCGACTTCGGCGCCGCTGACCTGCCGGCGCTCGAGGAGTCGTCGGCCTACCAGATCCTGGTCACCCCGGCCGGCGCCGGGACGTCGACCTCCGCGCGACCGCTCACCTGGGAGCAGAGCTACGAGGCGGAGGACGCCAGGTACACCGGCGCGGGCTTCGGCCGCAACGGCCCGGAGGGCAGCCCCGACAACGTCTCCGGCTTCTACACCTCCGGTGGCTTCGACGTCGGTGGCCTGCGCACGGGCGCGGACGGCGCCCTCGAGTTCACGGTCGACGTGCCCGAGGACGGCGACTACGACCTGCAGACCTTCTCCAGCAGCCTGAACACCTACGCGGCGGTGCAGGAGCAGGGACCGACGAACGTCTTCGTCCGGGTCGACGGTGCAGCCGAGCAGGAGCTCTTCCTGCCGCTCAGCTACAAGTGGGTGGTCTGGGACCACGCCGACACGACGGTCCGCCTCACGAAGGGGCAGCACACGATCACGCTGGCGGCGCGGAGCCTCGACGGCACGAGGACCACGAAGGGCGACGCGATCCTGGACCGCATCGTCCTGTCGAAGCGGAACCCGCAGGCCGCCGCGTCGGTGTACGAGGCGGAGTACGCGGAGCTACAGAGCGCCGAGGCCCGCTATGCGGCTCCTCGCGACGGTGCGGAGATCTCCGGCCCCGGCGGCGTCGAGCTGTCCGGCGACGACGAGGCGACCTTCTGGGTCTACGCGGCCGAGGACGGTGAGCACACGCTCACCGTCGACACCGCGGCCGGGCGTGCCGCGCTGGAGGTGAACGGCCAGGCCGTCCGGGTCGCCCGGAACGGCACCGCGGTCGTCTCGCTCGAGGGCGGGATCAACAAGGTCGTGGTGTCCAGCGCCGAGGGCAGCACCTGGCTCGACCGGATGGTCGTCCAGCGCAGCACCGGGACGCTCGTGCCCACGGGCTACGAGGCCGAGGACGCCACGCTGGCCGGTGCGGCGAAGGTCGTCGACCTCAGCCTGGCGAGCGGCGGGCAGGCCGTCGACGCGATCGGCGGTGCGCCCGGCAACGGGAACACCCTGTCCTTCGACGTCCAGGCCGGGCAGGAGGGCCTGCACGCGGTGACGGTGCGGTTCTCCAACCCCGAGCAGGTCCCGGCCACGCACTACAACCCCAACCCGGTGGCCCGGCACGCGGACATCTCCGTGAACGGGCAGCTGGTGGCCGAGCAGGTCATGTTCGTCCCGACCTTCCACCGCAACAACTTCTGGGAGCGCACGGTGCTCCTGCCGCTGGAGGCCGGTGCGAACACCATCAGCTTCGCAGCGCAGGAGGAGCCGAACTGGGACGGCACCACGTACGCCTCGGACGTCTGGGGCCCGGACTGGCCCGGCCTGATCCTGCGGGCCAGCCAGGCGCCGATCATCGACCGGATCGAGGTGGCGCCCTTCACGCTGGTGTCGATCGACGCGCTCATCGACATCGTGCACCGCTACAACGAGGACGGGACGATCAGCGACAGGACGACCGCCAACCTCCTGTACTCCCTCGAGCGGGCCTCGGCCGGTGCCGCAGCCGGCAGCGAGAAGCAGGCGATCCAGTACCTGCGGCAGTTCATCGCCAGGGCCAGGAGCCAGGTCAAGGGAGACGATCGCGACCTCGCGGCCCGGTCTGTGCTCGTGCAGGAGGCTGAGACGCTGCTCGCGAACTACCAGGCGCTGGAGGACGCCGAGAACGCTGACCGCTGGGGACGCGTCGCTCCTTCGACCCGGCGCTCCCGCACCTGAGCGCTGCAGGCCCCGTCCGTCGCCTCGACGGACGGGGCCTGCGGCGGTCCCGTCCCGGTCCGACGCCCCGTCGCAGCTGCGACACGATCGTTATCGAAGCGGTTCGACCGTCCCTCGTGCGCGCCCTTGACGTCGCGCTCAGACACGCAGAGGATGACGCACAGGAGCAACGCCCAGGGCGCGAGCGATGGCGAATCGGTTCGACGGTCGACGGGCCCACGACACACACACTCCGAGCACGCTCCCGACGGCGTCTCGACGTTCTCATGCCCAGGAGGCAGCACGTGACCAGGTCCGCTCGTCCCACCCGATCGACCCGCCTGCTCGGCACGGCCGCGGCCGTCGCCCTGCTCGCCCTGCCTGCCTGCTCCGGCGGGGACTCCGACAGCACCTCCGGTGACGAGGGCTCGGGCACGGCCGCCGGCGGCAGCTACACGTGGTGGGACCCGTATCCGCAGCACGACGAGTCCTCGCCCTGGGGGCAGCGCGTGCAGTCCTGCGGTGACGAGGCGGGCGTGACCATCGAGCGCACGGCGTACGACACCACGGCGCTCACCAACCAGGCACTGCTCGCAGCGCAGGAGGGGACCGCGCCCGACGTCATCCTGCTCGACAACCCCGCGGTCTCCACCCTCGCCGACGCCGGCATGCTCGCCACGATGGAGGACTTCGGTCTGGACACCAGCGCCACCGACGAGAACCTGCTCGCCGCCGGCGACATCGACGGCGACCTGTACGGGATCCCGATCGGGGCCAACACCCTGGCGCTGTACTACAACGCCGACCTCCTCGCCGCTGCGGGCGTCGACCCCGCCAGCATCACGGACTGGGACTCCCTCACCGCCGCGCTGCAGACCGTCAAGAAGGCCGGCCAGCAGGGCATCACGTTCTCGGCCATCGGGACCGAGGAGGGCTCGTTCCAGTTCCTGCCCTGGTTCTGGGGCTCGGGCGCCGACCTGCAGGACCTCGACTCGCCGGAGGCCGTCCAGGCCCTGGAGCTGTGGAGCGGCTGGCTCAAGGCGGGCCTGGCCCCGAACTCGGTGATCAGCAACTCCCAGAACACCACCTGGGAGGAGTTCCTGACCGGCAAGTTCGCCTTCGCGGAGAACGGGACCTGGCAGTTCAACAGCGCCAAGGAGGCGAGCTTCAAGACCGGCATCATCACCATCCCCGGCAAGGACGGCGACGCCGCGCCGGCGCCGACCGGT
Source organism: uncultured bacterium (assembly GCA_964243385.1). Lineage (GTDB taxonomy): Bacteria > Actinomycetota > Actinomycetes > Mycobacteriales > SCTD01 > SCTD01. The sequence continues at coordinate 6,349 of CAXTFU010000062.1, read as the reverse complement.
GGCGAGTTCATCACCGTCCCGGTCCAGGACGACGCGGAGCGCTACGAGGTCACCCAGCAGATCGTCGAGTGCATGACCAGCCCCGACGGACAGCTCGAGACGGCGAACACCTTCGCCTACTACATCCCCCCGACCCAGGAGGGACAGGAGGCGCTGCTGTCCGAGAACGCCGAGCTCGAGCCCTGGGTCGAGGCGGTGCGGGCCGCCAAGGGACGCACCAGCGACAACCTCGGGACGGACTACCCGCTGATCTCCGAGCAGCTGTGGACCGCCGTGCAGCGCGGGCTCAGCGGTGCGGCCTCGCCGAAGCAGGCGCTGACCGAGGCGCAGCAGGACGCCGAGCAGGCCGTCTCCTGATCGCCGGGTCGGCAGCCGCGTGACCGCACCAGCCCCGTCGGGCGACGCGACCAGGAGAGAGCGCTGATGAGCACGAAGGTCCGCACCGCGACCGGTCCGCCCGTGAGCGGGACGGGTGGGACGGCCGTCGCCGGCCCGCCCGTCCCGGCCCGCCGGAGGCGGCGCCGACCTCCGGGCGCCGTGGTGGCCCTGCTGTTCCTGCTGCCGCTGCTGGCCTACCTGACGGCGTTCTACGCGTACCCGCTCGTGCGCAACATCGACCTGAGCCTGCACGACTACAACGCGCGGGCCTTCGTCCGCGGCGGGGCGGAGTTCGTCGGGCTGGAGAACTACCGGGACGTCCTCGCGTCCCGCACGTTCGTCCAGGCGGTCACGAACACCGTCCTGTTCGTGGTGCTCTCCCTGGTCTTCCAGTACTGGATCGGGCTGGCGCTGGCGGTGTTCTTCCGCAAGAGCTTCCCGCTCTCGAACGTGCTGCGCGCCCTGTTCCTCATCCCGTGGCTGCTGCCGCTGATCGTGTCGGCGTCGGCGTGGTCGTGGATGCTGAACAGCGAGAACGGCATCGTCAACGCGGTCCTGTCGGTCGTCGGCGTGGAGCAGGTCAACTGGCTGACGTCGCCCGACTGGGCGCTGCGCTCCGTGATCCTCGCCAACATCTGGCTGGGGATCCCCTTCAACCTCGTCGTCCTGTACGCGGGCCTGCAGAACATCCCCGAGGACCTGTACGAGGCGGCGTCGCTCGACGGCGCGTCCGGCTGGCAGCAGTTCTGGCGCATCACCTTCCCGCTGCTCGTCCCGGTCTCCGCCGTGACGGTCCTGCTCGGCCTCATCTACACGCTCAAGGTGGTCGACATCATCTGGATCATGACCACCGGCGGTCCTGGCTCGAGCTCCACGACCCTGGCCATCTGGTCCTACCGGGAGGCCTTCGGCACGGGGCAGCCGGACTTCTCGCCGGCCGCAGCGGTCGGCAACATCCTCATCCTGGTCGCGCTCGTGGTCGGGCTGCTCTACCTGCGGACGCAGCGGCGCCTGGAGCGCCGGTGAGGACCCGCGCCAGCTCGTGGCGCACGGCCCTCGGGGTCGCCCTGACCGCCGTGATGCTGTTTCCGGTGTACTGGATCGTCAACGTCTCGCTCACCAGGACCAGCGACATGCGCGCCGACCCGCCGCACTGGTTCCCGTGGGACCCGACGCTGGACGGCTACCGGGCCGTGTTCTCCGACCAGCTGCCCGCCCTCGGGACGAGCCTGCTGCTGGGCTTCGGCACGGTGCTGGTCACGCTGGTCGTCGCTGCACCGGCGGGCTACGCGCTGTCCAAGCTGTCACCGCGCGGCGCAGGCTCGTTGAACTTCCTGCTGCTGGTCGCCCAGATGATCCCCGCCGTCGTCATGGCGATGGGCTTCTACGCGATCTACGTGCGGCTCGGGCTGCTCAACACGGTGTGGGGCCTGATCATCGCCGACTCGACCATCGCCGTGCCGTTCGGGGTCCTGCTGTTCACCGCGTTCATGTCCGGCATCCCCGACGAGCTCATCAACGCGGCGAAGGTCGACGGTGCCCGCGCGGTGCGCACCTTCTTCTCGATCGTGCTGCCGATGAGCCGCAACTCGGTCATCACGGTGTCCCTGTTCGCCTTCCTGTGGGCGTGGTCGGACTTCGTCTTCGCCTCGACGCTGAACCGCAACGGGAGCCTCATCCCGATCACGCTCGGCATCTACCGCTACATCGGCAACAACACCACCCAGTGGAACTCGATCATGGCCACCGCGGTCGTCGCGTCGATCCCCGCCGCGGTGCTGCTCGTCATCGCCCAGCGCTACGTCGCCGCCGGTGTGTCCGCCGGCGCTATCAAGGACTGACCCGTGACCCAGCTGCACAGCCCGAGCACCGCTGCCACTGCGGTGCGCCTGTCCCCCGACCAGCGGACGGACCCGAGCGCAGCGCCGGTCGTCCCGGCCCGCGGCTCCCACCGGGGCGCCGGCATCGGGGAGGTGGTGCTGGCCGACGGCTTCTGGCACCGCCTGCAGCAGACGAACGCCACCGCGACCCTCCAGCACTGCCTGCAGTGGATGGAGCGCCTGGGCTGGCTCGCGAACTTCGACCGCGTCGCAGACGGCACCACCGGTCCGGACCGGCCCGGTTGGCAGTTCTCCGACTCCGAGATCTACAAGCTCGTGGAGGCGCTGGCCTGGGACCACGGACGGACGAGGGACCCGACCACCGACCGGCTCGTGCGCGAGCTGACCGACCGCCTGGCCGCTGCGCAGGACCCCGACGGGTACCTCAACACCTGCTTCGGCCATGCCGGCCAGCCGGGGCGCTACACCGACCTGGAGGAGGGGCACGAGCTCTACTGCACCGGACACCTGCTGCAGGCGGCGGTCGCCCGGCAGCGCACCTCCGGTGCGGACCGGCTGGTGCAGGTCGCCCGTCGTGCGGCCGACCAGGTCTGCGCGGAGTTCGGACCGCAGGGCCGGCAGGACGTGTGCGGTCACCCCGAGATCGAGCTCGGCCTCATCGAGCTCGGCCGGGCGCTCGACGAGCCCCGGTACGTCGAGCAGGCTCGCCTGTTCGTCGAGCGGCGCGGTCACCGGACGCTGACGCCGAGGCCGCTGCTGAGCGCGGCCTACTGGCAGGACGACGTGCCGGTGCGGGACGCCGACGTCTGGCGAGGGCACGCGGTGCGCGCGCTGTACCTGACCGCGGCGGCGGTCGACGTCGCCGTCGACTGCGGCGACGACGAGCTGCTCGCGGCGGTCGAGCGCCAGTGGACGCGCTCGGTCGAGCGGCGCACGTACCTGACCGGGGGCATGGGCTCGCGCCACCAGGACGAGGGGTTCGGCGACGACTGGGAGCTGCCCGCCGACCGCGCGTACTGCGAGACCTGCGCCGGGGTCGCCTCGTGCATGGTCAGCTGGCGGCTGCACCTCGCGACCGGGGACGTGCGGTACGCCGACCTCATGGAGCGGACCTTCTACAACGTCCTCGCCACGTCGCCGCGCAGCGACGGCCGCGCCTTCTTCTACGCCAACCCGCTGCAGCAGCGCGTCCCCGGCGCCGACGTCCTGCAGGACGTGGAGAACCGGCGGGCCGAGGGAGGCGCGCGCGCGCCGTGGTTCGAGGTGTCGTGCTGCCCGACGAACGTCGCCCGGACGCTGGCCTCCTGGCAGGCCTTCACCGCGTCCGTGGACGGCGACGTCGTGACCCTGGCGCAGTACGCCGCCGGCGACGTCCGCGTCGAGCTGGATGGCGGCGGTGTCGTCGCCCTGCGCGTCCACACCGCCTACCCGCTGGACGGGGAGGTCGCCCTCGAGGTCCTCGACGCCCCGGACCGGCCCGTCACCCTCCGCCTGCGGGTGCCGCACTGGGCGGCGGGCGCCCGGCTCGAGGAGCCCGCACGCACGCGGGAGGTCCCGACCGGCTGGGCGGACGTGCACGGCCGTCGCACGCCCGGTGAGCGCCTGCTGCTCCAGCTGCCCGTGCACGCGCGCCTGACGTGGCCGGACCCGCGCATCGACGCCGTACGGGGCTGCGTCGCCGTCGAGCGGGGACCGCTCGTGCTGTGCCTGGAGTCAACGGACCTCCCCGACGACGTCGCGCTCGACGCCGTCCGGGTGGACGCCTCGGCGCCGGTCACGGACACGGGGACCGGCGCTGTGCTGCAGGGCTCGGCCGTCTCGCTGGCGGCGTCCGGCCTGGCGGGGGGCGACGTCCCGCCGTACGGAGCGGACCGACCCGACCCTCGGCCGGCGGACCAGGACCGCGGGCGGATCGACCTGCACTTCGGCCCCTATCACCAGTGGGCAGAGCGGGAGGCCTCCACCATGCGGGTCTGGGTCCCCGCGCCCTAGTCGTCGAGCCGCACGAGAGGTGGACATGGACGCGTTCGAGGTCGTCGGGCAGCAGCTCGTCTGGCGCGGCGACGGGGAGACCCTGGTGGTCGAGCCCTGGGGAGCCGACAGCGTCCGGGTCCGTGCGGTCGCCTTCGGCGACGTCCAGGACACCGACTGGGCGCTGCTGCCGCCCGCGCCCGCGCCCTGCGACGTCACCGTCGACGGCGACACCGCGACGCTCGTCAACGGTGCGCTGACGGTCGTCGCGACGGCCACCGCCCTGCTGCACGAGTCCGCAGGGCACGTCCTGCACCGGTGCCGCCTGTCGTTCCGGGACCGGCAGGGCGCGCTGCTGTTCGAGGAGCTCGACCCCGGCGGCTCGCTGCAGCTGCGCGCGCGGGCGTGGCGCTCGCACCTGGGCGGCGACCACGAGCTGACGGCGGCGTTCGTGGGCCCGGCCGACGAGAAGCTGTACGGGATGGGCCAGTACCAGCAGTCGGTGCTCGACCTCAAGGGCTGCACGCTCGAGCTCGCCCACCGCAACTCGCAGGCGAGCGTCCCCTTCGTGCTCTCGAGCGCCGGCTACGGCTTCCTGTGGCACGACCCGGCCATCGGCCGGGCCACCTTCGCCCGCAACCGCACCGAGTGGCACGCGGGCTGCACGCAGCAGCTCGACTACTGGGTCACCGCGGGCGACACGCCGGCGCGCATCCTGTCCGCGTACGCCGACGCGACCGGCCACGCGCCGATGATGCCCGAGCGCGGCCTGGGGTACTGGCAGTGCAAGCTGCGCTACTGGAACGCCGAGCAGCTGCTCGAGGTGGTGCGCGAGCACCGCCGCCGGGGCCTGCCGATGGACGTCGTCGTCGCCGACTTCTTCCACTGGCCGCGGATGGGGGACTTCCGCTTCGAGGACGAGTTCTGGCCGGACCCCGCGGCGATGGTCGCCGAGCTGCGGGAGCACGGTGTCGAGCTCATGGTGTCGGTCTGGCCCCAGGTGTCCCTGGACAGCGAGCAGCACGACCGGTTCAGCCGGCAGAACCTGCTCGTGCGGACCGAGCGGGGGCTGACCCCGCAGATGGCCTTCCAGGGCCCCAGCAGGTTCCTCGACGTCACGAACCCCGCAGCGCGAGCGGCGCTGTGGCAGCTGTGCCACGACAACTACGCCGCGCACGGCATCCGGACGTTCTGGCTCGACGAGGCAGAGCCCGAGTACGGCGCCTACGACTTCGACAACTACCGCTACCACCTCGGGCCGAACGCCAGGGTCGGCAACGTCTACCCCCAGCTGTTCGCCCGAGCCTTCTCCGACGGCCTGCGCTCCACCGGCCAGGACGACGTCGTCAACCTCGTCCGCTGCGCGTGGGCGGGCAGCCAGCGCTACGGCGCGCTGGTCTGGTCAGGCGACATCTCCTCCACCTTCGAGGACCTGCGCCGGCAGGTCACCGCGGGCATCCACATGGGCGTCGCCGGCATCCCGTGGTGGACCACGGACATCGGCGGCTTCCACGGCGGCGACGTCCGCGACCCTGCGTTCCACGAGCTGCTCCTGCGCTGGTTCCAGTTCGGCACCTTCTGCCCGGTCATGCGCATGCACGGCGATCGGGTCCCGCACGAGGACGTCCGCGCCGCCGACGGCTCACCGAGGCTGCGCAGCGGCGCCGGGAACGAGCTGTGGAGCTTCGGGGAGGACGTGTACGAGGTGCTCGCCCGCTACGTGCGCCTGCGGGAGTCGCTGCGGCCCTACACCCGCCGCTGCATGGCCGACGCCCACACCTCCGGAGCACCGGTGCTGCGAGGGCTGTTCCTCGAGTTCCCCGAGGACGAGCACTGCTGGGACGTCGACGACCAGTTCCTGTTCGGTCCGGACCTCCTCGTGGCGCCCGTGCTCGACGCGGGCGCGACCGAGCGGGAGGTCCACCTCCCCGCCGGCGCGCGGTGGACCGACCTGCGCACCGGCGTCGAGCACGACGGCGGCCAGCGGGTCCGGGCCTCCGCACCGCTCGACGTCATCCCCGTCTTCGCCCGCGACGGCGCCCTGCCCGAGCTGTCGGGAGCGCTGTGACGGCCTGACATTGCCCACCACCACCACCACCACCACCACCACCACCGTCGGAGGTCGCCCGTGTCCGCGCTCGTCTCGCAGGACCTGCTGC
>CAXTFU010000061.1:1164-17964 GCA_964243385.1 uncultured bacterium | reverse complement strand
GCCCACACGACCGCCCGCGGGATCGTGCGCCGCGGGTCGCGGACCTCCTCCCCCAGCGTCGCGATCCGTGCGTAGCCGGCGAAGGCGAAGAACAGCAGCCCGGCCGACTGCAGGACCCCGGACCAGCCGGACCCCAGCAGCTCGCGCGCGCCGCCGAGGCGGCCCGGGTCGGCCCGGCCCCCGGCGAGGCCGGCCACGACGACCACCGCGAGCGCGCCGAGGGCGACCGCCACGACGATGCGCGCGACCCGCGCGGTCCGCGTGACGCCGCGGCAGTTCACGGCGGCCAGGACGACCAGCGCCGCCACCGCGGCCGGCCGGGCACCTGGCCCCGGGGCGGCGTAGGTGCCGAACGCGAGCGCCATCGCCGCGCAGCTGGCTGTCTTGCCGACCACGAAGCCCCAGCCGGCGAGGAACCCCCACCAGGGCCCGAGCCGCTCCCGCCCGTGCACGTACGTCCCGCCGGAGGTCGGGTACTGCGCCGCCAGCTGCGCGGACGACGTGGCGTTGCACAGCGCGACGAACGCCGCCAGCAGCAGGCCGAGCAGCAGCCCCGAGCCGGCTGCCCGCGCCGCCGGGGTGAAGGCGACGAAGACCCCGGCGCCGACCATCGACGCCAGGCCCACCACGACGGCGTCGGCCGTCCCGAGCCGGCGCAGCAGACCGGCGTCGTCTGGCGCGCTCAGCAGCTGCTCCGTCCCGTCGGCCCTCCGCGGGTCAGGACCGGCAGCCTGCCACGGCCGTCCGAGCAGCGTCCGTCCGAGCAGCGTCCGCCCGAGCAGCGTCCGCCCGAGCAGCGTCCGTCCGAGCAGCGTCGTCCCGGGCGGCGTCCGCCCGCTGCGCCGGCACGAGCCCCGCCCCGCCCGTCCGGTCGCGCAGCCTGCGGCGGGCCATCGCCTCGACGGCCTCGACGAGCCCGGCGCGCAGCCCGAGCGCGAGCAGCTCGTCGCGGCAGCGCGCCACGCAGCGGATCACGGACCCCGCCGGGACCTCGTCGTGCTCCCGGACCAGCCGCTCGGTCACCTCGAGCAGCTCCTGCCGCACGGCCCGCACGTCCATCGTCTTCCCCGTCGTCCCCCCGCCCGCCCTGCGGCGGCCCGCTGCCGAGGATGTCGGAGACATGGCGGCGGCGCCAGGGAGTTCCGTCGCGGTGCGCGCGGCCGGGCCGCCGGCGGGCGCCGTCCGGTCAGCCGTCGAGCTCGACGAGCACCATCGACCGGCCGAGCCGCACGAGGTCGTCGTGAGTCGGCTCGTGCCCGGGCGCGACGCGCATCGCCAGGCCCCGCGCGCCGACCTGCTCCATCGCGGCGGCCAGCGTGCGGGCGACCCGCTCGGGGTCCTCGACCAGGACCCCGCGGCCGGGCCGCCGCTCGCGACCGCGCCGCACGACGAGCGCCCGGCCGCCGGCGAAGTTCAGCCGCCAGGGCGCCTCGCTGAACACCACCCGGCCCTCCGGCAGCTCGTGCAGGCCGACCGGGACGGCCAGCGGCCGGCCGGAGCGGCGGCCGGTCAGCTCGAGCACCACCATCGCCGGCGGCAGGCGCCCGGCCAGCGGCGAGAGCAGCAGGCGGCGCACCACGGGGTTGACGAGGCGCAGCACCTGCGGTGGCGGTGGCGCCATGCGGACGGCGGGCTGGTCGGTCACGGTCCCTCCTCCGGACGGCGGCCCGTCGGCCGTCGCCTGTCCCGCCCCCGAGCGTGCACCGGGCCGGCCGGCGCGTCGAGCGCCTGCCGGCGCGACGCGGGCGGCGCGGGCGGGTCGGGGGCGGGTCGGGTCGGGTCGGGTCGGGGCTAGCGGCCCTGCCAGACGGGCCGGCGGCGCTCGACGAAGGCCGCGACGCCCTCGGCGAAGTCGTCGCTGCCGAACACCCGGGTCACCAGGTCGTCCCCGTCGGGCATCCCGGCCCGGCGCAGCCGCAGGACGGCCTGCTTGGCCGCCCACATGGTGAGCGGCGCGTGCCCGAGCAGGGTGGCGACGACCGCGTCGGCGGCCTCGTCGAGCGCGTCGTCCTCGGCCAGCTCGCTGACGAAGCCCGCGCCGTGCGCCTCGTCGCCCGACAGCAGGCGCGCCCGCAGGAGCAGGTCGAGCGTGCGGGCCGGGCCGAGGTGCGCCACGAGCAGGCTGACGGTGTTCATGGCCAGGCAGTTGCCGAGCGTGCGCGCGATCGGCACCCCGAAGCGCGACGAGCGCGCGGCGACGCGCAGGTCGCAGGCCGCGGCCAGCGCGAGCCCGCCGCCGACGCAGGCGCCGCGCACGACCGCCACCGTGGGCACCCGCACCTCCTCGAGCCGGTCGACCACCCGTTGGATGCGCTCCTCGTAGACGACGCCGTCCGCACCGCCCGTGAAGGACGAGAACTGCGCGATGTCGGTGCCCGCGACGAAGTGCTCGCCCGCGCCGCGCAGCACGAGCACCCGCACGGCGTCGTCCTCGTCGGCGCGCACGCAGGCGTCGTGCAGGCCCTCGTACATCGCGAAGGTCATGGCGTTGCGGGCCTGGGGGCGGTCGAAGACCAGCTCGAGGACGCCGCCCTCGAGGCGCTGCTGCAGCTCGTCGGTCATGCGCTCGCCCCCGCCGCGCCCGAGGCGAGCAGCGCGTCGACCTGCTCGTCGGTGTAGCCGACCGAGCGCAGCGCCTCGCGCGTGCCGCTCCCGAGGTCGGGTCCGGCGCCCGCCCGGCGGGTCGGCGTGCGCGAGAAGCGCATCGGCGACCCGACCTGACGCACCGCGCCCAGCTCGGGGTGCGGCGCGTCCCAGAAGAAGTCGCGCGCGGCCAGGTGGCTGTCGGTGAACACCTCGCCGTAGTCGGCGATCGGCGCGCAGGGCACGCCCTCGGCCTCGAGCCGGCGGACGACCTCGGCCGTGTCGAGCGCCGCGGTGGCCTGCTCGACGCGTCCGACGACCTCGGTGCGCGCCGCGTGCCGGCCGGACGAGGTGCGGAAGCGCTCGTCCGCCAGCAGGTCGTCGAGCCCGAGGGCCCGGCACAGGCCGGTCCAGGTCTTCGGCGTGATCGCGCCGAGCGTCGCCCAGCCGTCCGACGTCCGCACCGCCTGGTACGGCGCCTGGCTCTGGTGCGCCGAGCCGAGGCGCTGCGGCACCTCGCCGGTGGCGAACCAGCGCCCGGCCTCCCACACGGCGAGCGAGACGCCCGACTCGAGCAGCGAGACGTCGATCGACTGCCCCTGTCCGGTGCGCTGCCGCTCGTGCAGCGCCGCCAGCACCGCCATCGCCAGGTACAGCCCGCAGACGAGGTCGCACAGCGGCACGCCGACCTTGGCCGGCTCGCCGTCGGGCGCTCCGGTGATGCTCATCAGCCCGCCGCGCGCCTGCGCCATGATGTCGAGCCCCGGCAGCGACGCCAGGGGGCCGTCCTGTCCGAAGCCCGAGCCGGACGCGTAGACCAGGTGCGGGTGCAGCGCGCGCACGGCGTCCGCGCCGAGCCCCAGCCGGGCGAGGGCACCGGGCCGGAGGTTCTCCACCAGCACGTCGGCCGTGCCGGCGAGGCGCAGGAACGCCTCCCGCCCGGCCTCCTGCTTGAGGTCGAGCACCACCGACTCCTTGCCCCGGTTCAGGCGGACGAACGGCGAGCTGCGCCCCTGCTCGAGGAACGGCCCGGTGGCGCGCGTGGGGTCGCCGTCGGCCGGCTCGACCTTCACGACGCGGGCGCCGAGGTCGGCGAGCTGCATGGTGGCGTACGGCGCGGCCATGAAGACCCCCACCTCCAGCACGGTGATCCCGTCGAGCGGTGCGGTGCTCATGTCGTCCTCTCCTGGTGCTGGGTCGCGAGTGCTGTCGAGTGCCGGTCCGGGTGCCGGGCCGAGTGCTGGGCCTAGCCGCGGACTGGGCGTGCCTGGCTATCGTGACGGGCATGCCGCTGATCACGTTGGACGGGTCCGCTCCCGAGGTCGCCGAGGACGCCTGGGTGGCGCCGACGGCCGTGCTCGTGGGTCAGGTGCGGCTCGGCAGCGGGTCGAGCGCCTGGTACGGCGCCGTGCTGCGCGGCGACGGCGGCAGCATCACGGTCGGCGCCGGCAGCAACGTCCAGGACGGCTGCGTCGTGCACGCCGACCCCGGCTTCCCCGCGACGATCGGCGACGGCGTCGTCGTCGGCCACAACGCCGTCGTGCACGGCTGCACCGTCGAGGACGGCTCGCTCATCGGGATGGGCGCGACCGTGCTGAACGGTGCGGTGATCGGTGCCGGCTCGCTCGTCGCGGCCGGCGCCGTCGTGCTGGAGGGCACGCAGGTGCCGCCCGGCTCGCTCGTCGCCGGCGTGCCGGCGAAGGTGCGCCGCCCGCTCACCGAGGACGAGGCCGCCGGCATCGCAGCCGGCGCGGCAAACTACGTCGCGCGTGCGCGCACGCACGCCCGGGCGACGTCGCAGCCCTAGACGGGACGTCCTGGCCGACCGGCCGAGCCGGTCCCGGCGACGGTCACGGACCTGCTGCGGGAGCGCCGCTGCTCCGACGCGCCGGCACGGCTCGCACCGCCGCAGGCGATCCGTGCGTGTCGAGCCGGACACGGACGGCCACGCGCGGGCCGCCTGCGCCCGGACCGACCGCGACATCGGACGCAGTTCGTCGACGCCACGACGGCCAGGGAGTTGGACGCCGCGCGTCGGGGCGCTACGTTCCGCGGACGCAACGCGGCATCTCCGCGAACTTCACCGGAACGGGGAGCATCGGTGTCCGTCCAGCTCGTGCTGATCTTGGTCCTGCTGCTCGTCTTCCTCATCGCCACAGTGCTCCCGGTCCACATGGGTGCCCTCGCGCTGGTCGCGGCGTTCGTCGCCGCCTACTTCATCTTCGGCACCGACGAGGAGCTGCCGTACGACGACGCGGTCTTCTCCTTCTTCCCCGGCGACCTGTTCGTCGTCCTGGTGGGCGTGACGTACCTGTTCGCCATCGCGAAGAACAACGGCACCGTCGACTGGCTCGTCCACGCCGCGGTCACGGCCTCGGGCGGACGGCTGGCAGCCATCCCGTGGGCCATGTTCGCCGTCACGGGCGCCCTCACCGCCATCGGCGGCGTCGTGCCGGCCGTCGTGGCGATCATCGCTCCGGTCGGCATGTCGTTCGCCCGCCGCTACGGCATCAACCCGGTCCTCATGGGCCTGTTCATCATCAACGGCGCGACCGCCGGCGGCTTCTCCCCGCTGTCGGTCTTCGGCGTCATCACCAACACGGTGGTCGACCAGAACGACCTCGACGGCAGCCCGCTGTTCCTCTGGGGCTCCTCGATCGTCATCAACATCCTGCTGTCGATCCTGGTCTTCTTCCTGTTCGGCGGCCGCAAGCTGCTCGGCGGCGGCCGCGTCGACACGACCGGCTCGCACGACGACGACTTCGTGGCGGCCACCGTGGCCGGCGACGCCACCGAGGACACCGGCGCGGACATCCCGGGCGGACCGGCCCGGCGCACCGCCGTGGGCAGCACGAGCACCGGCGGGGCAGCGGTGTCCAGCGGCCGCGTGACCGGGCCCGCGCACGGACAGCCCGGACACCCGCACGGCAGGGCCGAGGACCGTGCCGACGGTCGAGCGCTGCAGACCACGGCGATCGCCGAGGAGCACCGCGACGCGGCGGTCACCACGCTGGACCGCGACCGCTCGCTCACGCTCGCGGGGCTCGTCCTGCTCGTGGTCGGCGCCCTCGCCTTCGACCTCGACATCGGCCTCATGGCCATCACCGTCGGCGTCCTGCTCTCGCTGGTGGCGCCGCGCGGCGCCAAGGGCGCTGTGGGCCAGATCGCCTGGCCGACCGTGCTGCTCATCTGCGGCATCGTCACCTACGTGGGCCTCATGCAGGACCAGGACGTCCCGGGATGGCTGGGCGAGAACGTCGCAGAGCTGGGGCTGCCGCTGCTCGCCGCGCTGCTCATCTGCTACATCGGCGGTGTCGTCTCGGCGTTCGCCTCCACCACCGGCATCCTGGGTGCGCTCATCCCGCTGGCGGTGCCCTTCCTGCAGGGCCCCGAGGCGGTCGGCGCGATCGGCCTGATCACCGCCCTCGCGCTCTCGTCGTCCATCGTCGACTCGAGCCCGTTCTCGACGAGCGGGGCGCTGGTCGTCGCCAACGCCACCGAGGCCGAGCGCGAACGGACCTTCCGGCACCTGATCATCTGGGGCTTCTCGATGGTCGCGGTGATCCCCCTGGTCACCTGGCTCATCCTGGTGGTGCCGGGGTGGCTCTGACGCGCCGACGGGGGCCGGCGCTGCCGTAGCGCCGCAGGACAACGCGTGCCGCTGCCCGTCATCACCTGCGACCTGTTCAGCGCGCTGATCGACTCGCGGTCCGGGGCGAGCGCGGCACTCGCCGCGCTCGACCGCCCGTGGCCCGTCCCGCCGGCCGAGGTCTACGACCGGTGGGACGCCACCAACAAGGCCCTGCAGCGCGACTGCACGGCGTGGGTGCCCTTCGCCGAGCTGTCGAGGCAGGCGCTGGCGGCCACGTACGCCGACCTCGGCGTCGCGGCCTCCCCCGACGACGACGTCCGCGCGCTGCTGGGCTCGGTCGAGCGGTGGCCGCTGTGGCCCGACGTCGAGGACGCGCTCGCCGCCCTGCGCGAGGTGGCCCGGGTGGGCGTGCTGTCGAACGTCGACGACGCCCTGTTCCGCACGACCCGGGCCGCCCCGCTCGTCGAGGCCGACCTCGCGCTGACCTCCGAGCGGCTGCGCGCCTACAAGCCCTCCCCCGCGCTCTATCGGGGCGCCCGCGACCTGCTCGGGCCGTTCCTGCACGTGGCCTCGTCGGCGCGCGACGTGCGCGGCGCGCTCGAGGCCGGCCTGACGGTCGTCCGGCTGGTGCGGCCCGGGCACCGGCTCGACCCGGACGGGCCGGCACCACCGCGCTCGATCACCTCGCTCGCCGAGCTGCCAGCCCAGCTGCCGGCCGTGCTGGACGGCCCCGGGCCGGCCTGACCCGGCCGCGCTACGCGGGGCGGCGGGCCGGCCCCGGGTTCACCGACGCGGAGGTCAGCGCCTCGGCGACGAGCTCGACCGGGTGCCAGGCCTCCCGCTCGGTGCCGGAGAAGATCTGCTCGCGGCAGGAGGTGCCGGTCGCGGCGACCACGGTGTCCGGGCCCTCGGCCTCGATGGCGGGGAACAGCCGGTCCCGGCCGACCTCCATCGACACCTCGTAGTGCTCGGCCTCGTAGCCGAACGAGCCGGCCATGCCGCAGCACCCGGCGTCGAGCTCGACGAGCTCGATGCCCGGGATGCGGCGCAGCAGCCCGACGGTCGCCGCCGTGCCGACCTCGGCCTTCTGGTGGCAGTGCCCGTGGTAGACGACGCGCCGCCCCGCGAGCCAGGAGTCGGGCGCGAGCACCAGGCGCCCGTCGTCGACGGCCTCGGTGAGCAGCTCCTCCACCTGGCGGACGCGGGCGGCCACGCCGCGCACGTCCGGGTGGTCGGGGAGCATCGTCAGGTGCTCGTCCCGCAGGGTGAACAGGCAGGACGGCTCGCAGCCGACGATCGGTGAGCCTGGCACGGTGCGCCGCGCGAGGTGCTCGACCATGTCGCGAGCGCGCAGGCGGGCCTCGTCGAGCAGCCCCTTGGACAGCGCCGAGCGGCCGCAGCAGCCGGTGCTCGCCAGCTCGACGTCCCAGCCCGCCGTCTGCAGCAGCCCGATGGCGGTGCGGCCGATGTGCGGCTCGGTGTAGGAGGTGAACGAGTCGGCCATCCAGTTGACGGTGCCCTGGGTGGCCGCCGGACGCGCCCCGCCGGCGCGGCGCTGCGCCCGCGACCAGCGGACCAGGTTCTGCCGCTGGAAGCGCGGCAGCCGCCGGTGCCGGCTGATGCCGACCGTCTTCTCCCCCAGCACGCGCAGCAGCGGGATGCGCCCCGGGACGTTCGACAGCGGGGCCGTCGCCGACCCGAGCCGGTTGAGCGTCCGGATCGCCCCGAACAGCCGCGAGCGCAGCGGCGTGCCGTGCACGTCGTGGTGGGCGGCCAGCTGCTCGCTCTTGAGCTTGGCCATGTCGACGCCGAGCGGGCACTCGGCCTTGCACGCCTTGCACATCAGGCAGAGGTCAAGGATCTCGTGCAGCCGGTCGTCGGCGAGCGCGAGCTTCGGGTCGGGCTCGGACAGCGCGTGCACGAGCGCGTTGGCGCGGCCGCGCGTCGAGTGCTCCTCCATCTTGGTGGCCACGTAGGACGGGCACATCGCACCGGTCGTGCTCTTGCGGCACAGGCCGATGTTCATGCAGCGGTCGGCTGCGCCGCGCATGTCGCCGACGACGGAGAAGTCCAGGCGGGTGCGGAACGGGACGGCCGGGGTCATCGCCGCGTCGCGCAGGTCGTCGGTCATGCTCGGGGCGTTCACGATCTTGCCGGGGTTGAGCAGGTCGGCCGGGTCGAACAGCGCCTTGACCGACCGCATCGCCTCGTAGAGGTCGTCGCCGAAGATGTCCCGGTTGAACTCGCTGCGCGCCAGGCCGTCGCCGTGCTCGCTGGAGTTGACGCCGCCGAACTCCTTGACGAGGTCCTTGATCTGCTCGGCGACCACGCGCATGCGCCGCACCTCGTCGGGCTTGCTGAGGTCGACGAACGGGCGGATGTGCAGGCAGCCGACCGAGCAGTGGCCGTAGAAGCCGGCGGTCATCTCGTGGTCGTCCAGCACCTGCGCGAAGCGGGCGGTGTACTCGGCCAGGCGCGCCGGCGGCACGGCGGTGTCCTCGACGAAGGCCAGCGGCCGGTTCGAGCCGGAGCTCGCGGCCATGAGCAGGCCGAGGCTGGACTTGCGGACCTTGAGCAGCGCGCCGGCCTCGGCGGGCGTCGTGGCGCGCAGCACGGAGTAGCCGTGCCCGTGCTCGGCCCACAGCGAGATCAGCCGGTCGAGCTGCGGCAGGACGTCGTCGAGCTCGTCCCCGGTGAACGAGACGAACAGCAGCGCGGCGGGGTCGCCGACCAGGCTCTTGCCGAGGTCGGCGTACTCGATCTTCTGGCGCGACAGGTCGAGGATCGTCTTGTCCATGAGCTCGACCTGCGCGGGGTCGCAGGCCAGCGCGTCCGTGGTCGCCTCGATCGCGTGCTGCGTGGTGTCGAAGTGCCCGATGGCGTAGACGGTGTGCTTCGGCTTGGGCACCAGGCGCACGACCGCCTCGGTGGCGATGGCGAGCGTCCCCTCGGAGCCGACGACGAAGGTCGCGAGGTCGAACGGCGTCGACGGGTCGGCCAGGCGGTCGAGGCGGTAGCCCCCGGCCCGGCGCCAGAAGGGCGGGAACCCACCCTCGATGGCCGCGCGCCGGGCCTCGACCAGCTCGGGCAGCTCGCGGTAGAGCCGCGCCTCGAGCGTGTCGCCCTCGGTGCGGCGGCGGCGCTCCTGCTCGTCGACGGGCTCGAAGCGGGCGGTCGACCCGTCCGACAGCACGACGTCGAGGGCCAGGACGTGGTCGATCGTCATGCCGAAGCGCAGCGAGCCGCTGCCGGCGGAGTTGTTGCCGATCATCCCGCCGATCGTGGCGCGGTTGCTCGTCGAGGTGTCGGGGCCGAACATCAGCCCGTAGGGCGCGGCGGCCTTGTTGAGGTCGTCCTGCACCACGCCCATCTGCACGCGGGCGGTGCGCCCCTCCGGGTCGATCTCCAGGATCGTCCCCATGTGCCGCGACAGGTCCATGACGATGCCGGCACCGATGGTCTGTCCGGCCAGGCTCGTGCCCGCCCCGCGCGCGGTGACGGTGACGCCGAGCTCGCCCGCCACCCGGACGGCCGCCGCGACGTCGCGCGGCGTGCGCGGGAAGACGACGCCCAGCGGCTTGATCGCGTACATGCTGGCGTCGCGCGAGAACAGGTGCCGGCTGTAGTCGTCGAACGCCACCTCGCCGGCCAGGGCGGCCCGCAGCCGGCGCTCGAGCTCGCCCGCCAGGTCGTCCCCGGCGGCGTCGTCGGAGGAGGAGGGGGCGTGCTCGGCCACGGCGGTCATGCGGGGTCCTTTGCGACAGCGACGAGGGGGACGCGCGGGGTCACGCGCAGGGTCGGGACGTGCGGGGCGGAGGCGCTCAGGACTGCAGGACCTCGAGCGCGGCGTCGACGCCGCTGCCCGCCAGCGGCACGCCGGACAGGCGCAGGCCCATCTGCACGCCGGCCAGCGTGCCGGCCAGCGTCAGGTCGTTGAAGTCGCCGAGGTGGCCGATGCGGAACACCCGGCCCGCGCGCTTGGTGAGGCCGGCGCCGACCGACATGTCGTACTTGTCGAGGATGATCCGGCGCAGGGCGTCGGCGTCGTGGCCGTCCGGCATGAGCACGGCGGTCAGCGAGCCGGAGTACTCGCGCTCGTCGAGGCACAGCAGCTCGAGGCCCCACCCCGTGACGGCGGCGCGGGTGGCGGCAGCGTGCCGCTGGTGGCGGGCGTAGACCTCGGGCAGCCCCTCGGCGTCGAGCATGTCGAGCGCGACGTCCAGCCCGTAGAGCAGGTTCGTGCCGGGGGTGTACGGCCAGAAGCCCTGCTCGTTGGCGGCCAGGATCGGGGTCCAGTCCCAGAAGCTGCGCGGCAGGGTCGCGGTCTTCGACGCCTCGCGGGCCTTGGGGCTGACCGCGTTGAAGCTCAGCCCCGGCGGGAGCATGAGGCCCTTCTGCGAGCCCGAGACGGTGACGTCGACCTTCCACTCGTCGTGGCGGTACTCGATCGAGCCGAGCGAGGAGATCGTGTCGACGAGGTACAGGGCCGGGTGGCCGGTGCGGTCGATCGCCTCGCGGACCTCGCCGACCCGGCTGGTGACGCCGGTCGAGGTCTCGTTGTGCACGACGCAGACGGCCTTGATCTCGTGCGCGGTGTCGGCCGCGAGCCGCTCCTCGACGGCGGCCGGGTCGACGCCGTGGCGCCAGTCGCCCGGGACCACCTCGACGACCAGCCCGAGCGCCTCGGCCATGTGCGTCCAGAGCACGGCGAAGTGGCCGGTCTCGAAGAACAGCACGCGGTCGCCGGCGCTCAGCGTGTTGACGAGGGCCGCCTCCCACGCGCCGGTCCCGGAGGCCGGGTAGATGACGACCGGCTCGGTCGTGCCGAACACCGGCTTGACCTTCTCGAGCACCCGGCGTCCCAGCGCCTGGAACTCCGGTCCGCGGTGGTCGATCGTCGGGAACGAGATGGCCCGCAGGACCTCGTCGGGGACGTTCGTCGGACCGGGGATCTGCAGGAAGTGGCGACCCATGAGGGACCTCTCGTCGCGGCGACGGCCTCGCGCGTCGAGGCCCGATTGTCCGTCCAGCGATAACGGATTACCGCTGGTTGACACTAACGACGCGGATGCCGAGCGTCCAACCCGCGGCCGGAGGTTAGGGTCAGGTCAGTGGAGGAGCGTCGGAGGGAGTCGGCCGTGAGCGTCCTGCCCCGCGACGAGGCGCACCGCGACGCCCCCACCAGCCCCGGGCTCCGCTCGGAGGACCGGGCCGGACCTGCGGGGACCGGTCGCTCGCCGGGCGGGGTCCGGTCCAGCGGCGGGATCCAGTCCCTCGAGCGCGCCATGCGCACGCTGGAGACGATCGCCGCGCACGGCGGCGTGCTCGGCGTGTCGCAGATCGCCGCCCACTCCGGCCTGGCGGTGCCGACGATCCACCGCATCGTCCGCACGCTGGTCGACCTCGGCTACCTGCGCCAGGAGCCCTCGCGCCAGTACGCGCTCGGCCCGCGGCTGCTGCTGCTCGCCGACAGCTCGTCGTCGATCCTGGCCGCGACCGCCCGGCCCCACCTGTCCCGCCTCGTCGACGAGCTCGGCGAGACGGCCAACCTCGCGATGCTCGACGGGGGGCACGTCGCCTACGTGGCGCAGGTGCCGTCCAGGCACTCGATGCGCATGTTCACCGAGGTCGGCAAGCGCGTGCTGCCGCACTGCACCGCGGTGGGCAAGGCGCTGCTGGCGCGCGTCCCGCAGGAGCAGGTGCGCGCGCTGCTGGCGCGCAACGGCATGCCCCGGCGGACCGAGCGCACCGTCACCGACCCGGACGCCTTCCTCGACGAGCTGGCGCTGGTCGCCGAGCGGGGCTGGGCGCTCGACGACGGCGAGCAGGAGGTCGGCGTGCGGTGCGTGGCCGTCACCGTCGTCGGCAGCCCGGTGACCCTGGCGCTGTCGGTCTCGGGACCGGCGCCGCGGATGACCGCCGAGCTCGTCGAACGGGCCGTCCCGCTGCTGCAGGACGTCAGCGCCGGGCTCGCCGCCGACCTCGGCTGACGGCCGGCCCGGACCCTCGTCGCCGCACCCTCGCCGCTGGCACCCTCGCCGCCGCACCCTCCGCCGGACCCTCGCCGCCGCCGGGCGGTCGGCGACCGGGCGGTCAGCGGCCGAGGACCGCCTCGACGGCGTCCGTCGCGGCGGCCCGGCCGCGGACCACCTTGGCCGGGTAGCTGCCCAGCACCTTGAGCGCGAGGCTGGCCGCGCGCAGCTGCTCGACGACGTCCTGGGTGCCCGGGTCGTCGACGTTGCCCTCGAAGTCGACGAAGAACAGGTACTCGAACGGGCTGTCCGGCCGCGGCCGCGACTCGAGCTTGGTCAGCGAGTGCCCCGTGCGCGAGAGGACCTCGAGGCACTGCAGCAGCGCGCCCTCCTCGTGACGGGTGACCAGCACCAGGCTCGTCTTGCACGGCACCCGGGCCGGCACCCGGGCCGGGGTGCGCGACAGCAGCAGGAAGCGGGTCCAGTTCTCGGCGCGGTCGGCCAGGCCGCGCCGCAGCACGACCAGGCCGTGCGCCTCGGCCGCCTCGGCCGAGCCGATGCCGGCCCAGGTCGGGTCGCCCTGCCCGGCCACCGCCCGCATCGCCTCGGCGGTGTCGAAGACGGTGGCGGGTAGGGCGTCCGGCAGCGTGCGCAGGAAGGCTGCGCACTGCTCGAGCCCCTGCGGGTGCGACAGGACCCGGGTCAGGCTCGCCAGCGGCACGTCCGCCACCGCGGCGAGGCAGTGGTCGACGCGCCAGGTCTCCTCGCCGACGACGTGGACGTCGCTGTCCAGCAGCAGGTCGTACACCTGGTTGATGCTGCCCGCGGTGGTGTTCTCGATCGGCAGGAGCGCCAGGTCGCAGCGCCCGCTGAGCAGCGAGCCGATCGCGGCGGCGAACGAGACGTGCCCCTCGTAGGTCGCCTGCTGGCCACGGCCCGCGAGGTGCTTCTGCGCGGCCAGGTGGCTGTAGGCGTGCTCGACGCCCTGGAAGCCCACGACGAGCGGACGCTGCTCGGTGCCCGTGAGCTCGGCGACCTGCCGGTCGACCGCGTGGCCGATGAGCTCGCGGAAGATCCGGCGCACCAGGTCGCCGGACACCCCGCGCTGCTCGGCGACGGCGACCACCCCGTCGAGCACGGCGCGCTCGCGGTCGACGTCCCGGACAGGGGTGTCGGAGCGCGACTTCGCGGCGCCGACCTGCGCCACGACGTCGAGCCGACGGGCGATGAGGTCGACCAGGCCCCGGTCGATCCGGTCGAGCTCGGCGCGCAGCTGCGGCAGGTCGGGTGCGGCGTCCATGCAGCCATCCTCGTGCACGCGCGGGCCGCACCGGCGCGGGAGCCGGCCGCCGTTGACCGGCCGGCGGACCGGACCTGCACGCCAGGTGGACGTCGGCGCAACAGCACGCGACCCGGGCGCTCCCGCAGGTCTCGGCGGGCCCGGGACTGTCCGACCCGTGTGCCACCATCTCCCGGCGACCTGCCGCCCGCCCTCGCGCGGAGCGGCCCTGCAGCGCCGTGTCCGGCGCCCCCCCATCCTCTCCAGGGAGTCCTGCGTGCCCCGTCTCGTCCTGCCGAGCGCCCTTGCGGTCGCTGTCGGCCTGTCCGGGCTGACCGCCCTCGCCCCACCGGCCCTGGCCGTCAGCCCCGACGTCGTCATCAACGAGGTCTACGGCGGTGGCGGCAACTCCGGCGCGACCTTCACGAACGACTTCATCGAGCTCTACAACCGCGGCACGACCGCCGTCAGCCTCGACGGCTGGTCGGTGCAGTACGGGGCTGCCGCCGGCGCCTTCTCCTCGAAGACCGACCTGCGCGGGAGCATCGCGCCCGGCGGGTACTACCTCGTCCAGGCCGCGGCCGGGGCCGGCGGGACGGACGGCCTGCCGACCCCGGACGCCAGCGGGTCCCTCAACCTGTCCGGCACGGCGAGCAAGGTGGCGCTCGTCCCCAGCACCACCCAGCTCACCTGCGGCACGGCGGCCGCCCGGTGCGCCCCGGACAGCTACCGCGACCTGCTCGGGTACGGCGGGGCCAGCGACTTCGAGGGGGCGCCCACCCCGGCGCTGTCGAACACGACCGCTGCCGCGCGCCGCACGCCGGGCGTCGACACCGACGCCAACGCGGCCGACTTCGCGGTCGGCGCGCCGACGCCCCGCAGCAGCGGCACCACCCCGCCGGTCGAGCCGCCGGTCGGGCCCCCCGGGCCGCCCGCGACCGCCGCCTGCGACGTGACCGCCGTGACGCGGGTGCCGGCGATCCAGGGCACCACCGACACCAGTCCGTTCGTCGGGCAGACGGTGACGACCCGCGGCGCCGTCGTCGGCGACACCCCCGGCCTGACCGGCTTCTTCGTGCAGGACCTCACCGGCGACGGCGACCCGCTGACGTCCGACGGCGTGTTCGTCTTCGTGCCCGGGGCCAACCCGCTCTCGGCGACGGACGTCGCGGTCGGCGACGTCGTCGCGCTCACCGGCACGGTCAAGGAGTTCAACGGCCTGACCGAGCTCGACACGCTCACCGCGCTGCAGAAGTGCGGCACCGCGCCCGTCCCCGCGCCGGTCGTCTACGAGCTGCCCGAGCCGGTGCAGGGCGACCTCGAGCGGGTCGAGGGCATGTCGGTCACCGTCCCGACCACCCTCACCGTGCAGCAGAACTTCTTCCTCGGCCGCTACGGGCAGCTGACCCTCGGCTCCGGCGGCCGCCGGCAGCAGCCGACCAACCTGTTCCCGGCCGGCTCGGCCGAGGCGATCGCGCTGGCCGCCGAGAACGCCCGCGCCCTGGTGTTCCTCGACGACGCCAGCAGCGCCCAGAACCCGACGCGGATCCCGTTCCTCGACGCCGAGGGCACGCGTCGCGCCGGCGACACCGTCACCGGCGTCACCGGCGTCCTCGACTTCGGTCCGGTCAGCAGCACGTCGAGCATCCGCGACTACCGGCTGCAGGTGACCACGGCCCCGACGTTCGCGTCGTCCGGCCGCCCGGCCGCTCCGGAGGCCGTCGGCGGCACGCTGCGCGCAGCGAGCTTCAACGTCCTGAACTACTTCACCGACCTCGCCGTCGGCAGCAGCAGCCCGTTCCGCGGCGCGAACACCCCCGAGGAGTTCGCCCGCCAGAAGGCGAAGATCGTCGCCGCGATCGCGGGGCTCGACGCCGACGTCGTCGGCCTCACCGAGATCCAGAACACGCCCGGCGCCGGCCAGGACCTCGTCGACGGCCTCAACGCCGCCACGGCGCCCGGGCGCTGGGCGCTGGTGGCCGACCCGGCGAACGGCGTCGGCACCGACGCCATCAAGGTGGCGCAGATCTACCGCACCGACGAGGTCGAGCTCGTCGGCGCGAGCCTGTCGCCGCGCGAGCCGAACGCCTTCACCGGCATCGGCCGCAACCCGGTCGCGCAGACCTACCGCGAGCGGTCCACCGGCCAGCTGACGAGCCTGGTGATCAACCACTTCAAGTCCAAGGGCTCGTGCCCGGCCGCCGACGCCACCGGCAACACCGACGCCGGCGACGGCCAGGGCTGCTGGAACGCCGTCCGCGTCGCGCAGGCCGGGGTGCTCGCGTCCTTCGTGGACGACGTCGCCACCGCCGCCGGTGATCCCGACGTGCTCGTCGTCGGCGACCTCAACGCCTACGGCGAGGAGGACCCGGTGCGGGCGCTCGAGGCCGCCGGCCTGGTCGACCTGCTCCAGCGCGAGGTCGGCCCGGACGCCTACAGCTACGTCTTCGACGGGCTGTCCGGTCGCCTCGACCACGCCCTCGCCACCCCGTCGCTCGCGGCACAGGTGACCGGCGCGACCGAGTGGCACATCAACGCCGACGAGCCGGTCGTTCTGGACTACAACACCGAGTTCAAGCCGGACGACCGCTACGCGCCCACGCCGTACCGCTCCTCCGACCACGACCCGGTCCTGGTCGGCCTGGCGCTCGTCGACACCACCCCGCCGGTGCTCAGCGAGGTGACAGACCTCGTCCGGGCGGCGACCGGCCCGGACGGCGCGATCGTGTCCTTCACCGCCCCGACCGCCACCGACGAGACCGACGGCACGATCGCGGTGACCTGCACCCCGGCGTCCGGCAGCCGGTTCCCGGTCGGCACCACGACGGTGACCTGCACGGCGACCGATCAGGCCGGCAACCGCGCGGTGCGCACCTTCACCGTGACGGTCAGCCGCTACGAGGCCGACCTGTCGGTCACGGTGTCCGGACCGGCCACGACGTCCGCCCGCGGTCAGGTCAGCTACGTCCTGACGGTCCGCAACGCCGGGCCCTCGACCGCTCGGGACGTCACCGCGGTGCTCGGTGTCAGCGGTCTGAGCCGCGCCACCGCGACGCCCGCCACCGGTGACGGCAGCGTGCGCATCCACGGGACGAGCGTCAGCGGCGCCCGCTGGAGCATCCCGACCCTCGACAGCGGTGCGACCGTGACGCTGACCCTCACGGGCACGGCCAGCAACCGCAAGGGCACGACGATGACCGCCGTCGGCGCTGCCGCGAGCAGCACGCCCGACCCGAGGAGCACCGACAACCTCCGCACGGCCACCACGCAGGTCCTGCGCTGACCTGCTGACGCTCCGCCCGCGGCGCGTCCGGGGGTCGGGTGCGGGGTGGGCACGGCATGCTCGTCGCGTGCGCCTGCTCATCACCTTCACC
>CAXTFU010000061.1:0-1154 GCA_964243385.1 uncultured bacterium | reverse complement strand
CCTCCTGCCCACCCTGCCCTTCGCCCGCGCCGCGGCGGGCCGCGGGCACGACGTCGCCGTCAGCGGCCAGGAGGGCATGGCGACGGCCGTCGCCCGGACCGGCTTCGCGTTCCTGCCGAGCGGCGGTCCGACGCTCGCCGACCCGGCCGTGCGCCGGTCGCTGGCGCCCGTCGACCGGCTGGAGGAGGAGCGCGTGCTGCGCGAGGCGTTCGCCGGCAGGACGGCAGCGGTGCGCGCCGGGCGGCTGCTCGACGTCCTGGCGCACTGGCCGCCGGACGTCGTCGTGCGGGACGAGGTCGACCTCGGCGCAGCGGTCGCCGCGGAGCGCGCGGGGGTGCCGCACGCCGCCGTGGTGGTGCTGGCCGCCGGCGGGCTCCTGCGGCCGGACGTCATCGGCGGACCGCTCGACGCGCTGCGCGCCCGGCACGGGCTGCCGCCCGACCGGCACCTCGAGCAGCTGCACGGCGGTCTCGTGCTGGCCCCCGTGCCGCCTGGCTTCCGTGCGCCGGAGCACCCGCTCCCCCGCGCCGCCCGGTCCGTGCGTCCCGCCGTGCTGGAGCCGCCCGGTCCGGGCGAGGAGCTGTCCGCCGGCCTGCGCTCGTGGCTCGCCGCCGGGTCGGGCCCGGTCGTGCTCGTCACGCTCGGCACGGTGTTCCCGCAGGAGTCCGGCGACCTCCTGCGCCGGGTGGTCGACGCGCTCGCGCCTATGGACGTCCGCACGGTCGTGACCGTCGGGGACGCCGTCGGCCCGGACGAGCTCGGGCCGGTCCCCGAGCACGTCCGCCTCGAGCGCTTCGTCCCGCAGGCCGCCCTGCTCCCGCAGTGCGACCTCGTCGTGTGCCACGCCGGCTCGGGCAGCGTCGTCGGGGCGCTCGCGCTCGGCGTCCCGCTCGTGCTGCTCCCGCTCGGCGCGGACCAGCCCTGGAACGCCGACCGCTGCGCCGCCCTCGGGACCGGCCGCGTGCTGGACGCGGTCAGCGCCACCAGCGACGACGTCCGGGCCGCTGTGGTCGACGTCCTGCGGGAGCCGGGCTACCGCGCAGCGGCGCAGCGGCTGTCCCGTGCCTGCGCCGGCCTGCGGACGGCCGACGACGCGGTCGACCTGCTCGAGGCGCACGCCGCCGGGCACCGTTCCGCCCTCGGCTGACCGGGCT
>CAXTFU010000060.1:0-18097 GCA_964243385.1 uncultured bacterium | reverse complement strand
GGCGCGGCCGGCTCGGGCTCCGCCGTCGGCGCAGGCGCCCCGTCGCTCGGCGCCGGCGGCGGGACCTCGTCGGGCTCGACGGTCGCGGCGGGCGTCGGCTCGACCGGCCCGGGCTGCGACGGCTGCGGCGTCGGCGACACGGCGGCCGCCGACGGCGCCGCGGTCGGCTCGACGGTCGGCTCGGGGGACGGCGCAGCCGTCGGGGACGGCCGCGGCGAGGGGGGCGTCACGGTGGTGACCGGCTGGACGGTGCGCACGGACTCGTCGTCCGGGCGGACGTACGACCAGGTGGTCCACGAGCTGACGAGCAGCACGCTGAGCAGGACCGTCGAGGTGCGGGGCCGCGTCACAGGACCGCAGACGGCTCGGCGGTGTCGACGGACGCGCCCAGCTGCAGGCCCGCGGCCCGCAGCGCCATGAGGGCCCGCGCCCGCAGGTCCCGTCCGACGTCGAACTGCTTGCCGGGCAGCGTGCGCGCCACCATGCGGATGTTGAGCGCGTCGACCTGCAGGCTCTCGACGCCCATGACCGACGGCGCGTCGAGCAGCAGCGCCCGCATCGAGGGGTCGGCGTAGGCCTGCTCGCCGACGTCGTGCAGCACCGCGTTGACCTGCGCGATGTCGGTCCCCGGGGGCAGCGGGATGTCGATGACCGCGCGCGCCCAGTCGCGCGACAGGTTCACCACCTGCACGATCTGGCCGTTCGGGGTGACGACGACCTCGCCGTCGATGGTGCGCATCTGGGTGACCCGCAGCGTGACGTCCTCGATCGTGCCGGTGCGCGCCTCGCCGATGCCGACGACGGCGAGCCGGACGACGTCGCCGAAGCCGTACTGCCGTTCAGTGATGATGAAGAACCCGGCCAGCAGGTCCTGGACGATCCGCTGCGCGCCGAAGCCGAGCGCCACGCCCGCGACGGTCGCCGGGGCGACCAGGCCCGCCAGCGGGATGCCGAGCTGGGTCAGCACGAGCAGTGACGCCACGACGTAGATGGCGACGAGCGTGGCCCACGTCGCGACCTGCGCCAGGGAGTGCCGGTGCTTGGACGCCTCCGAGCGCACGAGCGCGTCGGTCTCGCGGGCGTTCGCGTCGATCCGGTCGGTGATGCGCTCGCCCGCCCACCCCACGAAGCGCCCGAGCAGGACCGCCGAGGTCACGAGCATGACGATCTCGAGACCTGGTCCGGACAGCCAGTCCCTGGCGACCTCCAGCGGCGCGATGCTCAGAGCCATGGCTCCATCCTGCCTGCTGCGGCCGGGCGGCCGACCTCCCCGTGCCGCGAACGGGGGTGCCCGCGTGAAGTAGCGTTCCCCGCCATGCGGGCGTCGGGCACCTTCCTCCCGGCGGACCTCGTCGCCACCGAGGCGCAGGTCGCCCGGGCCCTCGTCGCCGCCGGACTGCCGGCGACCGCCGCGCGCTCCTGGCTGTCGTCGGCCGCGGGCCGGCTGCAGACCGAAGCGCAGTGGTCGCTGGACTACGACGCCGAGCTGCAGGTCGCCAGCTTCGAGGTCTGGAAGGACGGCGACCTCGTGTTCGGCCTGGACGACTGGCTGCCGAGCTGAGAACCCGTTCGCCCCGCACCGCTGCGTCTGGTACGACGGCCCCACCGTCCCGTCCCCCAGGAGGTCCGCCGTGGCATGCCGCATCAGCGAGCTCGTCCTCGGCTGCCGCGACCCCGAGCTGCTCGCCCGCTTCTGGTGCGAGGTGCTCGACTTCGTGGTGCTCGACCGCGAGGACGACGGCACCCTCGAGATCGGGCCCCGCGAGGGCTTCGGCGGCGCGCAGCCGACGATCATCCTGAGCGCGCGTGCCGAGCCGGAGCCCGGCAAGAGCCGCCTGCACCTCGACGTGAACGCCACCGACCGCGACCAGGACGCCGAGCTCGAGCGGCTGCTCGCCCTCGGCGCGCGGCCGGCCGACATCGGCCAGTCCGGGCAGGAGTCGTGGCACGTCCTCGTCGACCCCGAGGGCAACGAGTTCTGCCTGCTGCGGACCCGGCTGCAGCCCCTGCCGAGCTAGGCGGGAGCCGGCGCCGTCCGCCGGGTGCGGGCCCGCGGCGTCCGCACCGGTCGCGCCGGCAGGACGAGGCGCAGCTCGAGCTGGGCCGCCTCGACGTCGGCCTGGTCGATCGAGACCACGACCGGGTCGCCGTAGCCGTGCCGGTGGCCGGACGCGTCGACGAGCGAGAGCCCGTCCGGGCTCTCCTTCCAGCCGCGGCCGGGCAGGCTGCGCGCGCTGACCATGCCGCTGACGTGCGAGCCGTCCAGCGTCACGAACAGCCCCTTGGCGCCGACGCCGGTGACGCGCCCGGTGAAACGGGCGTCCGGGTCGGCGGCCGTGCGGCGGGCCAGCGTGACGAGCCACAGCGACTTGCGCATCTGCCGCTCGGCCATCGCGGCGGTGCGGGTCGAGGCGTCCAGGTGCGCGCAGAGCTCGACCAGCTCGACGTGCGACGGGTAGGCGGCCGGGTCGCGGTGCCCCTCCAGGAAGGCGTGCACGACGCGGTGCACCACGAGGTCGGCGTAGCGGCGCAGCGGGCTGGTGAAGTGCACGTAGCCGGGCGAGGCGAGCCCGAAGTGCGGCCCCGCGGTCGGCACGTACGACGCCCGGCCGAGGAAGCCGAGCAGCACGTCCCACACCGCGGCGGACGTCTCGTCGGCCGCGGCGTCGAGCTGCGACGACAGGGCCGACAGCCCGAGCGGGGTGAGCGTGCTGCCGAAGCCGGGGTGGAAGCCGGCGGCGGCGCAGAACGCCTCGAGCGCCGTCGCGGCGTCCGGCCCGGGCGTCGGGTGCACCCGGAACACGCCCGGCAGCCCGCGGTCGACCAGCCAGCCGGCGACCGACTCGTTGGCCGCCACCATGAGCCGCTCGATGAGCAGGTTCGCCGGGTTCGACGGCGTCGCGGCGACCTGCTCGGCGACGCCCTCGACGACCTCGACGGCCAGCTCGGGCTCGACGCGGCGCGCCTCGACGCCACCGCGCCGCAGCCGCTGCACGCCGAGGCGCGCCCCGGCGGTGCGCAGCCAGCGCAGCGCCTCGACGACCGGCTCGGGCGCCCCGTCGTTCGGCACGCCGGCCAGGAGGTCGGCGGCCACCTCGTACGACAGCCGGACGTCGGAGCGGATCCGGCTGGCGTAGACGTCGGCCGCGGTGATGTCGCCGTCGGCGGTGATGCGCATCTCGACCGTCAGCGCGTCGCGGTCGGCCTCCGGGACCAGGCTCAGCGCGTCGTCGCTGAGCCGGTTCGGCAGCATCGGGCGCACCCAGCCCGGCAGGTAGACGCTCGTCGCGGCGCGCCGCGCCTCGACGTCGAGCAGCGTCCCAGGCCGCACGTGCTCGGCGACGTCGGCGATGTGCACGCACACCCGGATGCCGCCGTCGGGGTCGGCCGGGTAGACCGACAGCGCGTCGTCGAGGTCGCGCGAGTGCGGCGCGTCGATGGTGAAGGTGGTCAGGGCGCGCAGGTCGCGCCGCGCCAGGGCTCCGCGCGCCGGGCGACGGCCGGCCGAGCGACCGGCGTAGGCCTCCGCCTCGGCCAGCACGTCGTCGGGGTGGCCGGTCGGCAGGCGGTGCCGCACGCGGATGCGCTCGAGCAGCGCGTCGCCGTCGGTCGGGTCGTCCCACTCGTCGGACGGGTCGGCGGTGCGCTCCCCGGTGATGTCGGCGAGCACGGCGGTGCCGACGGGCAGGTCCTCCGTGCGCCCCTCGAGCGTCCAGCGGCCGGACGCGACGTGCGGGTCGACGCGCAGGACCAGCCCGTCCTCGACGACCCCGAACAGCTCGGTCCGCGTCCGCCGCACCAGCGTGACGGCGGTGGCGGTGCCGCGGCCGTCCTGCTCGACGCCGAACGCCGCCTCGACGGCGTCACCGTCGAGCAGCGGCGCGGTCATCGGCGGCGGCACGAAGCACGACGTCACCACGGCGCCGGTCGGCGCGACGAACGGCTCGTCGAAGTCGACGAAGCCGAACCCGCGCACGTGCGGCCGGAAGGTGCCCGTCCGGGGAGCTCCGGGCGCGGCGGACGCGCTGGTGCGCGGTCGGGCGGCAGGGCGACGGCGCGGACGGGGAGCGGGCTCGGACACGAGGTCCTCCTCGTCGGGGCTGGTGCGCGGCAGGACGACACGACGCGGCCACCCGGGACGAGACCGTAGCGGCTGACCGTCCTGCCCTGCCGTCGCCGCGCAGCCCCCGCACGCCGGGCCGGACGACGAGCGAGCGCTCAGACGTCCAGGTGGTCCGGCAGGCCGAAGCGCGCGAAGTGCGTGGCACCGACGAAGTTGGTGATCGAGGTGATGCGCCCGTCGGCCACCTCGAGCAGGTGCAGCGCCCACGGCTCGAGCCGGCCAGGCGTCGCGCTCGGCTTGTACTGGGCGTGGCCGATCGTGCCGTTGGCGTGCACCTCGACCATCTTCGAGCCGCGGCAGCCGCCGCCGGGGCCGAGGTGCCACGCGCCGATGTCCTCGGGGCCGGACAGCCACAGCGCCCACGGCGGCATGCTCTGCGTGGCGTCCTCGTGCAGGAGCGCCACGAGCGAGGTGATGTCGTAGCGCTCGAACGCGTCGACGTACCGGCGCAGCAGCGCCAGGTGCTCGGCGTCGAGCGGGTCGGGGGCGGTGCCGAGCGGCGCACGGGCGCTGAGCGTCGCCCGGGCCCGCTGCAGGGCGCTGTTCACCGACGCGACGGTCGTGTCGAGCAGCTCGGCCACCTCGTCGGCCTTCCAGCGCAGCACCTCGCGCAGGACGAGCACCGCGCGCTGGCGCGGGGGCAGGTGCTGCAGCGCCGCGACGAAGGCCATGCGCACCGACTCGCGGCCGACGGCGAGGTCGGCCGGGTCGGCGGTCTCGGGCATGGTCCGGGCGTCCGGCTCCGGCTCGACCCAGACCGTCTCGGGCAGCGGCGTGCCGAGCGAGGACGCGATCGGCGCCGACGGGTCTGCCGACATGTCCATCGGCAGCGCCCGGTGCTTGCGGCCGTTCAGGGCGTCGAAGCAGACGTTCGTCGCGATGCGGTACATCCACGAGCGCAGCGAGGAGCGGCCGTCGAAGCGGTCGACCGCGCGCCAGGCCCGCACCATCGTCTCCTGCACGGCGTCCTCGGCGTCGTACCCGGAGCCGAGCATGCGGTAGCAGTACGCCGTCAGCTCGCGGCGGTGCTGCTCCAGCTCGTCCGTCCCGATCTCGGCCCTCGGCTGCACCGCAGTCGACCCGGTCATCGCACGCCCCCTCGACGCTCCGTGTGCTTCGCTGTGGACACCGTACACATGGAGGGGCGATGGCAACAGAGCCTCCGGCGAGCGAGTCCCGGGCGACCTACCACCACGGCGACCTGCGCCGGGTGCTGCTCGCGGCCGGGCTCGAGCTCGCCCGCACGGGCGGTCCCGAGGCCGTGGTGCTGCGGGCCGCCACCCGCGCGGCCGGGGTCGCGCCGAACGCCGCCTACCGCCACTTCGCCGGGCGGGAGGACCTGCTCAGCGACGTCTGCCTCGCCGCGCAGGCCGCGCTCGCCGCGCGGATGGAGGCCGAGCTCGCCGCGGTCGCACCCTGCGGTGACCGGCGCGACGACGCCCGCGCCCGGGTGCGCGCGGTCGGGACCGGCTACCTGCGCTTCGCCGCCGCCGAGCCGGGGCTGTTCCGCACGGCCTTCACCGTGCACGCCGACCTGCGCCGGGCGGCCAGCCCGCACGGCGCCGGACCGACGGGCAGCACGCCGTTCCAGCTGCTCGGCGCCGCGCTCGACGGGCTCGTCGCGGCCGGCGTCCTGGCCCCGGCGGAGCGCCCGGGCGCGGACCTGGTCGCCTGGTCGGCGGTGCACGGCCTGGCCACGCTGCTCGTCACCGGCCCGCTGCGCGGCCTGGACGCCGCCGCCGTCGAGCGCGTCGGCCAGCGGCTGCTCGACGTCGTCGAGCGGGGCCTGCCGGCCGGATCAGGGGTCGGCGACCTCGCCGGGCAGCAGGACGGCGCCGAGCCCGAGCAGGTGCAGCAGCGCTGACAGCTCGGCGCTGAGGCCGAGCACCTGCAGCCGGGCGCCCGCCCGCCGCGCGGTGAGCGAGAGCCGGGCCAGCACCTCGACGGCGCGGACGTCGTCGGGCAGCAGCTCGGCGTGGCAGACGACCCGCGTCACCGCACCGGACGCGAGCCGCGCGGCGAGCGCGGCGCAGAGCCTGGCCAGGTCCGCGGACGGCAGCGGCCCGTCCGGCCGGACCTCGACGGTCGAGGCCATGGCTCCCCCGCTCCCGGCGGGCGCACGCCGCCTGAGCAGTCCGACCGTCCGGCTCGGCGGTACTCATCGGGGCGGGCTCCTCGGGCGGGGCCCGTCAGGCGGGACTCGTGGCAGCCGGCCTCAGCCGCGCAGGCGGTGGTCCTCGAAGAAGTCCCACGCGATCGTCGCGGCCTCGATCTCCTGCGTGACCTTGCCCAGGCCGGGCGCCGGCAGGTCGCTGCCGGGCCAGGTGTGCCCGCCGTCGGAGATGCGGTACAGCTCGACCTCGGCGCCCTGCGCGCAGCGGGTGTAGCTCAGCCGGACGACGTGCTCGCTGATCGTCGCGGCCTGCGGGCCGCGGCGGCACTCGTCGAGCCGCCCCCACGTGGCGAGGCCGACCGGCACCGCGTAGCCCCAGCGCAGGTCGGGGTTGCCCGGGTACGGGTTCACCTGGTCCTGCTGGCCGTGGAAGGTCACGACCGGGACGGGACGCGACGGACGGCAGTCCTCCACCTCCGGCACCGAGACGTCGTCCGGGTCGGGACGGCCGGCGCGCAGGCCGGCGACGGGGGCGATCGCGGCGATGCGGTCGGCCGAGCGGCAGGCCAGCGCCGAGGTCATGCGGCCGCCACCCGAGTAGCCGGTGGCGTAGGTGCGCGTCAGGTCGGTGCACAGCGACGCCGACAGCACGTCGATGACGTGGCCGAGGAAGCGGACGTCGTTGCGCGCGCCCGCGGGCGGGAACGCGCCAGCGGTCGTCGGCACCCCGGGGACGTTCCAGGCCCAGCTGCCGTTCGGGTCGGGCGGGTTCTGCGGGGCGAGCGGGATCGCCGCGCTCGGCGCCGCGACGATGACGTCCTCGCGCTCGGCGACGGTGCGCAGGCCGCTGATCGTCATCTGCGCCGGGCCGTTGCTCGAGCTGCCGTGCAGGTTGAGCACCAGGGGCAGCGCCCTCGTCCGGCGCACCCCGTCGGGGACGTGCACGAGCACCGGGTAGGTCGTCCCGCCGAAGGCGATCGGCACCGTGACGTCGCCGGTGGCGGCCGGGCGGGTGCACGCGGCGGCCCGGCCGTCGCCCGGGGCCGTCGCGGACGCCGTCGCGGCGCCGACGACGCCGAGGGCGGTGGCCGACAGCGCGGCGAGCAGCGCCGCGGCGCGGGTGCGCGGACGGAGGGAGGGTCCAGGCATCGCGGGCTCCTCGCAGCCGACCTGCACGGCAGGACCGGCGTCGTGTGTGAGGCGGGTCACCTCGGGGCGCCGCACGGTAGAGGACGGGCCGGGCCGTGTCGAGACGCCTCCGCACGGTGATCACGGGACGTCCGGACGCGCCGCGAGCCCGCCCCCGGGTGGGGACGGGCTCGTGGGAGGCGCGGGCAGCTCGACCGGCGCCGTGCGGCGACCGGGGAGGTCAGCCGGCGCGGGACAGCGGCTGGGCCATCGGCTGGACCGGGGTCAGAGGCTGCCCCAGCGCCTGGGCCGGCGCCGTGGCGTACGGGACGGGCAGCGTCGTCACGGCGGTGCGCGGGCGACGCAGGTGCGCCGCGGCGGTCTGCACGACGATCACCAGCAGGAGCACGGCGGCCAGCACCACGGTGACGGCGGCGTACCAGACCAGGATCGTCGACATGGGGACCTCACTCTGCACCTGCCCGCCCGAGACCTGTCCTCGAGTCGGTTCTACGAGCACAGGACGCGCGGTGCCGCCGTCGGTCGTCCGGTCTTCATGAGCGCTGTGTCACACGGTCCTGCCGGACGGTGATCCACGACGTCACCCAGCCGGCGCAGGCCCGTCCGGGTCCGGTCGCCGTCGGCACCTGCACCGTCCCTCGGCCCGGCACCCCGACGAGCGCTCGTCGAGGCCGCCGTCGACCGGCACCTCCAGGTCGCGTGCTGCCACGCCGACAACGATCCGGTGACCTCTGCCGTCGATGCCCCGGACGGAGCTCGCCCCTCCGCTGCGCCGTCCCCGTCTGCGCTCGCCAAGGCTGAGGCATTCGGTCGACCACCGGCGTCGTCCGCGGCCACCTTCGGGTCGTCCCTGGCGAACTGCAGCACGGGGCCTGGTCCCGCGGCGGCGCTGCTGCAGCTGCAGCGACTGGTCAGCGGACTGAACTCCGGCCTGGACCTGGAGCAGACCCTGACGGCGGTGGTCGGCTGCGTCGTCACCGGCCTCGGGTTCGGCGTCGCGGTGATCTCGGTCGTCGAGCCGGACGGTGGCCTGCGGGTCGCCGCGGTCGCCGGTGACGCGACTGCCCGGCAGGCGCTGCAGGACCAGCGGTCCACTCGGGCCGAGTGGGACCGGCTGCTCGCCCTCGGCGAGCCGGTCGGGCCAGGCCGGCTCCTGCGCCTCGTGGACCACCGGCAGGACGGCGCCTGGGACGACGACGCCATGCCGACCTGGGTCCCGGAATCGGTCGCCGTCGACCGGCCGGCCGGTGACGAGCGGGTGACCTGGCACCCGCTGGACGCGCTGTTCGCACCGCTCACCTCGGCCTCCGCCGGGCTGCTGGGTGTGCTGAGCGTGGACATGCCGCTGCACGGGCTCCGGCCAGGGGACGACCAGCTCGGCTTGCTGGAGATGTTCGTGCTGCACGCCGCGACCGCGGTCGAGCACGCCCGGCTGCACGGACAGGTCCTCGCCGCGCAGGAGCTCGCCCGCACCGCGCTGGCCGCGCGGCTGCGCGCCGTCGTCGACGCCAGCCCCGCCGCCCTCGTCGAGCTCGACCGGGGCGGCCGCGTCCGGGAGTGGAACCGGGCCGCCGAGCAGCTGTTCGGCTACTGCGCGCAGGACCTGCTCGACCGGCCGCTGCCCCGGCTGACCGACCGCGACCTGGACGTGCCCCGGCTGCTCGCACGGCTGACCGCCGCCGACCGGCTCCCCACGGTGCAGCTGCGGTGCCGCCGCCGCGACGGCGTCGAGATCGACGTCGAGCTGTCCGCCGCCGCCACGCGAGGACCGGACGGCACGGTGCACGGCGTGATGGGACTGCTGGTCGACGTCACCGAGCGGGTCCGGCTGCAGCACCAGCTGCGGCACCAGGCGACGCACGACGCCCTCACCGGCCTGCCGAACCGGCTCCTGATCACCGAGCAGCTCCGGCAGGCGCTGGACGGAGCGCAGGGGTGCACCGGCGTCCTGCTCATCGACCTCGACCGCTTCAAGGAGGTCAACGACACCCTCGGCCACCACCACGGCGACCTGCTGCTGGCTGCCATCGGTCCCCGCCTGAGTCGTGTCCTGCGACCAGGCGACCTCCTCGGGCGGCTGTCCGGCGACGAGTTCGCCGTCCTGCTCCCCCACGTCGCCGACCAGCAGGCGGCGACGGCCGTCGCCACGCGGGTGCTCGAGGCCCTGCACGAGCCGTTCGACCTCGACGGCGTCGCGGTCGACGTCGAGGCCAGCATCGGGCTGGCCCTCGCCCCGGCCGACGGCACCGGTCCCGAGCAGCTGATGCGCCACGCCGACGTCGCGATGTACGAGGCCAAGGAGCTCTCCGCCGGCGTCGTCGCCTACCGCCACGACCGCGACAACCGGGCCCCCAGCCGCCTGGCGCTGCTCGGCGACCTGCGCCGCGCGCTGGACGGCGACGAGCTCGTCGTGCACTACCAGCCGCAGATCGACATGGTCAGCCGCCGGCTCTGCGGCCTGGAGGCCCTCGTGCGCTGGCAGCACCCGCAGCGCGGGCTGCTCGCCCCCGACCAGTTCCTGCCCGTCGCCGAGACGACCGGCCTCATCAACCGCCTCACCCTGCGCGTGCTGGACCTCGTCCTGGCCCAGACCCGCCGCTGGCACGACGAGCAGCACGCCGTCCCCGTCGCGGTCAACCTCTCAGCCCGATGCCTGCACGACCAGCGTCTGCCCGACATCGTCCGCGCCGCCCTCACCCGCCACGGGGTCCCCGCCCACCTGCTGCGCCTGGAGATCACGGAGAGCGCCATCATGGGCGAACCGGCCCGGGCCCTGGACATCCTGCGCAGGCTGTCCGCCAGCGGCGTCCGGCTCTCGCTGGACGACTTCGGCACCGGCTACTCCTCCATGAGCTACCTGCGCGAGCTGCCCGTCGACGAGCTCAAGGTCGACCGCTCGTTCGTCACCGACATGACCGGCGACGCCAAGGACCACCTGCTCGTGCGCAGCGCCGTCGAGCTCGGCCACAACCTCGGGCTGTCCGTCGTCGCCGAAGGCGTCGAGGACGAACCGACCCTGCACGCCCTGACCGACCTGGGCTGCGACATCGCCCAGGGCTACCTGCTCGCCCGGCCCATGAGCGCCGCCGCGCTGGAGACCTGGCGCGGCCAGCACCAGGGCTGACCCGAGCCGGCAGGCTCAGACGCGCGTGAGCTCGTGCGTCGGCGTCTGGTCCTCGGTGCGCAGCGTGCTGCCCTCGACGTCGATCTGCGGGACGACCCGGTCGAGCCAGCGGGGCAGCCACCACGCGCGCTCGCCGAGCAGGGCCAGGACCGCGGGCACGATCGTCATGCGGACGACGAAGGCGTCGACGGCGATGCCGAAGGCGAACGCGAAGCCCAGCGACTTGCTGGTGGCGTCGGGCGAGAGCATGAAGGCGGCGAACACGCTGATCATGATGAGCGCCGCGGCCGTGACCACCCGGCCGCCGTGCCGGAGCCCGCTGACGACGGCGTCCGTCGGCCCGGCGCCGTGGACGTGCTCCTCGCGCACGCGGGTGACGAGGAACAGCTCGTAGTCCATCGCCAGGCCGAAGATGATGCCGATCATGAAGATGGGCAGGAAGGCCAGGATCGGGCCGGTCTGCTCGACCCCCATCAGGCCCGCCAGCCAGCCCCACTGGAAGACGGCCACGACCGCACCGAACGTGGTGAGGACGGTCAGCAGGAAGCCCAGCGCGGCTTTGAGCGGCACGAGCACGGAGCGGAAGACCACGGTCAGCAGGACCAGGGCCAGCCCGATGACCACGAGCAGGTAGACCGGCAGTGCGCTGGCGAGCTTGGCGGTGACGTCGACGGTCAGGGCGGTCGCGCCGGTCACCGACAGCCGCGTGCCGGTCTGCTGCTCGAGCGCAGGAGCGGCCTCGCGCAGCCGGGTGACGACGTCCTCGGTGGCGACGTCGCCGGGACCGGTGGTCGGGAGCACCGTCAGCAGGTACGTGTCACCGCTCTCGTTCGGCACCGGCGGGGTGACGGCGGCGACGCCCTCGACCTGCTGCAGCGCGCCAGACACCGTCGCGAGCGCAGGAGCCGCGCCGGTCGGGTCGTCGGCCTCGACGACGACCACCAGGGGGCCGTTCGAGCCGGGACCGAACCCGGCCGCGAGCAGGTCGTACGCCCGTCGCTGGGTGGTCGACTCCGACAGCTGGCCCTCGTCGGGGAACGACGTCTGCAACGAGGCGGCGGGCACGGCCACGGCCAGCATCCCGAGGACGGACAGGAGCAGCACGGGGCCCTTGTGCCGGACGACGAACCGGGCCCAGCGCTCGCTCAGCGGGACCGTGCGCCCCGCGGGCCCGTCGCCCTCGGCGCTCAGCGCGGCGCGCCCCTTGCGGCCGAGGACCCGCAGCCCCGCGAAGCCCAGCAGCGCCGGCAGCAGCGTCAGCGCCACCAGCACGGCGACGACGACGGTGCTCGCTGCGCCGAGGCCCATGGCGGTGAGGAAGGGGATGTTCACGACGAACATGCCGGCGAGGGCGATGACGACGGTGAGGCCCGCGAAGACCACAGCGCTGCCGGCCGTCGCGACCGCACGACCGGCGGCCTGTTCGCCGTCGCGGCCCTCCAGCAGCTCGTGCCGGTAGCGCGAGGTGATGAACAACGCGTAGTCGATCCCGACGGCGAGGCCGAGCATCAGCGCGAGGACGGGGGCGGTCGCGCTGAGCTCGACGAAGCCGGTCAGGGTGGTGATGCCGGCCATGCCGACGCCGACGCCGATCAGGGCGGTGAGCAGCGGCAGGCCGGCTGCGATGACCGAGCCGAACATGACCAGCAGCACGACGGCGGCGGCGGCGATGCCCACGAGCTCGCCGCCACCACCGGCCTGGACCTCGGAGGCGGCCGTGCCGGAGAACTCGACCTCCAGACCCGCCTCGCGGCCCGGGTCGGCCGCGGCGAACAGCGCGGTCCGGTTGCCCTCCTCGATGTTCAGCGGGTCGACGGCGTAGGTCACCGTCGCGCGGGCGATCCGGCCGTCCGGTGACACGCCCTGCGTGGCGTAGGGGTCCGCCACGAGGGCGACGTCGGCGTCCGCGCGCACGCGCTCGAGCACCGCCGCGACCGCGGCCCTGCTCTCGGCCGACTCGAGGGTCTGACCCTCAGGAGCTGCGAACACCACGTTGGCGGTCGCCTGCTCCAGGCCGGCCTGCGGGAAGCGGTCGGCGAGCACGTCCAGCGCCTGCTGCGACTCGGTGCCGGGGATCGAGAACTCGTCGGAGTACGGCCCGGACAGCGTGCCGGCGGCGACGCCCATGGCGACGAGCAGGGCGAGCCAGAGGCCGGCGACGAGTCGGCGGCGTCGGTAGGAGAACCGGCCGAGCCGGTACAAGCGGGATGCCACGAGATCAGCTCCAGGACGGGTCGTGCGGGGCGACGGAAGGGGGGTGGCGGACGATCGGGTGCGGGAAGCACGGGGCCAGGCCGGAGAAGGCCTCGTCGAGCAGGACGAGGAAGCCGTCGGGCGTGGCCTGCGGCGCAGCGAGCCAGGTCTGCGTGGCGGCGCGGACTGCCGCGCCCACTGCTGCCGCCAGGAGCCGGGGGTGCAGGTCGCCGCCCGGCCCGGACCCGAGCTGCTGTCGGGCGCGGCGGGTGAGCTCGTCGACCAGCTCCTGCTCGAGTCGGGCGAACGTCCCGAGCACCTCGGCCAGGACTGCCGGGCTCGTCCGCACCAGCTGCTCCTTGAGGGCCTGGTCCGAGCTCGGCAGGGCCCCCGCGGTGAAGGTGCGCAGCGCGGTGCCGTGCAGCAGCTCCCACAGGGGGGCGTCGTCGGGCGCGGCGGCGACCTCGGCGACGAAGCGGTGCGCCCGCTCGACGTCGTCGGCCACGAACGCCTCCTCCTTCGTCGTGAAGTAGTTGAAGAAGGTCCGGGGGGACACGCCGGCGGCAGCGGCGATGTCGTCGGTGGTGACCCGGTCGGCTCCCCGTTCGGCCGCCAGGCGCAGTGCGGCTGCCGTGAGCGCAGCGCGGGTCGCGGCCTTCTTGCGCTCGCGCAGCCCGGTGGTCGAGGAGGTCACGCCTCAGCATCGGCCAGTCGTGCAGTGACTGCAAGAGTGCAGACACTGCAAGCGCAGTGAGGTGCGTCACGGGCCGAGCTGCCGGCCGCGGCGCTGGCCGAGTTCACCCCACGCGGACATCGCTGGCTGACATCGCCAAGGCCGCCAGGAACTCGAAGGCGACCGTTCTGTCTCTGCGGCGGCAGCGACGCCCCGACCGCAGCCATCGCGGCGCGTCTTCATCGCCGGCGTGGCCGACCTGGTCGCCGAGCTCCCCGACGCCGACCCCGCACTCACCGGTGCCACGCTCGAGCGGCTCGCCGGGTCGCTGCTCGGCGTCTCCGCGTCCGGCCAGCCGCTCAGGACCAGCCTCAGCGGCCAGACCAGCCGGACGTTCCCCTGCACAGCCCCGGCGCCAGCTCGGCCCGGACCTCTCTCCGCAGCTCGACGACGCCGACGGGATCCGGCGGGCGGTGACCGGAGATCCGGTACGGCCTGCCCGCCGCCTACCGGGCGATCACCGAGATGGCCGAGGTGGTCCGGGCCTCATCCCTCTCCTGGACCCTCGTCCGGCTGCCCCTGCTGCACGACGGGCCCTCGGCCAGCCCAGCCCGGGCCCGGCAGCTCGGAGCGCGCGGGGGCCTGCGGCTGTCCCGCAGCGGCCTGGCCGGCTTCCTGCTCCACGAGACTCAGCAGGGCACCTGGACCGGACGCGCACCACTGCTCGTGACCGTGGCGGCTGCCGCCGGACCTCGGCGGCACGTCGACGACCCGCGCCGACAAGACCGCCGACACCTGACACTTGACCACCGGCACCCGACCCCACCTGACCCGACGGAGACCCATGCCGAACCTCACCGTTCCCGGTGCCACCATCGCCCCCGAGCTCACGGCGTACCTGGCCGTCCCTCCCGTGGGCGACGGCCCGTGGCCGGGCGTGGTGGTGATCCACGAGGCGTTCGGGCTCACCGACGACACCCGGCAGCAAGCAGACCGGCTCGCCGCCGCCGGCTACCTGGCCCTCGCACCCGACCTGTTCAGCGCCGGCGGGGCCATCCGCTGCCTGCGGTCGACCTTCTCCGCGCTCATGTCGGGCTCGGGCGCGGCGTTCGGCGACATCGAGGCCAGCCGCGCCCTGCTGACGGGCCGACCGGACTGCACCGGCAAGGTCGGCGTGATGGGGTTCTGCATGGGCGGCGGCTTCGCCCTGCTCGCCGCCGCCCGCGGCTTCGACGCCTCAGCGCCCAACTACGGCGCCCTGCCCAAGGACCCCGAGCAGGTGCTGCGCGGCGCCTGCCCCGTCGTCGCCAGCTACGGCCGCAGGGACCCCGGCCTGCGCGGGGCTGCCGACCGGCTCGAGCAGGTCCTGACCGGTCTCGACGTCGAGCACGACGTCAAGGAGTACCCGGACGCAGGCCACTCCTTCCTCAACCGGCACAACGCCGGCCCGCTGTCCGTCCTCGAGCGGGTCGCAGGCTTCGCGTACCACCAGCCGTCCGCCGAGGACGCCTGGGCGCGCATCCTCCGCTTCTTCAGCACCCACCTCGGCCGACCCGGCTCCGCCGAGCGGACGTGACGTCACAGCACCGGTCCCACCGGCGCAGGCCCCCGACCACGCGAAGGCCGCTGCCAGCGTCAGCGCACCGACGACCGTGTCGCTGAGACCGGGCCTGCGCCTCGCGTCGGCGTGCACCGGGAGCGACAGGCTGGCGAGCTGGGACGAGCAGCGCGATCCGCGCGGCTTCGTCGCCCTGTCTGACGTGCCACGGCGCGCCAGCAGCGCGGCGTCCGTCGGGGTGAGCGGGACGGGCTGGACCCGGCACCCGGCGCAGTGAGCCGCCTGACCGCCGGTGCAGCCCCCGCTCCGGCCGAACTTCCCGGTCACTACAGGACGGCGCCGGCTGCGCCGAGGTCCGAGCATGACCACCGCTGTCCCGACGCTCGCGGACCCCTCGGCAGGCCGACGCGCCGACCACCCGGCACTCCACGGCCTGCTGGTGTCGGTCGCGTTCGGGGTGCTGTACGCCCTGGCCGTCGTCGTCGGCCGGTCCACGCGCATCGACGGCTCGCAGCTGGCGCTGGTCTGGCCCGCGGCGGCCGTCGGCATGCTCTGGCTCGCGGTGTCCTGGGGCAGCCGCCGACGCCTGACCGCGGACGCCCTCGCCCTCGCCGCAGTCGCCGGCACCCTGAACGCAGTGACCGGCGTCGACGCCGGGCTCGCGACGGTCTTCGCCGCGGCGAACGTCGTGCAGTCCCTGCTGACCTGCGCCGTCATGCTGGCCCTGCAGCGGCGTTGGCAGCGTCCGGTGTGGCGGTTGCGAGGCTCGCTCGACCTCGCAGCGCTCGTGCTGGCGTCCCTGGCGGGCTCAGCCGGCGCCGCGCTGCTCGGACCCGTCGGGCTGTGGGTCACCGGGGCAGGCGAGCTGCTGCCCACGATGGGTGCATGGACCCTGCGCAACGGAGCCAGCACGTTCGTGTTCGCCGCCGTCGCGCTGCGCCTGACCGACCGGCAGCTCCCCCGAGCCGTCAGCAGCCCCCGCCAGGCCGCCGAGCTGGCCGGCGCAGCGGCGGTCATCGCCGCGTCCTACGCGGCGGTGTTCGGCCAGACCGTGCACCTGCCGCTGGCGTTCCTCCTGCTCCCGCTGAGCATGTGGGTGGCGCTGCGGTTCAGCACGTCGGTCGCTGCGCTGTACGTGCTGCTGGTCGGCGTCTTCGTCGTGACGTTGACGTTGGCCGGGCGGGGACCGTTCGCCGTTGCGGCGCCGTCCACCCGGGTGCTGCTCGCCCAGGCGTTCGTCACCGTCGCCGGCCTGGTCAGCCTGGTGCTCGCCCTGCACCGCGACGAACGCCAGGACCTGATCGCTCGGCTGCAGCAGGCGACGGCCGACGCCGAACGGCTCGCCGAGGAGCGGGACGCCGCCTCCCGCGCGAAGTCGGCGTTCCTGGCCACCATGAGCCACGAGATCCGCACGCCGCTCAACGGGGTGCTCGGACTCACCGACCTGCTGATCGGCACCGACCTGCCTCCCGAGCAGGCCGCCTGGGCGCAGGCGGCCGGGCGTTCGGGCCGGGCGCTGCTGAGCATCGTGAACGACGTGCTGGACCTGTCCAAGGTCGAGCACGGCTCGATCGAGCTGGAGGACACGCCGCTGGACGTCCTGGAGGTCGTCGAGGACGCGCTGCTGCCCCTGTACCTGGTCGCCGCCGACGCGGGGCTGACGCTCCTGGTGTCACCTGCCGCGGGCTTCACCGCAGCACGGCGCGGCGACCCGCACCGTCTGCGTCAGGTGATCACCAACCTGGCCTCGAACGCCGTCAAGTTCACCGAGCAGGGCTCGGTGACCGTCACCGTCGGCGGTGACGAGCAGCGGCTGTGGCTGCGGGTCACGGACACCGGGATCGGCATGACCGCCGACCAGCAGACGAGGCTGTTCACGCCGTTCACCCAGGCCGACGCCTCGACGACCCGCCGCTTCGGCGGCACCGGCCTCGGCCTGGCCATCACCCACGGACTGGTGCAGCAGATGGGCGGCACCCTCACCGTCTCCAGCACCCTCGGGCTGGGCAGCACCTTCCAGCTCGAGGTGCCCCTCGCCGCCGATGTCGCAGCGCCGACCGCGTCGATCCCCGCCCAGCCGGCACGGGGACCGGAACCGACGCGTCGACCGGCGTGGGCCCTCCCGGTCACCGTCGCCGGCGGTCGCACCACCGGCAGCGCGACGGCTCGCACCGCCCCGTCCGCGCTCCCACCACTGCTGCCCGCGGTCCCGCCCGAGCCGAGCGGACCGGCGGCAGCCGGGTCGGGTGCAGCGCGGCCCCTGCGGATCCTGCTGGCCGAGGACAACGAGGTCAACCAGATCGTCGCGACGGTCACGCTGCAACGTGCCGGCCTGACCGTCGAGACCGTCGGTGACGGCGCGCAGGCCGTCACCGCCGCGCTCACCGGCCGCTACGACGCCGTCTTCATGGACTGCCAGATGCCGGTCATGGACGGAC
Organism: uncultured bacterium; assembly: GCA_964243385.1. Lineage (GTDB taxonomy): Bacteria > Actinomycetota > Actinomycetes > Mycobacteriales > SCTD01 > SCTD01. Next base: position 726 of record CAXTFU010000060.1, on the reverse strand, counting down.
TGGAGGCGACCCGGCTGATCCGCACCGCCGAGGCCGGGCGAGGGCGACGACTTCCGGTCATCGCGATCACTGCCAACGCGATGGACGACGACCGGGCCGTGTGTCTGCAGGCCGGGATGGACGAGGTGCTCCCCAAGCCGTGGACGGCCCGGCAGCTCACGGACGTCCTCGAGCACGTGCGCACCGCCACGTCCCAGACGCGGCGGACGGCCGCCGGGCCCTCGCCCGACGCGTCGGCTCCGTCCGGGCAGGTGAGCTGAGCCGCCGTGCACCGCACGGACCGACCCGTGCCAGCTCCGGCGGCGGCGCGGAGCGGACGGGCGGCCGCGCGCTCACCGACGCTGTCTCCGCGCCGTTCGGCTGCTCACGCCAGGTCGTGCTGCCCCTGATGCTGGTCGGCGGGCTGACCACGGCCGCCCGAGATCTGGCTGTTCGCGCCGCCACTGCAGCAGGCCTGGCGGACGGTGAGCGTGCTGCACACGTCCGAGCAGGCGATGGTCGATCAGGAGAGCGGTGTGCGGGGGTTCCTGCTCGCACCACCGGACCACGGCGGGCCGTTCCTCGAGCCGTGCTCGCGCGGCCGAGCCCAGGACTCACTGCGACGCACCAGCTGGAGCCGGCGAAGGACGTCTCCAGCGCGGCGACGGCGCTCGCCTCGGGAGCTCCCCCGTCTGGACTTGAACCAGAAACCCTGCGATTAACAGTCGCATGCTCTGCCAATTGAGC
>CAXTFU010000059.1:0-18102 GCA_964243385.1 uncultured bacterium | reverse complement strand
GACGTACAGCGCCTTCGTGCAGGGCTTCATGCCGACGCTGGCCCGGCCCGAGGTCGACGTGCTCGACGGCCTGACGACGGCGATCCTCGTCGACCAGCAGCGGCTCGGCGCCGACCCCCGCTCGACGGTCGGCACGGTGACGGACGCCAACGCGATGCTGCGCATCCTGTTCAGCCGGCTCGGCGCGCCCTACATCGGTCCGCCGCAGGCGTTCTCCTTCAACGTCGCGTCGATCAGCGGCGCCGGCGCGGTCACGACCGAGCGCGCCGGACGCACGACCAAGGAGCGCCGCAGCTTCAGCATCCTGGGCGGCATGTGCCCGCGCTGCGAGGGACGCGGCGCGGTCAACGACATCGACCTCACCCAGCTCTACGACGACAGCCGGTCGCTGAACGGGGGCGCGCTGACGATCCCCGGCTACAGCATGGAGGGCTGGTACGGCCGGATCTTCGCCGGCAGCGGCTACTTCGACATGGACAAGCCGATCCGGGAGTTCACCAAGCAGGAGCTCGACGACCTCCTGCACCGCGAGCCGACGAAGATCAAGGTGGACGGCATCAACCTCACCTACGAGGGGCTGATCCCGCGCATCCAGAAGTCGATGCTGTCCAAGGACGTCGAGTCGATGCAGCCGCACGTGCGCGCCTTCGTCGAGCGGGCGGTGACCTTCGCGACCTGCCCGGAGTGCGAGGGCACGCGGCTCAGCCCGCAGGCGCGCTCGTCGAGGATCGACGGGATCAGCATCGCCGACGCCTGCGCGATGCAGCTCAGCGACCTCGCCGCCTGGGTGCGCGGGCGGCGCGAGCCGTCGGTGGCGCCGCTGCTCGAGGCGCTGCGCGGGACGCTCGACTCGTTCGCCGAGATCGGGCTCGGCTACCTCTCGCTGGACCGCCCGACCGGGACGCTGTCCGGCGGCGAGGCCCAGCGCACGAAGATGGTGCGCCACCTCGGCTCGTCGCTCACCGACGTGACGTACGTCTTCGACGAGCCCACGACCGGCCTGCACCCGCACGACGTGCAGCGGATGAACGACCTGCTGCTGCGGCTGCGCGACAAGGGCAACACCGTGCTGGTGGTCGAGCACGAGCCCGAGACCATCGCGATCGCCGACCACGTCGTCGACCTCGGTCCGGGTGCCGGCACCGCCGGCGGGACCGTCTGCTTCGAGGGCACCGTCGAGGGGCTGCGGGCGAGCGGCACGCTCACCGGGCGCCACCTCGACGACCGGGCGCAGCTCAAGCCCGACGTCCGCACGCCCACCGGTGCGCTGGAGGTGCGCGGCGCGAGCACGCACAACCTGCAGGACGTCGACGTCGACGTGCCGCTCGGCGTGCTGGTCGTGCTCACCGGCGTGGCCGGGTCCGGCAAGAGCTCGCTCGTCAGCGGGTCGCTGGCCCGGCGCGAGGGGGTCGTGTCGGTCGACCAGGCGCCCATCCGCGGCTCGCGGCGCAGCAACCCCGCGACGTACACGGGGCTGCTCGAGCCGATCCGCAAGGCGTTCGCCAAGGCCAACGGCGTGAAGCCCGCCCTGTTCAGCGCCAACTCCGAGGGCGCCTGCCCGGCCTGCAACGGCGCTGGCGTCGTCTACACCGACCTCGCCATGATGGCCGGCGTCGCGACGACCTGCGAGGCCTGCGAGGGCCGGCGCTTCGACGCCTCGGTGCTCGAGCACCGCCTCGGTGGCCGCGACATCAGCGAGGTGCTCGCCATGCCGGTCGCGCAGGCGCTCGAGTTCTTCGGGGAGGGCGAGGCGCGCACCCCGGCGGCGCAGACCGTCCTGCGCCGGCTCGCCGACGTCGGGCTCGGCTACCTGAGCCTCGGCCAGCCGCTCACGACGCTGTCCGGCGGCGAGCGGCAGCGGCTGAAGCTGGCTGCGTCGATGGGCGACCGGGCGAGCGTCTACGTCCTCGACGAGCCGACGACCGGCCTGCACCTGGCCGACGTCGAGACGCTGCTCGCGCTGCTCGACCGGCTCGTCGACGGCGGCACGTCGGTCATCGTCATCGAGCACTCGCAGGCCGTCATGGCACACGCCGACTGGATCGTCGACCTCGGCCCCGGCGCCGGCCACGACGGGGGGCGCGTCGTCTTCGAGGGCACCCCCGCCGAGCTCGTGGCCGCCCGGTCGACGCTCACCGGCGAGCACCTCGCGGCGTACGTCGGAGGCTGACGCGCCTCAGCGCTGCCGCACCTCAGCGCTGCCGCACCTCAGCGCTGCCACCTGCTCCGGGGACCGGGGCGCGGGGCGACGACGGTCCCGTCCACCTCGAGCTCGATGACGAAGTACGGCGAGACGGGGCCGGACGGGCGGGTGCGGACCGCGGCGCTGTGGCTGCCGATCGGGAACGGCTGCAGCGACCGCCACCGCATCGGCACCGCGGACTCGGCCACGACGGCGCCGTCGAGGCGGACACCGCGGTAGCCGCCCCAGTAGGTCCAGTCGAGGCAGACCTCGTGCACGTGCCCGTCGACCTCGACGTCCCAGAACATGCGCTCCACGGTGCTCCTCCAGCTCGGTCGGTCCCGCCCCGGGAGCCGACGATGCCATCGTCCGCGCGCCGGGGGCAGGAGCGGCGCGCGACCACCAAGATGTCCTCATGGACCTCCCCGTGCTCCCGCCCGTGAAGCCGATGCTGGCCAAGGCCGCACCGGACGTGCCGACCGGCGCCTACCTCTACGAGCCGAAGTGGGACGGGTTCCGCTGCATCGTGTTCCGCGACGGCGACGAGGTCGAGCTCGGCAGCCGCAACGAGCGGCCGCTGACGCGCTACTTCCCGGAGGTCGTCGATGCCGTCCGCGCCCAGCTGCCACCGCGGTGCGTGGTGGACGGGGAGATCGTCATCGCCGGGGAGGTCGGGCTCGACTTCGAGGCGCTGCTGCAGCGGATCCATCCCGCCGACAGCCGGGTGCGGATGCTGGCCGAGGCGACACCGGCGTCCTTCGTCGCCTTCGACCTGCTGGCCCTGGAAGGGGAGTCGCTCCTGGACCGTCCGCAGGACGAGCGCCGGGCGCGGCTCGAGCAGGCGCTCGCCTCGTCCGTCCCGCCGGTGCACCTCACGCCGGCCACCCGCGACCCGGCGCTCGCGCAGGAGTGGTTCACGCTGTTCGAGGGCGCCGGCCTGGACGGGGTGGTCGCCAAGCCCCTCGACGGCGTCTACGCCCCGGACAAGCGCACGATGCTGAAGGTGAAGCACGCCCGCACGGCCGACTGCGTCGTCGGCGCGTTCCGCTGGCACAAGAGCGGACCGGTCGTCGGCTCGCTGGTGCTCGGGCTGCACGACGAGCAGGGCCGGCTGCAGCACGTCGGGGTGTCCGCGTCGTTCCCGATGGCGCGGCGGGCCGCGCTCGTGGCCGAGCTCGAGCCGTACCGGCTGCCCGAGGGCGAGGAGCACCCGTGGCTCGGCGAGCTCGGCTCGGAGCGCAAGCCCGGCGGCGAGCCGTCGCGCTGGAACCGCGACAAGGACCTGTCGTTCGTGCCGCTGCGTCCCGAGCTCGTGGTCGAGGTGGCCTACGACCACATGGAGGGCGCCCGGTTCCGGCACACCGCGCAGTTCCGGCACTTCCGGCCCGACCGCGACCCGGCCTCGTGCACGTACGCGCAGCTCGACCGGCCCGTCCGCTTCGACCTCGCCGAGGTGCTGGGGGCCTGACGGGGGGCACACTCGGCGCATGCGCCTGATCGCCCGCTTCCTCGTCATCGCCGCCGCCGTGTGGCTCGTCGCGGCCTACGTGCCCGGCGTGACGGTGCGGGAGGGCCTCAGCAGCTACCTGGTGGTGGCGCTGATCTTCGCGCTGGTGAACGTCCTGGTGAAGCCGGTCCTGAAGCTGCTGTCGTTCCCGCTGCTCCTGCTGACGCTCGGGCTGTTCCTCATCGTCCTCAACACGGCGATGTTCGGCCTGACGGCGCTGCTCACCGACCGGCTCGACGTCGACGGGATCGCCCCGGCGGTCATCGCCTCGCTCGTCATCAGCGCCGTGACGTGGGTCGGCGACAACGTGCTCGGCCTCGAGAAGGACTAGCGGCTAGCGTCGGGAGGCGTGTCCGCCACCCTGGTCGCCGCCGACGTGACCGTCGTGCGCGGCCCGTCGCTCGCGCTCTCCGGGGTCGGCCTCACGGTCGCGCCCGGCTCGCGGATCGGCGTCGTCGGCCCGAACGGCACCGGCAAGTCGACGCTGCTGGCGACCCTCGCCGGACAGCTCGTGCCCGACAGCGGCACGGTGCGGCTGTCGCCCCGCACCGCCACCGTCGGGCTGCTGCCGCAGGAGCCCGACCGCCGTCCGGGCGAGACGCTGTCGGCGTTCCTGGCCCGGCGCACCGGCGTGACCGCTGCGCAGGCCGAGCTCGACCGGGCCACCGAGGCCCTGTCGACCGGCACGGACGGCCCCGACTACTCCGCCGCCCTCGAGCGCTGGCTCGACCTCGGCGGCGCCGACCTCGACGTGCGCGCCGAGCAGGTCTGCGTCGACCTCGGGCTGCCGCTGGACCTGCTGGACGCCGAGACCGTCCACCTGTCGGGGGGACAGGCCGCCCGGGCCTCGCTCGCGTCGGTGCTGCTGTCGCGCTTCGACGTCTTCCTGCTCGACGAGCCGACCAACGACCTCGACTTCGCCGGGCTCGAGCGGCTCGAGCGCTTCGTGCTCGGGCTGTCGTCCGGGCTCGTCGTCGTGAGCCACGACCGCGAGTTCCTGGCCCGCACGGTCACGTCCGTGCTGGACGTCGACGAGCCGTCCCGCACCGCCACGCTCTACGGCGGCGGCTACGACGCCTACCTCGACGAGCGCGCCCTGCGCCGCTCGCACGCCCGCGAGGCGTACGACGAGTTCGACGACAAGCGGTCGGCGCTCGTGCAGCAGGCCCAGCGCCAGCGCGAGCAGTCGGTGCGCGGCGCGCTGCGGGCCAAGCGCAAGATGCCCGACAACGACCGCACCGCCAAGGGCGCCCGCATCGAGGCCGCGACGCACGCCGCCTCGCGCGTCAAGGGCATCGAGTCGCAGCTCAAGCACCTCGACGAGGTCGAGGAGCCGCGCAAGGAGTGGCAGCTGCGGATGCAGGTCGCCGAGGCGCCCCGCTCCGGTGACGTCGTCGCGGTGCTGTCCGGGGCGGTCGTCCGCCGCGGGGACTTCGTGCTGGGCCCGGTCGACCTGCAGGTCGCCTACGGCGAGCGGATCGCGCTCGTCGGCCCGAACGGCTCGGGCAAGACCACGCTGCTGCAGGCGCTGCTCGGCCGCCTCCCGCTCGAGCGGGGACGGCAGTCGCTCGGCGGCGGCGTGCGCCTCGGCGAGGTCGACCAGGCACGGGCGCTGTTCTCGGGCGAGCGCACCGTGGTGGAGGTCGTCGAGCAGCGCACGTCGTGGCCGGCCTCGGAGGTGCGCACGCTGCTCGCCAAGTACGGCCTGCGGGCCGACCACGTGCACCGCCCGGCCGGCTCGCTGTCGCCGGGCGAGCGGACGCGGGCCTCGCTGGCGCTGCTGCAGGCCGTCGGCGTCAACCTGCTCGTGCTCGACGAACCGACCAACCACCTCGACCTGCCGGCCATCGAGCAGCTCGAGCAGGCCGTCGACGCCTACGGCGGCACCCTGCTGCTCGTCACGCACGACCGCCGGCTGCTCGACGCCGTGCGCGTCGACCGGGTCGTCGACGCGGCCGGGCGGGACGTCCCGTCCGCAGCGTCAGGCGCGCGTCCGTAGCGGGCGCCCCGGCGTCCGCCCCCGCGGGGAGTCTTGACATGCTCGGGCCGTGACCGACTCGACCCCCCTGGACAAGCTCGTGGAGCTGCTCGACCTCGAGCGCATCGAGGTCGACATCTTCCGCGGACGGCAGCCGCACGAGTCGCTGCAGCGCGTCTTCGGCGGCCAGGTCGCCGGCCAGGCGCTGGTCGCGGCCGGCCGCACCGTGCCGGCGGACCGGCCCGTGCACAGCCTGCACGCCTACTTCCTGCGGCCGGGCGACCCGAGCATCCCGATCGTCTACGAGGTCGACCGCATCCGCGACGGCCGCAGCTTCACCACCCGTCGCGTCGTCGCGGTCCAGCACGGCAAGCCGATCTTCAACATGTCGGCGTCCTTCCACCTCGTCGAGACCGGCATCGAGCACGCCTCCGCGATGCCCGACGTCGCCCCGCCGGAGGGCCTCGAGCGGCTCGAGCAGCGCATGCAGCCGTACGCCGACGAGATGGGCGGCTGGTACACCCGCCCGCGGCCGATCGACGTCCGCTACGTCGGCGACCCGCCGCGCATCGCCAAGGACAGCGGCCACCGCACCCCGAGCTCGCAGGTCTGGATGCGGGCGGACGGCACGCTGCCCGACGACCCGCTGCTGCACGTGTGCGCGGTGACGTTCGCCAGCGACATGACGCTGCTGGACTCGACGCTGCTCAACCACGGGCTGTCGTGGGGCACGGGCGACGTCCTGGGCGCGAGCCTGGACCACGCGATGTGGTTCCACCGCCCGTTCGCGGCCGACTCGTGGTGGCTGTACGACCAGGAGTCGCCGTGGACCGGCGGCTCGCGCGGCCTGGCCCGGGGCAGCATCTACACCCGCGACGGCCAGCTCGCCGTCAGCGTCGTGCAGGAGGGGCTGCTGCGGATCCCGACGCGCTGAGCGACGGCGCGCCGCTCAGGCGGCGGCGCGCTCCTCGACCGGACGCCGCCGCAGCCGCGGCACCTGCATCGCCGGCGGCTCCCAGGCCATGTCGAGGCGCCCCACGTCGGTGCCCGGCGGGACGATCGCGTCGATCTGCTCGAGCACGTCGTCCGACAGCAGCACCTGCGTGCCGGCGAGCAGGTCGTCGAGCTGCTCCATCGTGCGCGGACCGAGCAGCGCCGAGGTCACCCCCGGGTGCGCGACGGCGAAGGCCATCACGAGGTGGGTGAGGCTGAGCCCGGCCTCGGCGGCCAGCGGCACGAGCTGCTCGACGGCGTCGATGCGCCGCTCGTCGCGCATGTGCCGGAACATGTCCGCGCGACGCAGGTCGGTCGACTCGCCCCGCCGGACCCGCCCGGTGAGCATGCCTCCGGCCAGCGGGCTCCAGACGATCGTCCCCATGCCGTAGCGCTCCGCCACGGGCAGCACCTCGCGCTCGATGCCCCGGTCGAGCACCGAGTACGGGGGCTGCTCGCAGCGGAACCGCTCGAGGCCGCGGCGCTCGGCCACCCACTGCGCCTCGACGATCTCGGACGCCGGGTAGGTGGACGAGCCGATGGCCCGCACCTTGCCGCTGCGCACGAGGTCGGTGAGCGCCGAGAGGGTCTCCTCGTGGTCGACCGTCGGGTCGAGGCGGTGCACCTGGTAGAGGTCGATGTGGTCGGTCTGCAGCCGGCGCAGCGAGTGCTCGACCTCGGTCATGATCCAGCGACGGGACGCGCCACGCTCGTTCGGGTCGTCGCCCATCGCGCCCCAGAGCTTCGTGGCGAGCACGACGTCGTCGCGCCGTCCCCGCAGGGCCTTGCCGACGATCACCTCGGACTCGCCGCGCGAGTACATGTCGGCGGTGTCGACGAAGTTGATGCCGGCGTCGAGCGCCTTGTGGATGATCCGGATCGAGTCGTCGTGGTCGGGGTTGCCGACGGCGCCGAACATCATGGCGCCGAGGGCGTACGGGCTGACCGAGATGCCGGTCCGGCCGAGGGTGCGGTAACGCATGAGCGGTCTCCTGACGCGCGGGGGTGCCGTACCGTGGGGTGAAGCGGGACGTCGTCCCGCTTCGGTGACCGACGATACGGGACGCTGTCCCGTTTAGGCAAGGAGCGTGCTCGGTGCCCCGTGCCGACGCCCAGCGCAACGTCGAGGCGCTGCTCGAGGCCGCCACGCACGAGTTCGCGACGTCGGGCGTGGACGTCCACGTGCGGGCGATCGCGGCCCGGGCCGGCGTCGGCACGGCGACCCTCTACCGGCACTTCCCCCTGCGCTCGGACCTCGTGGCCGCCGTGTTCCGGCGGGAGGTCGACGCGTGCGCCGCCGAGGCGCCCCGGCTGGCCGCCGAGCACCCGCCGGACGTGGCCCTGGAGCGCTGGCTGCTGCGCTACACGCAGTTCGTGGCCACCAAGCGGGGGCTGTCGGCCGCGCTGCACTCGGGCGACCCGGCCTTCGCCGGGCTGCGCGACTACTTCGAGCAGCGCCTCGGCCCGGCGCTGCGCGCGCTGCTCGACGGCGCCGTCGCCGCGGGGTCCGTGCGCCCCGGCGTCGACCCGCTCGAGCTGCTCGGGGCGGTGTCGAACCTGTCCAGGCCGGCCTCGTCCCCGCAGGACACCTCGCGCGCCACCGCCATGGTGCGGCTGCTGGTGGACGGGCTCCGCTACGGCGCGGGCCGCTCGTCCGGCTGACCCGGGCCCGCAGGTCGCGACCGGCGGTCGAGCACCGCCCTGAGCGTGGGCGCCGTGCCGCGGCTGCACGCTCGGCGCCGGTCGTTGTGGCAGGTCAGTCCGGGTCGGGCTGCTCGGCCCGCTTCTTCGCGGCCGCGGCGCGCTTGGCGGCGGCGGGCTCGCGCACGGACGGGCGGCTGCGCAGCGGCTCGCCCTCCTGCTTGGCGAACTGCGGCGGGAAGGGGGCCTCGCCGAGGCCCTGGCGCTCGAACAGCTCGAGCAGCGGCGTGAGGTCGTGCTGCACGTCGTCGATCGCGGCGTGCACGTCACCGAGCCGCGCGAAGCGCTCGCGCATCGTCCAGATGTCGAAGTCGCCGATCTCGCAGTCGGGCAGCTCGTCCCAGGTGACCGGCGCCGACACGGTCGCCTGCGGACGGGCCCGCACGCTGTAGGCCGAGGCGATCGTCTGGTCGCGCGCCATCCGGTTGAAGTCGAGGAACACCCGCTCGCCCCGCTCCTCCTTCCACCACTGCGCCGTGGCGAGGTCCGGACGCCGCCGCTCGACCTCGCGGGCGACGGCGACCGCGGCGTGCCGCACCTCGGTGAAGGTGTGCTCCGGCGCGACGCGCAGGTAGACGTGCACGCCCTTGCTGCCGCTCGTCTTGGGGTAGGCGGCGTACCCGAGCTCCTCGAGCAGCGCTCGGACCTCCTGCGCGGTCTCCAGCACGTCGGCCCAGGTCGTGCCCGGCATCGGGTCGAGGTCGACGCGCAGCTCGTCGGGCTGCTCGACGTGGTCGCGCCGCGTCGGCCAGGGGTGGAAGTCCAGGCACCCGCTGTTGGCCGCCCACGCCACGTGCGCCACGTCGACCGGGCACAGCTCGGTCGCGCTGCGTCCGCTCGGGAAGGTGACGGTGACGGTCTCCATCCACGGCGGCCGGTTGTCCGGGACCCGCTTCTGGTAGATCGGTGGCGTCTCAGCGCCACCCGGGTGCCGCTTCAGCACCGTGGGCCGCTCGCGCAGCCCGCGCACCACCCCGTCCGCCACCGACAGGTAGTACTCGACGAGGTCGAGCTTGCGGCCCCTGCCCTCCGGCAGCCCGGAGAAGTAGGTCTTGTCCGGGTTGGTCACCTTGATGGTGCGCTCGCCGGAGGGCGTGTCGACGTCGAGCTCGACGAAGGGTGCGGCCATGGCTGCACCGTAGGTCCCGCGGCTGCCGGACGGGGACCGGCCCGCCGGGCCCGTCGTCCTGCGCGGCGCCGCTCCGCCGTGGGGGACTCGGCGGCAGGGCCCGCCGGCCTGCGCGGCGCCGCTCCGCCGCAGGGGAGCCGGCGGCAGGGCCCGCGGTGCTGCGCGGCGCCGCTCCGCCGCGGGGACCGGGCCGCCGGGCCCGCCGTCCTGCGCGGCGCTCCGCCGCAGGGGAGCCGGCGGCGGCCCGCGGTTCACCGTCCCGCACACGTCGTGATCGCCGACACGCGTGACGCCGTCCTCGCAGGCGGCGGCTCGGGGGCCGCGGGACCGGGAGGTGTGCAGGGCGGTCGGCGCGGCGCCCCTGTCCGTGACGGCGGTGCCCGGGACGTCGTCCGACGCGCCGCGCGACCGCAGAGGTCAGGGGCCGACCGGCCTGCACACGTCCTGATCGCTGGCGCCCGTGCGCACGCGCGCCCGTGCGGCAGGTGCGGCGGCCTGCTGCGGCGATGTGTGCCGGACGGTCGCTCCGGCGCGAGAGGGTCGTCTGGTCGGGCGTTCGCACCCGACTGCGCCGGTGCGCCGCACGCGTCGGTGCGCCGGTGCGCCGGTCGCCGGACGCGTCGGTGCGTCGGTGCGTCGGTGCGTCGGTGCGCCGGTCGCCGGACGCGTCGGTGCGCCGGACGCGCCGGTGCGCCGGTGCGTGGGGGTGCGCCGGTGCCGTTCGCTGCGCCAGGTGCTCGAAGGGCCCGGAACACGGCGGACGCGCCGCGCGCTGCACGGTGCATGACCTACGAGGTGACAAAGACCGACGCCGAGTGGCGCGCCCAGCTCAGTCGCGAGGAGTACGCCGTCCTGCGGCAGGCGGGCACGGAGCGCCCCTTCACCGGCGAGTACAACGACACCAAGACCGCCGGCACCTACTCCTGCCGCGCGTGCGGGAACGTGCTGTTCACGAGCGACACGAAGTTCGACAGCCACTGCGGCTGGCCGAGCTTCTACGAGCCCAAGGCCGGCGACGCCGTCGAGCTGCGCGAGGACCGCAGCTTCGGCACGGTGCGCACCGAGGTGCTCTGCGCGCGGTGCGGCTCGCACCTCGGGCACGTCTTCGAGGACGCGCCGCAGACGCCGACCGGCGACCGCTACTGCATGAACAGCGTGAGCCTGACGCTCACCCCGGCCCCGCAGGCCTGACGCCCGGACGGGGCCGCGTCCACGCGGGCGCGGCTCCGACGGCGGGCACGACCCCTGCGGCAGGCACGACCCCTACGGCAGCCCCTGCACGACCTCGGTGATCGTCTTGCGGACGCCGCTGTAGAACGGCGTCTCGAGCTTGGTGTGCAGCCGGGCGCGCGAGCTGCGCAGGTGGCGCAGGCAGTCGGTGATGCGGTGCATCTCGTCGGCCTCGAAGGCGAGCAGCCACTCGTAGTCGCCGAGCCCGAAGGCGGCGACGGTGTTGGCCCGCACGTCCTCGTACTCGCGGCCCTGGATGCCGTGCTCGGAGAGCATGCCGCGGCGCTCGTAGTCGGGCAGCAGGTACCACTCGAGCGAGCGGTTGAACGGGTAGACGCAGACGTACTTGCGGGGGTCCTCGCGCCGGACGTAGGCCGGGATGTGGTTGCGGTTGAACTCGGCCGGCCGGTGGATGCCGACGCTCGACCAGACGGGCGCGAGGTGCCGGCCGAGCCCGGTCTGCCGGAACCGGTTGTAGGTGTCCTGCAGGACGTCGACGTCGGGGCAGGTCCACCAGACGAGCAGCTCGGCGTCGGCCTTGAACCCGGCGACGTCGTAGGTGCCGCGCGTGTAGACGTCCTTCTGCAGCGCGGCGTCCAGGAAGCCCTGCGCCTCCTCGGCGAGGCCCTGGCGCGAGCCCTCCGGCAGCGGCGTCGTCGCGGTGAACACCGCGTACATCGTGTAGAGGAGCTGGTCGTTCAGCTCGCGGGCCTTGGTGGCCTCAGGCCGGGTCTCGGCGTCCTGGCTGCTCATGCGCTCCATCTTGCCGCAGCAGGGAGTCCAGCGCCGAGCGCGCGGCTGCCCGGCCGCTGCGCGCGACGGCCGGCACGCCGACCCCGTCGTACGCCGCTCCGGCGACCGCCAGCCCCGGGTGCCGGCTCACCGCCTCGCGCACCCTGCGGACCCGGTCGAGGTGCCCGACGGCGTACTGCGGCAGGCCGCCGCCCCAGCGCACGACCCGGCTGCCGAGCACGACCGGGAGCGGCCCGACGGCCTCGGCCAGCTCGGCGAGCACGGCCGAGACGAGCTCGCCGTCGGAGCGCTTTAGGTCGGTCGTGTCGCCGAAGCGGCCGACGCTCGCCCGCACGACGGCCGGGCCGCCCGCGAGGTGCGCCCACTTGCGCGAGGTGAACGTCACGGCCTTGGTGGTGCGGCCCTCGACCGCCGGGACGAGGTAGCCGCTGCCCGTGCCCGGCGTGGGCCCGGCGAGCACGAGGGTGACGATCGCGACGCTGGCGTACTCGAGGCTCGCGACCTCGGCCGCCGCGGACGGGAGCTCGTCCGCCAGCAGCCGCGCCGCCGGCGGACCGGGCACCGCGAGCACGACCGCGTCGGCGGACAGGCGGGACGGTGAGGCGGCCGAGCCCGTGGTGAGCTCCCAGCCGTCCGGCGTGCGACGCAGCGCCCGCACCGTCGTCGAGCGCCGGATCTGCGCCCCCGACCGCGCGGCGACGGCATCCGGCAGGCGACCCAGGCCGCCGGGCAGCGAGGCGAACAGCGGGCCGTCGGTCGGCGGGGTGCCCGAACGGGCCGCGCGGGCCGCGAGCAGCAGGCTGCCCGTGCGGGACGCGGGGCCGACGAGCTGCGGCAGCGTCGCCCGCAGCGAGAGCAGGTCGGCGCGCCCGGCGTAGACGCCGCCGAGCAGCGGGTCGACGAGGCGGTCGACGACCTCGGCCCCGAAGCGCCGGCGGACGAGGTCGCCGACGCTGACGTCGTCCTCGACGGGCGCGCCGGGCAGGACGAGGTCGAGCGGCACCCGGTACAGGCCGCGCACCGACAGCAGCCCGCTGTCGGCGAGGGCGCCCAGGTCGCTCGGGACGCCGAGCAGCGTGCCGCCGGGCAGCGGCCGCAGGGCGCCGCGGCTCCAGACGCGCGCCGAGCCGGACGCCGGCGCGACGAGCTCGTCCTCGAGGCCCGCGCCCCGTGCCAGCGCGATGCCGTCGGGGATGCGGGTGAGCATCGAGTCCGCGCCCTCGTCGACGGGCAGGCCGGCGACCTCGCTCACCGCGACCTTGCCGCCGAGCCGCCCGCTGCCCTCGAGGACGACGACCTCGGCGTCCGGGCGCAGCGCGCGCGCCTCGAGCGCCGCGGCCAGGCCGGCGACGCCCCCGCCCACGACGACGATCCGCACCGGCACAGCCTAGGAGCCGGACGGGGGCCGGTCCTGCCCCGCCGATGCACGACCGTGACGCACCGTCGGAACCGGCGGCGCGGAGCCCGCGTCAGACCCGCAGGTCCGAGCCCCCGGAGGTCGTCGTGCACCGCTCCCCCACCGTCCTGGTCGCCGCGCTGCTCACGGCCGGCGCCCTGCTCACGGGCTGCACCGCGTCGGGCTCCGACGCGGACACCAGCGCCGAGACCGACTCCAGCGCGGCGTCCGGCGGCGCTGCCGGCGACGATGCCGGTGACGCCACGACCGGAGCGGGGAGGGCGCCGGCGGCGCAGGCCGCTGAACCTGCCGAGGGGGCCGCCGCACCTGCCGAGGGAGCCGCCGAGGCGCCGACGTCGGTCACCTCCGGACGGGTCGCACCGGGTGCGGCGCTCATCCGCACGGCGGACCTGCAGGTGCGGGTCGACGACGTCCGCGCCGCGGCCGACGAGGCCGGGCGCCTGGCGACCGGCGCGGGCGGGTCGGTCGAGTCCGAGGAGCGCAGCGACGAGGGCGAGCAGGGGGCCGGTTCGGGATCGGCGGTGGTGGTCCTGCGGGTCCCGCCCCGCGCCTTCCCGGCGACGCTGAGCCGGCTCGCCGACCTCGGCGAGGAGCTCACCCGCCGCGTGGGCACCGAGGACGTCACCGACCAGGTCGTCGACCTCGAGACCCGCCTCGCGACGCAGCGGGCGAGCGTCGCCCGGGTGAGCACGCTGCTCGACCGCGCCGAGGGCCTCGGCGAGATCGTGAAGATCGAGGGCGAGCTGACCCGGCGCACCGCCGACCTCGAGTCGCTCGAGGCCCGGCTGGCCGTCCTCGAGGAGCGCACCGACCTGTCGACGATCACCGCCCGCTTCACCGGCGCCGACCGGCCGGCGGCAGCCGCGGCCGACCCCGGACCGCGCGGCTTCGGCGACGGGCTGTCCGCCGGCTGGGACGCCCTGGTCGAGGTCACCCGCGGCACCTCCCTGGCGCTCGGCGCGCTGCTGCCGTTCAGCCCGCTGCTGCTCGTCGCCGGCGTGCTGCTGTGGCGCACGCGCGGACGGCGCGGCATGCAGCGCCTGCCGGGGACCGCCGGCGCCTGACGACCGGTGCGACGCCGGACCGGCGTCTGAGCACCGGTGCCGCCCCGGACCGGCGGGGCCGCCCCGCCCAGCCGGTCGCACGGGGCAGCGGGCACGGGCGGTCGACACAGGGCGGTCGACACAGGCCGGTACGCACGGCCCGTGGGGACGGGCGCTCGACACGGCCGGTCGGCACGGCCGGTCGGCACGGCCGGGCGACACGGGAGCTCGACACGGCTCGTCGACACGGGCAGTCGGCAGGCGGCCCGTGGGCACCGCCGGTGGACACGGGCAGTAGACAGGGCCGGTGATCGGGAGGGGACGTCGCGCGCTGGTGCTCGCGGCCACCTCGCTGGCGGCGTTCACCGCCACGCTCGACAACACGGTCGTCGCCGTCGCCCTGCGCGACCTGCAGCGCGACCTCGACGCCGGGGTCGCCGAGCTGCAGGGCGTCGTCACCGCCTACACCGTCGCGCTGGCCGCGCTGCTGCTGACGGGCGGCACGCTGGCCGACGTCGCGGGACGCCGGCGGGTGCTCGGCGCCGGGCTGGCGCTGTTCGCCGCGTCGTCGGCGGGCTGCGCGCTGTCCGACACCTCGACGCAGCTCGTGCTCTGGCGGGCCGTCCAGGGCGCCGGCGCCGCGCTCGTGCTGCCCGGGAGCCTCGCGGTGCTGGCCGCCGCCCATCCCGACCCGGCAGCCCGGGCGCGCGCGGTCGGGCTGTGGGCCGCGACCGGGGCGAGCGCGCTGCTGCTGGGCCCGCTCGTCGGCGGGCTGCTCGTCGAGTCCTCGGGCTGGCCGGCGGTGTTCTGGGTCAACCTCCCGCTGTGCGCGCTGGTCGCGCTCGCAGCCGCCCTGGCGCCGGCCGGTCCCCCGCCCGACCGCACCCGCCGGCTGGACCTGCCCGGCCAGGCGCTCGGCGCCGTCGGACTGGCGGCCCTCACCTGGGCGGTGGTCCTGGCCGGCCGCGACGGCCTCGGCCGTCCCGTCGTCCTGGCCGCGGCGGCGGGGCTCGCGGCGCTCGCGGCGTTCGTCGCCGTCGAGCGGACGGCGCCCGACCCAGTCCTGCCGCTGCACCTGCTGCGCTCGCGGGCGCTCGCGAGCGCGACGGTGGGGGCGTTCGCCGCGAGCCTCGCGGTCTTCGTGCTGCTGGTGTTCCTGTCGTTGTTCCTGCAGCTCGTGCAGCGGCGGGACGCGCTGGACGCGGCGCTGCAGCTGCTGCCGCTGACCGTCGCGCTCGTCGTCGTCGCGCCCTTCGCCGGGCGCCTCGCCGCCCGGAGGGGACCGCGCCTGCCCGTGGTCACCGGGCTGCTGCTCACGGCGGCGGGGCTCGTCCTGACCGGCCTGCGCCTGCGCGAGGAGCTCGGCGGTCCCGAGCTGCTCGGCCTGCTCGCGCTGTCCGGCGTCGGGATCGGGCTGTCGACCGCGCCGCTCGTCACCGCCTCCCTCGACGCCGTCAGCGCGACCCGCTCGGGGCTCGCCGCGGCCGTGGTGAACGTCGCGCGCGAGCTCGGCGGCGTGGTCGCGGTGGCCGGGCTCGGCGCGCTCGTCGTCGCGCGGCTCGGCAGCGACCTGACCGCGCGGCTGCTCGACCTCGGGGTCCCGGACGGCCGCGCGGGCGTCCTGGTGGAGGCGCTGCTGCGCGGCGCCACCCAGCGCGAGGTCGTCGACCTGTCGGCCGGCGAGGTCCCGTTCGCAGCGCTGCTCGTGCTGCGGGGCGCGGCCGAGGCCTCGTACGTCCTGTCGGTGCGCGTCGCCCTGCTGGGCGCGGCCGCCGTCGTGCTCGTCGCGGCCGCGGTGTGCGCCCGCTCGCTACAGCCCCGCGTGCACCAGCTCGACCACGTGCAGTAGCGCGTCGGGGTCGGTGTCGGGCAGGACGCCGTGGCCGAGGTTGAACACGTGCCCCTCGGCGGCCTTGCCCTCCTCGAGCACCTCGCGGACCTTGCGGGCGATCACGTCCTGCGGCGCGAACACCAGCGTCGGGTCGAGGTTGCCCTGCACCGCCTTGCCCGGGCCGATGCGCTGCACCGCCTCCGACAGCGGGACGCGCCAGTCGACGCCGACGACGTCCGCCCCGGCCTGGCCCAGGTCGTGCAGCAGCTCGCCGGTGCCGACGCCGAAGTGGATGCGTGGCACGTCCGCCACCGCCGCCAGCACCCGGGCGCTGTGCGGCTGGACGTACCGGCGGTAGTCCGACGCGGGCAGGGCGCCGACCCACGAGTCGAACAGCTGGACGGCGCTCGCCCCGGCGTCGACCTGCACGCGCAGGAACGCCAGCGTGATGGTCGCCAGGCGGTCGAGCAGGCGCTCCCAGAGCTCGGGCTCGCCGTACATGAGCGCCTTGGTGCGGGCGTGGTTCTTGCTGGGCCCGCCTTCGACGAGGTAGCTGGCCAGCGTGAACGGCGCGCCGGCGAAGCCGATGAGCGGCGTGCTGCCGAGCTCGGCCACGAGCGAGCGCACCGACTCGGTGATGTACGGGACGTCCTCGGGCGTCAGCGCCGGCAGCCGGTCGAGGTCGGCCTCGGTGCGGAACGGCTGGGCGACGACCGGCCCGACGCCGGGCGCGATGTCGAGGTCGACCCCGATCGCCTTGAGCGGGACGACGATGTCGGAGAAGAAGATCGCCGCGTCGACGCCGTAGCGGCGCACCGGCTGCAGGGTGATCTCGGTGACGAGGTCGGGGGTCGCGCAGGCGTCGAGCATCGACCCGCCCTCGCGCAGCGCCCGGTACTCGGGCAGCGCACGGCCGGCCTGCCGCATGAACCACACCGGCGTGTGCGGCACGGGCTCGCGCCGGCAGGCCCGCAGGAAGGTGGAGTCCTGCAGCGTCGCGGTCGGGGCCGCAGTCGGGGGCGTCGCGGTCGGGGCCGCAGTGGGGGGCGCGGCCCCGGTCGACGGAGCGGGGTCGGGAGCGGGGGACGGCTCGGGCGTGGTCATCGTGGCCATCGTCCCACGCAGGCGACGGCGCGCCTCCCCGGACTTGTCGGAGGGCGGTGGCACCGTGGCCCGCAGTCGAACAGCAGTTCGCCCGGACCAGGAGGTGTTCAGGATGTCCCACGCACGAGTGATGGCGCCGTCGGCAGGAGAGCTGCGCTGGTGCGCGGAGTGCACCGACGAGCGCCACTTCGAGGTCCCGCCCTGCGAGGACGGCCACGGGCTCGACTGCCTCGACCTGGCCTGCGTCGACTGCGGCTTCGCGATCGTCTCCGGGCTGCTGCTCGAGCAGGACCCGGCCATGGTGGAGCTGGCCGCGGCCTGACGCCGTGCACCTGTCGCAGACCGTCCCGGCGCTGCCGGCGAGCGCTGTCACGGCCGCCGCCTTCTACGCCGAGCGGCTGGGCTTCGCGACCGTGCACCTGTCGGACGGCTTCGCCGTCGTGCGCCGTGACGACGCCGAGCTGCACCTGTGGGAGGCCGACGACACGGGGTGGCGCGAGCGCCCCGACCTCGCTGAGCGCCCGGTGCGCAGCGGGGCGGAGTCGTTCCTGGCCGGCACGGCGAGCTGCCGCATCCGCGTCGACGACGTCGACGCCCTGTTCGCCCAGCTGGCACAGGCCGGCGTGCTGCACCCGGTGTCCCGCGACGCGGTGAGCACCACCGACTTCGGGACCCGCGAGTTCGCCGCGCTCGACCTCGACGGCAACCTGCTCGGCTTCTTCCGCTGGCAGTGAGCAGGACCGCTCAGTCGGTGCGCACGTCCACGACGACCCGGGTGGGGCCCGCCAGGCGGAACACCCGGAACGGCGCCGTCCCGGACACCCCGACGAACGCCTCGTAGTCCCCCTCGAAGACCGCGCCGAGCCGCACGTCCTGCACGGCGCCGAGGTCGGCCGGCAGGGCCGGGTCGCCCGACACCTCCTCGACGCCGGTGTCCATCGGGTAGCCGGTGCCGCTGATCCGCACGGCCAGGACCGCTGCACCACGGACCTCGACCGGCTCCCCGGAGCCCTGCGACGACGGGTCCTGCACGTACTCGACGCGCCAGCCCGGCTCCCCCGGCACGCCGTCGAGCTCGAACACGACGCGGTCGAAGCCCGGCTGGTGCGCCACGCGCACGGCGACGACCGACAGCGGGCCGCCCGACGCCGGCGCCGTGTCGAGCGCCGCGTCCGCCGGGAACGGCACCGGCGCGGAGCCCCCGCCCGAGCCCCCGCCCGAGCCGCCGCTGCCC
>CAXTFU010000058.1:0-18255 GCA_964243385.1 uncultured bacterium | reverse complement strand
CCGTCGCGCGAGCCGTGG
Organism: uncultured bacterium; assembly: GCA_964243385.1. GTDB lineage: Bacteria > Actinomycetota > Actinomycetes > Mycobacteriales > SCTD01 > SCTD01. The sequence continues at coordinate 18,237 of CAXTFU010000058.1, read as the reverse complement.
GAGGCCATCGAGTCGGTGGCCGAGAGCTTCGGCGACCTCGACCCCAAGGTCGACCTGCGCGAGGCCGACCTCGAGCCGGGCCAGGAGTGGACCGGCTGGCACCGGCTGGAGAAGGCGCTGTGGGTCGACGGCAGCACCGCGGGCCTGGACGCCGTCGCCGACCAGCTCGTCGTCGACATCGCGGACCTGCAGGGCCGGGTGCAGAACGCCGACCTGTCGGCCGCCTCGATCGGCAACGGCGCCAAGGAGCTGCTCGACGAGGTCGCCACCGGCAAGATCACCGGTGAGGAGGAGGCGTTCAGCCACACCGACCTCGTCGACTTCCGGGCCAACGTCGACGGCGCCGAGAAGGCCCTCGAGGTGCTGCGCCCGCTCGTCGAGGACACCGCGCTGCTCGCCGAGCTCGACAGCGCGTTCGCCGGGGTCGACCAGGCGCTCGTGCCGTACGCGAAGGGCGACACCTACGTCTCCTACGACACGGTCGACGAGACCGGTCGCCGCGAGCTGGCCCGCGTCGTCGACGCGCTGAGCGAGCCGCTGTCGCGGCTCTCCGCAGCCGCGACGGCATGAGCGCGGCCCGGCCGGTGTTGCACCCCCGCATGAGGACGACGTGACCGCCCGGCTGTCCCGCCGCGGGCTGCTCGGCCTCGTGGGCGCCGGCGCGGTCGGTGCGGGGGTGGGCATCGTCGCCCCGATGGCGGCGAACGGCGAGCCGTCCGACCGCGTGCCGTTCGCCGGTGACCACCAGGCCGGCATCACCACCTCGGTGCAGGGCCACCTGCACTTCGCGAGCTTCGACGTCACGACGACCGACCGCGCCGCGCTCGTCCGCCTGCTGCAGCGGTGGACGGAGGCGGCCGAGCGCATGACCACCGGTCGCGCCGTCGGACGGGGCGCCGGCGGCGAGCCGCTCGCCCCGCCGGACGACACGGGCGAGGCCGTCGGGCACGGCGCCTCGCGCCTGACGCTCACCTTCGGCATGGGGCCGTCGCTGTTCGACGACCGCTTCGGCCTGGCGTCCCGGCGTCCGGCGGCGCTGGCCGACCTGCCGGCGTTCCCGGGCGACGCGCTCGAGCCGGCCCGCTGCGGCGGCGACCTGGCCGTGCAGGCCTGCGCCGACGACCCGCAGGTCGCGGTCCACGCCATCCGCACCCTGTCCCGCCTGGCCGCCGGCGCGGCAGCCGTCCGCTGGGCGCAGCTCGGCTTCGGCCGGGCGTCCACGACGAGCACCAGCGACACGACCCCGCGCAACCTGTTCGGCTTCAAGGACGGCACCGCGAACGTGCACGCCGACGAGCGGGACGCGCTCGACGACCACGTCTGGGCCGACGCGTCCGACGGTGCCGACTGGATGGCCGGGGGCTCCTACCTCGTCGCCCGCCGGATCCGGATGACCGTCGAGACCTGGGACCGCACCTCGCTCGAGGAGCAGGAGCGCGTCACCGGCCGCACCAAGGCCGAGGGGGCGCCGCTCGGCGCGGCGCGCGAGCGCGACGAGGTCGACCCGCGGGCGCTGCCGCCGACGTCGCACGTCGCGCTGGCGCACCCGTCCGCGCACGGGGGCGCCCGCATGCTGCGCCGCGGCTACAACTTCGTCGACGGCACCGACGGCTTGGGCCACCTCGACGCCGGGCTGTTCTTCCTGGCCTACCAGCGCGACCCGCGCCGGGCGTTCGTCCCGGTGCAGACGGCGCTGGCCCGCTCGGACGGCCTGAACGAGTACCTGCGGCACACCGGCTCGTCGCTGTGGGCGGTCCCGCCCGGCGTCCGGCCGGGGGGCTGGTGGGGCGACACCCTCCTGGGGTGACCTGATCGGTGTGGCACGGGGCACACTGGCGTTGCAGCCCGGAGGGGGCGCAGCGGAGGTGCACGGCGATGAGCGAGGCAGCAGCAGTCCCGACGACAGCGGCCACGGCGGCCGGGGCGGCGGTGGACGCGGTCAGCGGCGTGGCCCGCGCCGTGGCGGAGCCGATCTGGTGGGGCGCGCACCTGCGCGAGGTGCGCTGGCAGGCCGAGCTGGCCCGCCTGCTCGCCGACCCGGTGTGGCGCGGCGTCGGCCTGCCCCGCGGTGACGGCGCACCCGTGCTGCTCATCCCGGGGTTCCTGGCCGGCGACCAGTCGCTGTCGGTCATGGCGGCCTGGCTGCGCAAGCTCGGCCACAACCCGCGCCGGGCCGGCATCTCGTTCAACGTGCAGTGCTCCGACACCGCCGTCGACCGGCTCGAGCGGGTGCTGCACCACGTGCACCTGTCGACCGGGCGCAAGGTCGCGATCATCGGCCACAGCCGGGGCGGCCACTTCGCAAAGGCGCTCGCCTCGCGCTGCCCGTCGTCGGTGTCGCAGGTCATCTCGATGGGGTCCGGCCTGGACGAGCCGTTCGACATCAGCGAGCCGACCCGGCTGGCCGTCGAGGGCGTCCGCCGCCTCGTGGCGCGCCGCGACCCGGCCCGCGGCGAGCAGGGCTGCTTCACGCACACCTGCGTCTGCAGGTACAGCGAGGACTACCGGGCACCGTTCCCCGAGTCGATCCCGCTGACGTCGCTGTACTCCAAGGGCGACGGCGTCGTCCGCTGGCGCGCCTGCGTCGTGCCGTACGCGCGCTGCGTCGAGGTGACCGGCAGCCACATCGGGCTGGCGTTCAACCGGCACGCCTACCGCGAGATCGCCCGGACGCTGGCGCCCGTCTCGTGACGCTCGCGGCGGTCGTCGGCGCGGGCACGATCGGGCTGTCGTGGGCGGCGCTGTTCGCCGCGCACGGCATCGACGTCCGGGTGCAGGACCCGAGGCCGGACCTCGCCGAGCTCGTCGACGGCGCGGTCGCGGAGCTCGAGCCGGTGCTGGGCAGCGGGCTGCGCGAGCGCATCACCGTGGTGCCCGAGCTGGAGTCGGCCGTCGACGGCGTCGACGTGGTGCAGGAGAACGGCCCCGAGCGGATCGAGCTCAAGCAGGAGCTGTTCGCGCGCATCGAGGCCGCCGCGCCGCGCGAGGCGCTGCTGCTGTCCTCGACCTCCGGGCTCATGCCGAGCGACATGGCCGCCCGCATGCAGGAGCCGGGGCGGCTGCTCGTCGGGCACCCGTTCAACCCGCCGCACGTCGTGCCGCTCGTCGAGGTCGTGCCGGGCGCGCAGACCCCGGACGCGACCGCCGAGGCGGCCGCCGAGTTCTACCGCTCGCTCGGCAAGGTCCCGGTGGTGCTGCGCAGGGAGATCGGCGGGTTCGTCGCGAACCGCCTGCAGTCGGCGCTGTTCCGCGAGAGCGTTCACCTCGTGCTGCAGGGCGTCGTCACGCCGGAGGAGCTCGACCGGGTCGTCACCGAGTCGATCGGGGTGCGCTGGGCGACGGCCGGGCCGTTCGAGAGCTACCACCTCGGCGGCGGCCCGGGGGGCATCCGGCACCTGCTCGAGCACCTCGGCCCCGGCATGGCCCGCCGCTGGAAGGACCTCGGCGAGCCCGAGCTGACGCCCGAGCTCGTCGAGCGGGTCTCGTCCGACACCGAGCAGCGCTTCGCCGACCGCGACTACGCGAGCCGGACGGCCGAGCGCGACCGGGTGCAGCTCGCCGTCCTGCGGGCCCGCGAGCAGGCCCGGCAGGACGGCGGCTGAGCCCGGCCTGTGGTCGTGCCGGCTACGGCGTGACGGGGACGGCGGCCTGCGGGTGGTCGACGCCGTGGTCGAACCCGTACAGGTCCTCGCGGGCGGCGAAGGCGAGGTCCGGCTGGTCGGCGAACACGCCGTCCACCCCGGCGGCGAAGGCGTCCGAGAACAGCGCCAGGACGTCGCCGAAGGCCGCCGGGTCGGTGCCGCGGCGGTACTGCACCGGCAGGAAGCTGTTCTCGGCGCGGAAGGTGTACGGGACGACGTCCAGGCCGGCGCGGTGCGCGTCGGTCACGAGCCGGGTCGCCGGCAGCTGGACCCCGGCGGCGTCGCGGGGCAGCAGCTGGGCGAGGTCCGGGCCGAGCACCGTCGCGTAGGTCGCGACGTCGCGCAGCCCGGCGAAGGTCGTCATCTGCGCGTAGGTCTGCGGGTCGCCGGCCGCGACGTGGTCGTAGGGGCGCGACGTCGTGCCGGCGCTGGTCAGCTGCACGATCGAGGTGCGCAGGCCGAGGCGGCGCAGGTCGCGCAGGTTCGCCTCCTCGAAGGACTGCACGTAGACGTCGGCCTTCTTCTTGTTCAGCCCGGCCGCGACGATCGTCGCGAGCAGCGGCTCCTCGAGCGACAGGCCGATCGAGTCGAAGTAGGTCGGGTGCTTGGTCTCCGGCGCGATGCCGATGCGGCGGCCGGTCTCCTCGCTCTGCTCCTGCGCGAGCTCGACGACCTCCTGCAGCGTCGGCACGGTGTAGCGGCCGTCGAAGGCGGTGTTCTCCTGCCGCAGCGCGGGCAGCCGCTCGACCGCGCGCAGCGTGCGCAGCTCGGTGAGGGTGAAGTCCTCGGTGAACCAGCCGGTCAGCGGTGCGCCGTCGATCGTCTTGGTCGTGCGGCGGGCGGCGAACTCCGGGCGGCGGGACACGTCGGTCGTCCCGCTGATCTCGTTCTCGTGCCGGACGACGAGCACGTGGTCCTTGGTCGAGACGACGTCGGGCTCGATGACGTCGGCGCCCATCCGGATGGCCAGGTCGTACGCGGCCAGGGTGTGCTCGGGCCGGTAGCCCGACGCGCCGCGGTGCCCGAACACGAGCGGGACGGTCGCCTCGTCGGCCTGGGCGGTCTTGGGCCCGGTCTCGGCCGAGCTCGTGCCGCCGGACACGAGCGGGAAGGCGACCGCGAGCGCGGCGGCCAGGGTGGCCACGAGGGGGGTCGAGCGGGACAGGGAGGTCATGCGGAGGTCCTGACGTCGAGGAGGGACGGGGGGAGAGCGGTCGAGACGGCCGTGTGCGCCGGCTCGCCGGAGGCGACGGCGTGCATGGCCCGGTAGCGGGCGTCGGGCGTCATGCCCATGAAGTGCAGGGCGTGCGGGGCGTCGACGCGGGGACGGTCGGCGTAGGAGGCCGCGGTGCTGTTGAAGACGTCGTCCTCGCCGCGGTGCCCGAGGTAGGGCGCGTTCCAGCCGGGCGGGAGCCAGCTGGTGCTGCCGCTGAAGACGTTCCCGACACCGGGACGGGCCCAGTGGTAGCGGGCGTCCCCGCGGTCCCAGCCCAGCGCGTGCAGGACGGCGCCCTGGTCGGCCCACGGCCCGGGCTGCTGGCCGGCCCGCTCGACGGCGTCCAGGAAGGTCAGGGCCTGCGGGCACGAGCGCAGGAGCCACACGCCGGTGTTCGGGTTGACCCGGTGCTCCGACGGCACCTGCTCGAGCGCCAGCGCCTGGAAGTCGTGCGGGTGCAGGTGGCGCAGGACGTCGTCGTCGGTGCGCTGCAGCAGCACGTCGGCGTCGACCCAGAGGGCGTACCGGTGCTCGGCCAGGGCCGCGCGCAGCAGCCGGGTCTTCGCCCACTTCGCCGACTGCGCGCCGGGGTCGGCGCCGCTGCCGTCGTCGGTGAGGTCCTCGGCGTGCACCGCCCAGCCCCAGGCGCGGGCGTACCGCTCGAAGGTGGGGAGCGCGAGCTCGTGCAGCACCGAGCGCATCCGCGGGCCGGCGGCCGTGACGATCACCCCGCGAGGGGACCTGCCCCAGCCGGAGGGCTGGACGGGGAGCGCGAGCATGGCGGACCTCCTGGCGGTGGGGTCGCCAGCAGACCGGACCCCGGTGTCCGGCCGGGTGCGCAGAGGTGTCCCGGTGGGGAACGGCGGGTGCCGTTCGGCGTGGGGTGGGGTGGGGGGCCGGCGCCGCCTTGTGCCCGACGGTGGCACCAGCGCCCGGACAGCCGTGGTGCATGGACTGTGGACATCGGGCGGCTCGTGCCGAGGCTGGTCGGCCACGTGCGGCGCCTGACTGTGGTTCCGGGGACGACCCGTCTCCGCCGGGCTGAAGGCGGGCCTCCGTCGCCCGAAGTCCGCGAGGCGGGCCGACGCAGCTCGACGGGAGCACGCTTGGGTCGCCGGGCAGCGGTGCGCTTCCGCCCTGCACCGGCGCGCGTGTCAAGGCCTCGCTGGGCATCTGTGGAGGACGAAACATGTTGTACAGCAGACACATCGGCTTGCCAGACGGCTCTCGAGGGCGTAGTGTCGAACATGTGTTCGAGACCCGTGCCGACGACGCTCAGGCGGAGCTGTCGGGCGTCGAGCTGCTCCGTCGAGCGGTGCAGCGCCTGCTGTCCGAGACGCCGGTCGAGCTGCCCGGGTCGGTCGCGCTCGAGCGGCTCCGAGCGCTGACGACGGGCATCGAACAGCTCCAGGCGGCTCGCCTGGCTGCCGTGCGCGACGTCGACGCGCGCGAGCTGTTCGCGCTCGACGGGGCGGGAAGCACCCGCGGGTGGCTACGGGCGCAGCTCGGTGGCGATGACGGCCAGCTGGCGCTGGCGCGCCGGCTCGGGTCGCGACCCTCCGTCGAGGCGGCGCACGCCGCTGCGGCCCTCTCGACCCGCGCGGCCTCGCAGGTGTGCGCGGCGCTCGACAAGGTCCCCGCCGAGGTCGACGAGGGGCAGCTGCTCGGGGTGCTGCGTGACGGCGTGCCGGACGTCCTCCGCCAGCAGTCCGGAGCGCTGGCGCCGGACGATGCGGCGGCGCTCGCTCAGCGGACGGCGGACGCAGCGCTGCTCGAGACCTGCTGCGCTGCGACGACCCGTACGCCCGCGCAGCGGCTGGAGCCGGCCTTCGTGCTGCTCGCCGAGCGTCTGCCCGCAGGCCTGCTCGGCTGGGCGCTGCGCTGCCTGGTCGACCCGCTCCTGCCCGACGGCACCGAGGACGACCCCGCCGACCCGTACTACCTCGAGCTCCGGCCCCTGCTCGACGGCGACGTCGACGTGCGCGGCCACCTCGACGCCGAGACCGGGCAGTGCCTGGCCGCCGAGATCGAGCGCCGGCTCCGTGCGGCGCGGGCGGCTGAGGAGGCCGCCGCTGCGGAGGACGCTGCAGGTCGTGCGGGCACCATCGGTGCAGCAGATCCCGCTCCCGCGATGGGTGGTGTCGCAGGCGGCGTGGACGACGTGGAGGGCTCGGACGACGTCGACGGCTCGGGCGGCGTGGGCGGCTCGGACCTCGACGCCTGGGACGCGGCGCTGGACGCGTCCACGGCTCCCGTCGGGGGCCGCACCCGCTCGGCGGCCGGCGACGCGACCGACCGCCCGGTCTCCACGCCTCGACGCCTGGTCACGGCCGGCCGCCGTCGCTTCGACGCCCTGCGGGCGCTGCTGCGCGACCTCGGCGAGGTCGTCCCGGGCAGCGGCCAGGCACGGCCGGTCAGCCTGACGATCACAGCGTCGGTCGAAGCCGTCGAGGGGCGGCTCGGCGCCCTGCCCGGACTGCTGACCACGTCCGGACTGCCGGTGCCGCTCTCGACCGCGACGCTGCAGCGGATGGGCTGCCACAGCGAGCTGAACGTCGTGCTGCTCGACGCGCTCGGCAAGCCGGTCGGCGCGTCCGGGACGCACCGCTCGGCGACCCGGCGGGAGCGCCGGGCACTGCGGGCGCAGTGGGGACCGACCTGCGCCGTGCGCGGCTGCCGCAGCACCCTGACGGTGCCGCACCACGTCGTCCCGTGGTGGTCGAGCAGGCAGACGCGGCTGCGCGACCTCGCTCCGTTGTGCGAGCACTGCCATCACGACCTGCACGAGGGTCGGCGCACCCTCCGGCTGCGCGACGGCCGGCTCGTCGACGACCACGGCTGGGCCACCGAGCCGGTGCCGCTCGCGGCGAGCGCCGCCGCATGAAGCCCGCCCCGGTCGGCGCACCCGTCTGCCCGCAGCCCGGTCGTCCGTCGGGCGGGCCAGGTGACGCGCCGCGCCATCCCCGTCCCGACCGGCGCGCACCCGCCTGCCAGGGATCCGGTGTGCGCCAGAGCAGCGCCGAGTCGCCCGCCGACCTACTCCGCCAGCCGCGCCCCGTCCGCCACCACGCCGTCGGCGACGAGCGCGTCGACCTCCGCGTCGGACAGGCCCAGGCCGAGCAGCACCACGCGGGTGTGCTCGCCGAGGTCCGGTGCGGGTCCTCGAGGGCCGATGTCGGCGCCGCGAAGGCGCATGGGCATCGCCACCGTGCGGAAGGTGCCGCCGGTCGGGTGGTGCACCTCGGGGAAGGCGCCGACGGCGTCCAGGTGCGGGTCGGTGGCGACCTCGCTGACCGTCGCGGCCGGGCCCCAGGTCAGGCCGGCCTCGTCGAAGCGGGCGCCCCAGTCGGCGAGGGTGCGGGTCGCGAAGACCTCGTCCATGAGGTCGGTGATCTCGGGCATGTGGTCGAAGCGGGTCGCGACGGTCTCGAAGCGCGGGTCCTGCGCCCACTCCGGGTGGCCGACGGTGTCGCAGAAGCGGGGCCACCAGTGCGGCTCCGGCATGAACAGCAGCACCCAGCGGTCGTCCGCCGTCCGGAAGCTCTCCTGCAGCGCGTGCCGGCGCCGGCGCCGGCCGAGCAGCGGCGGGTCCTGGCCGTCGACGAGGGTCGACGACAGGTCGGTGGCCATCGTCCAGGCGGCCGTCGCGAGCAGGTTCACGTCGACGACCTGGCCCTCGCCGGTGCGGTCGACCAGGCGCAGCGCCGCGAGGACGGCCGCCAGCATGGCCAGCGCCGCGGCGTGGTCACCCTGCGCCGGACGGGCACGGGGAGCCTGGCTGCCGGGCTCGGTGATCGAGTGGGTGATGCCGCCGCGGCCGAAGAACGTGGTGATGTCGAAGCCGGGACGGGCGGCGTCCGGGCCTTCCATCCCGTACCCGGTGAGCGTGCCGTGCACGAGGCGGGGGTTGCGGGCCAGCAGCGAGTCGGCGTCCAGCCCGAAGCGCTGCTGCCGGCGGCCGAGCAGGTTGTTGAGGAACACGTCCGCGCCGTCGACCAGGCGGCGGACCAGCTCCTGGCCCTCCGGGCGGTCGAGCGCGACGGCGATGCCGCGCTTGCCCCGGTTGTCGAGCTGGAACGGCGGGTCGAACGGCACCGCGCCCTCGGGCCACTCCGGCTGCCGGATCACCCCGCGGGCGGGGTCACCCCGCAGCGGCTCGACCTTCACCACCTCGGCGCCGAGGTCGGCGAGCATCGCGGCGGCGCCCGGGGCGGCCATCCAGCCGGCGACCTCGACGACGCGCACGCCGTCCAGCGGAGCGCCGCTCACCGGCCGTCGCTCATCGTCCGGCGCTCATCGTCCGGCCCACTGCGGCGGGCGCTTCTCGACGAAGGCGGTCACGCCCTCCTTCGCGTCGTCGCTCGTCCGGACGCGCTGCATCGCGGCAGCACTGCGTTCCCACGCCTCGTCGTCGTCGATCCGCAGTGCCTCGCGGGCGAGCGCGAGGCTCTCCCGCACGGCGAGCGGGGCGTTGCGGCAGATGCGGTCGGCGAGCTCGCGGGCCCGCACCAGCACCTGGTCGGGCTCGACGAGGTGGTTCACGAGACCCCAGCGGTGGGCCTCCTCGGCGCCGAGGCGGTCCGCGGTGAGGATCAGCTCCATCGCCCGCGCCGGGGGCAGCACGCGGGGCAACCGGAACAGGCCGCCGCCGGCCGCCACGATGCCGCGGGTGACCTCGGGCAAGCCGAAGAAGACGTCCGTGCCGGCGACGACGAGGTCGCAGCCGAGCACCAGCTCGGTGCCCCCGGCGAGGGCGAAGCCGCGCACGGCGGCGATGACCGGCTTGGTCCGGGGGAAGCGGACGAACCCGGCGAAGCCGCCGTCGTCGGTGACGAGCTCGGCCGACCGGCCGTCGCGCAGGGCCTTGAGGTCGGCGCCGGCGCAGAAGTTCGGCCCGGTGCCGGTGAGGATCGCCACCCAGACGTCCGGGTCTGCCTCGACGCGCCGGACCGCGCCGTCCAGCGCCGCGGTCAGGGCCGGGTCGACGGCGTTGCGCTGGTCGGGCCGGTTCAGGGTCAGCGTCGCGACGTGGCCGTCGACCTCGACCAGGACCTCGTCGCTCACGAGCCGTCCTCCAGGTAGTCGTGCACGAGCGCCGCCCGGCCGAGCGTGAGGTCGCACAGGATGTGCGACGCCGAGACGATCTCGCGCACCGGCAGGTCGGCGAGCGGCGCGAGGGCGTGGTCGAACAGCTGCAGCCGGGCCGGCCCGGTCCACGCCCCCTTGATCGTCAGGTCGGTGATCTGGCTGCGCACCAGCTCGAGGATGCGGGGCCTGCGGTCGTAGCCGGGCAGCACCTTCAGGGCGTAGGTCGGCCGGGTGATCTCCGCGCGGGCGTCGGCCTCGGGGTACGGCGCGTGCTTCCAGCCCATCGTCGCCGTCGCCACCCGCAGCGTGCGGTAGTCCAGCGTGCCGACCAGGGTGTCGACGTCGAGGTGCAGGCGGGCGTTGCCGAACTTCTTCGGGAACGCGCTGATCTCGCGGCCGCTCGCGATCGAGCCGAGGTTGTCGACGTACATGGCGTGCAGGAAGGCGGCCTGCTCGCCCTCGTGCTCGACGGTCAGCACCTGGCCCGACTCCGTGAAGGCGCCGAGGCCGGTGACGTCCGGCATCCGCATGACCTCGAAGGTCACCAGCGGGTCGCCGACGGTCAGCGGCTCGGGCACGACGGCGCGCATCGCCTCGACGTCGGTGCGGTAGGTGATGTTCAGGTACTCGCGGTCGGTGAACCGGTACGGGCCGCCCGGCGGGTAGGCCGGCGCGCCCAGCGGCGTCGTGAGCTGCCGCCGGACCTCCTCGGCCCTCATCGGCGTGCCGCCAGGCTGCGTGCCGTCCGAAGCATCCCGACCTGCAGACCGAGGTGCCGGGTCACCGGCTCCCGCCGCGCGGCGAGGCCGGTCAGCGGCGGTCCGGGCAGGACGGGGGAGCGCGCCGCGAGCCACTGCACGAAGGCCCGGTGCGCCTGCTCCGGCTGCTCGAGCAGGTACCCGTGACCGGCGCCGGGCAGCACGGCGAGCGTGGCGTCCGGGATCGCGTCCGCGAGCAGCCGCGCGTTGGCCACGGGGGTCAGCGTGTCGTGGTCGCCGTGCAGCACGAGCGTCGGCGCCGCGATGCGGCCGAGCCGGGCGCGCGTGTCGTGGTAGGTCGAGGCGGCCAGGTGGCTGACCAGCCCGCGGGCGGAGGTGCGGTGCGCACCGAGCAGCCCGAGGTAGCGACGGGCCAGTGCCGGCTCGCGGCGGCGGAACTGCTCGCTGAACAGGGCCCGGCCGACCAGCTCGGCGCGCAGCTCGGCCGGCGCCCCGCGGGCGGTCAGCGCGGCGGCGATGCGCGGCGACGGCAGGACCGCGCGAGGGCCGCCGTGCGTGGTGCAGCCGAGCACGAGCGCGCGCACCCGGTCGGGGAAGCGCAGCGCGACCTCCTGCGCCACCATCCCGCCCATCGACAGCCCGTAGACGTGCGCGCTCTCGACGCCGAGCGCGTCGAGCAGGCGCACGGCGTCGCCTGCGAGCTCGGGGATCGAGGTGATCCGCCACGGCGCCGGGGAGCGGCCGGCGCCGCGGTTGTCGTAGCGGATGCAGTCGAACTGCGCCGCGTAGGTGTCGATCACCGGGCTGAAGACCTCGCTGCTGATCGCGAAGCCGGTGATCCACAGCAGCGGCTCGCCGCTGCCCTCGCGCTCGACGTGCAGCCGGGTCGCGGTGGGGCCACGGCCGACGCGGACCAGCCCGCCGGAGGACGGCACCGGCTACGGCTCCATGACGTAGGTGCCGGGGGCCTTGCCGAGCGGCGGGTGGGCCTCGCTGCCGACCGCCGTCGGCGCGTCCTTGCGGGCGCCGGAGCGCTCACCCAGCCAGGCGGCGTGGTCGGTCCACCAGCTGCCGGGGTGCGTCGCCGCGCCGGCCTGCCACTCCTGCGCCGAGGAGGGCAGGGCGTCGTTGACCCGGTAGTTCGACTTCGGGTTCGTCGGCGGGTTCACGAGGGCCGCGATGTGGCCGGCGGTCGACAGGACGAAGCGGGTCGTCCCGCCGAGCAGGTGGACGCTGCGGTAGCAGCTGTCCCACGGGCAGATGTGGTCGGTGCTGCCGGCCACGACGTACGACTCGACGTCGATCGCGCCGAGGTCGATCGGCGTGCCGAGCGCGGTGAGCGCGCCCGGCTTGGTCAGGGCGTTGTCGAGCGTCATCCGGATGAAGTCGCGGTGCAGGCCGGCCGCCATGCGGGTCGTGTCGCTGTTCCAGAACAGGACGTCGAACGCCGGCGGGCGCTTGCCGAGCAGGTAGTTGTTCACCCAGTAGTTCCAGATGAGGTCGTTCGGGCGCAGCCAGGCGAACACGCCGGCGAGCGCCTTGCCGTCGAGGTAGCCCTTGCGCTGCGACTGCGCGACGGCGAACGAGGCCGTCCCCTGGTCGACCATGGCGCCGACGGTGCCGGCGCGCTCCTGGTCGAGCAGCGTCACGCCGAGCGTCAGCCCGGCGATGCGCTCCTGCTCGCCCTTCGCGGCCAGGTGGGCCACGGCGATGCTGCTCACGATGCCGCCGGCGCACAGGCCGAGCACCTGGCTGCGGTCGGTGCCCGTGATCTCCTGCACGGCGTCCAGCGCCTCCAGGACGGCCGACACGTACTGGTCGAGGTCCCACTGCCGGTGCTCGGCGGTCGGGTTGCGCCAGCTGATGGCGAACACCTGCTGCTCCTGGTCGAGCCAGTGCTCGACGAGGCTGCGACCCGGTGCGAGGTCGGCGATGTAGTACTTGTTGATCATCGGCGGGACGACCAGCAGCGGGAGCTCGCGCACCTGCTCGGTGCGCGGCGCGTACTGCAGCAGCTCGAACAGCGGGGTGCGCAGGACGACCGCGCCCTCGGTCGTGGCCAGGTTGCCGCCCACGGCGAACCCCCGGCCGTCGACCATCGCGGGGATGCGCGGCCGCGTGCTCATGTCCTGCACGAACTGCTTGAGCCCGGTGGCGTAGTTGCGCCCGCCGGTGTCGAGGGCCGCCTTGAGCGCGGCCGGGTTCACGAACGGGTGGTTGGACGGGGCGAGCGCGTCGACGAGCATCTGCACCGCGAAGCGCATCTGCTGCTCGCTGCGCCAGTCGAGGTCGGCCTCGTCGACGACCCGTTCCAGCGCCGAGCCGCTCACGAGGTACGCCTGGCAGATGCGGTGCAGCACCGGGTTGCCCGTCCAGGCCGGGTCGGCGAAGCGCTTGTCGCGCGGCCCCGGCTCGACCGTCGAGCGGCCGGTGACGACCCGCGCCAGCTCGGCCCCGGTCTGCAGCCCCGTCCGGGTGGTGTCGACCGGGCGCGAGGCCAGCCGGCCCGCGAGCTTCAGCGCAGCCCGGCCCGGCAGCATCCTGCGCACCGGTCCGAGCGCCGCGTCGGTGAGCATGACGTCGAGCGGCGAGCCCTCGGCTGCCGACCGCCCCGAGGGGCCCGGCTCGGCGGGGCCCTTCGGCTGCGCTGCACCCTGGCCCGCGCCCTGCTCCGCTGTGATCGACACGCGTCGACCTCCTCGTCCTCGCCCGATGTCCTGCCACGCCGAGAGCCAGGTCACACCGTACGGCGCGGGTCCGGGACAGACGACCGCGGACGGGGTAGGGGCGTGCGGACGGAGCAGCGCTGGGCGAGGGGAGGGCCGGACATGGGCAAGCCGCTGTGGCGTCGGGCGTACGACGCGGTCGAGCGCCCGGTCGGCAGCCGGCTCGAGGTGGCCGTGCAGACCGAGCAGTTCGCCGACGTCGCGGGGCTGGTCGTCCGGACGCGCGCCGAGGTCGGGCGCCTCGTCGAGCGCACCACCCGCCGGGCGCTGCACCGGGTCAACCTGCCGGCCGCCAGCGACGTCGCCCGGCTGCGCGAGCAGGTCGTCTCGCTGGACCGCAGCGTCCGGCGCCTGGAGGAGGCCGTGCAGCGGGCGCTGCCGGCCGACGGACCACGAGAGCTCGAGGGCAGGACACGGAGGAGCACGGATGGCGCAGACGATCGGGACCGACCTGCCGGCCGAGCTGGTGGCACGCGTGCGCCGCGACGTCGGGCGCAACCTGCTGCGGGCGCGCAACGGCGTGAAGTACGTGACCGGGATCGACCGGCCGAAGGTCGGGACGACCCCCAAGGACGTCGTCTGGCGCCGTGACAAGGCGCAGCTGTGGCGCTACCACGGTGACGCACCGCTGGCCGGCGGGCCGCCCGTCCTGATCGTCATGAGCCTGATCAGCCGCAGCTACATCCTGGACCTCTACCCGGGCATGAGCTTCGTCGCGGCGCTGCGGGCGCAGGGCTTCGACACCTACCTGCTCGACTGGGGCATCCCCGATGAGCGGGACGCGGCGAACGGGCTCGACACCTACGTGGACGAGCTGCTGCCGGCCGCGGTCGAGGTGGTGCTCGAGACCTCCGGCGCCGACGACCTCAACCTCATCGGCTACTGCTACGGCGGGCTGCTGTCGCTGCTGCTCGGCGCGGCCTACCCCGACCTGCCGGTCGCGTCGCTCATCACGATGTCCACGCCCGTAGACTTCGACCAGATGGGCATGTTCGGGCGGATGTTCGACCACGACCGCCTGCAGCCCGACGACCTGCTCGACGAGACCGGCAACGTGCCGCCGGACGTCATCCGCAACGCCTTCCGGGTGCTCAAGCCGACCGCCGACGTCACCCAGTACGCCGTCCTGTGGGAGAAGCTCTGGGACGACCAGCAGATGGAGGGCTTCCAGGTCATGGGGCAGTGGACCCGCGACCACATCCCGTTCCCGGGGCGGGCGTTCCGCGAGACGGTCGAGCTCATGCGCGACGACGCGTTCACCACCGACCGCGTGCGGGTCGGCGGGCGCCGGCTGTCGTTGTCGGACGTGCACTGGCCGGTGCTGAACGTCGTCGCGGCCAAGGACCACATCGTCCCGTCCGCGGCCGCGATGCCGGTGTGCGACCTCGTCGGCTCGGCGCAGGCCGAGACCCTCGAGCTGCCGGCCGGGCACGTCGGCCTGGTCATGGGCCGCGCCGCGGCCACGACGACGCTGCCCGGCATCTTCGCCTGGCTGCACGACCACGGCACGACGTCGGACGCGAGCACCGACGACACCGACGCCGACCACGCCGTCCCGGTCGACACGACCGACGTCGCCACGCAGCACGAGGAGACCGCCTGATGGACGTCCGCCCGCTGGCCCCGGAGGTCGCCGCGCCGCTGGAGGCGTTCTTCGCGCGCGTGCCCGAGTCCGACCACAACAGCTTCGCCGAAGACATCCTGCGGCCCGGCATCGTGCAGGGCTGGCTCGGCGACGAGCGTGCCCGGCGGGCCGTCGCCGTCGAGGGCGACGACGTCGTGGGCTACGTGGCCGTCCTGCCGCTCGTCGGGTGGTCCTCGCACGTCGGGAGCCTGCGCGTCGTCGTCGACCCGGCGGTGCGCGGTCAGGGCGTCGGACGGGCGCTCGCCCGGCACGGCCTGGTCGCCGGCCTCGAGCTCGGGCTGACGAAGATCGTCGTCGAGGTCGTCGTCGACTCCGTGCCGGCCATCGGCATGTTCGAGGCGCTCGGCTTCGAGCCCGAGGCGCTGCTGCGCGACCACGTCCGCGACAAGACCGGCGAGCTGCGCGACCTCGTCGTGCTCGCCCACCTCGTCGAGGGCACCTGGTCCGGCATGGCGACGGCCGGGCTGGACGACGCGCTCGCCTGACACGCGTGCCCCCCTGCAGACGCGTGCAGGGCCGTCCGGCGGGGAAGCGGGACCTCATGGAGCACTTCGAGATCGCCAAGACCGCCGAGCAGAGCGCCGACTTCCGCCGGGTCCTGTGGACCGGTGAGCACACGCAGCTCGTCATCATGACCATCCCGCCGGACGGGGAGATCGGGGTCGAGACGCACGACGAGAACGACCAGATCCTGTCGTTCGTCAGCGGCCTCGGGAAGGCCGTCGTCGGCGGCAAGACCAAGGCGGTCGGCCCGGGCGACGTCGTCGTCGTGCCGGCCGGCGTGAAGCACAACTTCCTGAACGACGGCCCGAACCCGCTCGTCCTCTACACCGTCTACGGGCCGCCGGACCACGCCGACGGGGCCGTGCACAAGACGAAGCAGGAGGCCGACGAGCTCGAGGAGGCCGGCAAGGACGAGCCGCCGAGCAGCTGAGCCGTCGGTCAGGCCGGGTCGACGACCCGGACCCGCACCGCGCGGAACCCGTCGTAGGACGCCTCGAGCACCTTCTGGCGGGGGTCCGGCACGTCCAGCAGCCGCCCGCTGACGAGCGGCCGCAGGACGTCGAGCCGCCGGTCGTCGAGCACACCGTCCACGGCCGTCCGCTCGCCCCCGACCACCACGGCCTCGAGCGAGGCCGCGGACGGCAGGAGCACCCGGACGGCCGTGTCGGCGGAGGCCTGCAGCGCCACCCGGACCTGGCCCTCGCGCCGCCGGGCGAAGCGCTGCTGCGACTGGCCGCCGGCGGCGCTGCGGCCGTGCACCTGCCGCACGGTCACCTTGGAGGCGACCAGCCGGGGGCCGACGAACACGCCGCACGCGCACCCGCCCAGCCGCACCAGCAGCACGCCCACCGTCCGGTCGCGCAGGACGTGCTCGACGAGCCCGCCGGTCAGCGGCGGGAACGGCACCTCGACCTCGGCGACGGCGCCGTCCTCGGCGACCAGCCGGACGGCCCGGTCGTCGAAGGTGCGGACGACCGGGCCGTGCCGGGTGGCGAAGCCGTCGAGCCAGCGCTGCAGGCGCTCGGCGGGCACGCTCACCCACCGCCCGCCGCCCGCGGCGGGACCGCTCACCGGGACCGTGCCGGGCAGCTCTGCACGGGGCCGACGCTACGGCTCGAGCTCGCCGTCGCGGCCGCGCAGCGTCGAGGCCAGCCCGGCCGCGCCGACGGTGACCAGGACGACGGGCAGGACCCAGCGGCCGTCGAGGTCGACGGTCGTGAGGTCGGCGAGCAGGAACAGCCCGGCGACCAGCACGAGGAGCAGCCCGCCCATCAGGGACACCGCGTCCCGCTCATGCCGCGACACGTCGCACCTCGATCTCGCCCAGGCCGACCTCGAGGTCGAGCTCCAGCACGTCGGCGCCCGCTGCGGACGGACCGAGGCGGAACACCTCGTGCAGATCGTCGTCCGTGTCGTCGCTCTCGGCCCGCTCCACGCGCCGGCCGCCGAGCCCGCGCTCGGCGATGACGCCCAGCTCGACGTCGGCGACGACCCGCACGGCGAGGTCGTCCGGCACGAGCACCCGCAGCTGCCCGGCGCCGACGCTCGCGCGGATGCGGTCGGCGTCGCCCGGGGACAGCTGGCGCAGGTCGAGCAGGCCCTCGCCGACGCCGAGGCCGTACGAGGCGGCGCCGGTGGCGCGCCAGGTGCGCTGGCCGACGCCGTCGCCGAGGTCGGTGGCCTGCACGAGCGACGAGACGGTGAGGGCGACGGCGAGCGGCACGCCGACGAGCAGCAGCCAGCGGGCCCGGCCGACCCAGGTGCCGACGACCAGGCCGGCGCCGACCACGAGCAGCGCCGCGGCGAGCACCCGGCTGGTCGTCACCTGCTCGACCCCGGCGATCCGGAGCGCGAGCAGCAGCCCGACGACCAGCGCCGCGGCGCTCAGCGTCAGCCGCCCGAGGCGCGAGCGACGCCGGGCAGGTGGCGGTTCCTCCCACGGCAGCGGCGCGCCGTACGGCGTCGTGAGCGGATCGGGGAGGCCGGGCGCGACCGCGGGCCCGAACAGCGGGGCCGAGCCGGACGCGTCGACGGTCCCCGGGTGCGCCGCGGCGAGGCTCCCGGCCGGCCCGCCGTCGCGGCGGGACCGGGCCACCAGCCAGGCGAGCACGCCGAGCACGAGCAGCGCACCGAAGCCGGGGCCGTCGTCCAGCACCGCCAGCAGCGCGACCCCGCCGCCCAGCACGAGCAGGACCCCCGCCGGGGTGACGCCGCGGTCGGCGCGGCGCACGGTGCGCTCGAGCACCGACTGCGGCTCGCCGCGCAGGGGGAGCAGCAGCCAGCCGAGCGCGTAGAGGACCAGGCCCGCGCCGCCGAACAGGGTGAGCACCGCGGCGCTCACCCGCCACAGCACCGGGTCGGTGTCGGTGTAGCGGCCCAGCGCGGCGCAGACGCCCGCGACGACCTTCTCGTCGGGGTCGCGCACGAGGCGGTCGGGCCCGTCGGGGGTCGGGGGGCGGACGTCGGGCGGCGGCGGAGGCATCGTCTCGGTCATGGCAGCGACGATGGTCGCGTGCGCCGCCCCGCGCATCGGGGTCCGTCCCTGGTCCTGCGCTCAGGGTCGGACCCTGACCCGCACGGCCCTGCGCCGTGGAACCCTGGGCTCGTGCCCCTTCCCGCCCCGACCGCCGCCCCGACCGCCGTCGCGGCGCCGGCCGTCCGGCCCGCGCCGCGCCGCATGGCGCGGGCGCGCTCGGGC
>CAXTFU010000057.1:7206-18383 GCA_964243385.1 uncultured bacterium | reverse complement strand
CCGTCAAGGCCCCCGGCTTCGGCGACCGCCGCAAGGCCATGCTGCAGGACATCGCGATCCTGACCGGCGGCCAGGTCATCTCCGAGGAGGTCGGCCTCAAGCTCGACACCGCGGGCCTGGAGCTGCTCGGCCGCGCCCGCAAGGTCGTCATCACCAAGGACGAGACGACCATCGTCGAGGGTGCCGGCGACGCCGACCAGATCGCCGGTCGCGTCAGCCAGATCCGCGCCGAGATCGAGAAGACCGACTCCGACTACGACCGCGAGAAGCTGCAGGAGCGCCTGGCGAAGCTCGCCGGCGGTGTCGCGGTCATCAAGGTCGGCGCGGCCACCGAGGTCGAGCTCAAGGAGCGCAAGCACCGCATCGAGGACGCCGTCCGCAACGCGAAGGCGGCCGTCGAGGAGGGCATCGTCGCCGGTGGTGGCGTCGCGCTGCTCCAGGCGTCGGTCACCGCGTTCGACAAGCTGGACCTCGTCGGCGACGAGGCGACCGGCGCCAACATCGTGCGCCTGGCGCTCGAGGCCCCGATCAAGCAGATCGCCTCGAACGCCGGCCTCGAGGGCGGGGTCGTGGTCGAGAAGGTCCGCAACCTGCCGACCGGCCAGGGCCTGAACGCGGCCAACGGCGAGTACGTCGACATGATCGCCGAGGGCATCATCGACCCGGCGAAGGTCACGCGCTCCGCCCTGCAGAACGCGGCCTCCATCGCCGCGCTGTTCCTCACCACCGAGGCCGTCATCGCCGACAAGCCCGAGAAGGCCGGCGCCGGCGCCGGTGCGGGCATGCCGGGTGGCGGCGGCATGGGCGACATGGACTTCTAGTCCCTGCTGCACCTGCACGACCTGCACGCACGACGGGGCGGTCCTCCTGACGGAGGGCCGCCCCGTCGGCGTTCGCGGGAGGACGTGCGCGGGGCTAGTCGCGGCGGGCGGCGATCCCGAGCACGGCGATGGCGCCGAGGACCAGCAGGGCGCGGGCGGCCGCCTTCTTGGTGAGCACGCCCTTCCTGGCCGCGAGGACGAGGGCCGCGACGTCCACGACGCCGAGGACGAGCCCCGCCTGCAGCGCCCGCGACAGGTCGTCGCCCTCGGCCCGCAGGGTGGCCGCGCCGGCGGTCGCGTTGCGGATGCCGATCATGCGCACGAGCAGCGGCAGCGCGGGGTCGACCGAGCGCACGCCGAACAGGGCGGCGGTCTGCCGTGGCGCCACGACGGCCAGCGCCCCGAGCGCCACCGACACCCGGCCCACGGCCTGGTGCGCGAAGTCGGGGTCGATGCCGTCGATCGCGTCGCGCAGCGAGGCGAGGGCCTTCTCGGTCAGCAGCTGTTCGCTCATGGACTCTGCCGTGCCCGCGCGCCCGCGTGGCACACCCGGCGCCCGGCACGAGGAGCGGGACCGTGACCGCCAGCGGCTGGTGGCGCGCGGGCGCCCTCGTCGGGGCGTCGCGGCGTGGCACCTCGGGCGGTGCGGCGTCAGCGCTGCTGTCTGCCGGCCTCGTCCAGGAAGACCGGGGTGACGTCCGCCGCCGTCGCGACGCAGAAGGGATGTCCAGCCGGGTCCAGCATGACGCGCACGCCGCCGTCGTCCGGCCGCTGGTACTCGGCCAGCACGGCACCCATGCCCTGCAGTGCGCTCACGGCGAGGTCCAGGTCGTCGACCATCAGCTCGAAGTGCATCTGCTTCGGGATCTCGCCTGACGGCCAGGTCGGCGGCCTGTAGTCGTCGATGACCTCGAAGACGAACAACCATCCCCGCGCCCGGACCGCACCGGACACGATCTCCCCGCCGAGCGCCTGCGCGTAGAACTGGCACAGACGCTCCTGCACCTCGGCATCCGGGCAGTCGATCGTCAGCGCGACCCAGGCAACTGGGGATGCGGAGCCTGAGACGTCAGTGGACACGGTGCAGCGTGACACGAGCGACGTGCTGCGGCGCGGCAGGTCCACGGACGCGACCTGCTCGGGGTCTGTGCGCTCGTGAGCCACCTCGGACTCGTGCTGGATGCCGGATGCCGGAGGGTCTGAGGGGACGTCCCTGTGCTTCCGGCGTCCCGTCGTGGACGCCTGCGGCAGGGAGCCGACCTGGGCAGGGTGGACTGCCGGCGCTGAGACCGGTCGGTCGGCGCTGTCGCCGCTCGGACGGGCCTACTCGGTGAGCGGAGTGTCGATCCGAGCCAGTACTGCAGTCCTGATGGCGATGGCCGCAGCGCCTGCGTCGTCGGCGCTGACCCGCACCGAGTGGACGGTGCCTGATCGCCGACCGGCACGGACCTGCTGTGGTCGGTCGAGGCCGAGATCCAGCTGCGTCTGGTTGCCCACCGCGAGGACCAGCGTGCTGTCGACGAAGGTGACGAGTCCGTCGGCGTTGCCTCGACGCCGCGCGACCTCGGTGATCGCGTCCAGGGGCAAGGTCACGTCGGCCCAGGTACCCACCCGCAGTCGCAGCGAGTCCTCGGTCAGCACGTGCGGGCGGACGACGGGTCCAGCGATGAAGCCGAGCACGACGACGACTCCGTAGACACCGAGCAGGAACAGCACCAGGCGCACGGTCGGCCACGGGATGACCAGCTCGACCACGACGAGCTCGACAAGGCTGACCGTCAGCAGCGCGAGGCCGACGGCCCGGTCGTCGCGGCCGTACGCGATGGCCACCGCGCCGGGCGGCACACCGTGCTGGCGGCCACGTGCCCACAGCAGCAGCGAGTGGACCAGACGGCCCTCGTGCAGCACCAGCGAAGCGATCGGGTCGGGCAGCACGGCCCTGGTGGCAGCCTCCAACGCCGGCTCGGGATCCGTCCCGTCGCGCCGAGCTGCGCGGTAGGCCCGCACTGCGACCGCGGTCAGCCTGAGGCAGAGGAGCGCCAGCGCTGCCTCGACGGCCACGAACGCCAGCACCGCCCGGCCCAGCGAGAGCGACCCGGTGAGCACGAGCGCGAGCTCGACCGCGAGCACGACCGGAGAGGCCCACCGCAGTGCCCTCACGACCCGAACTCCTGCTCCAGCAGTGCGAGACATCGCTGCTGAGCCGGGCTGAGGGTCGCCCGGTACGCCTCCCACACCTGGTGCTCCTGCGAGCCGGCGACCGGTGCCTGCGCCGTCGGCTCCTGGACGAAGTCGCGGCCCTGCGCGATGAAGGCCGACGCGACACGAGCGACCTCCGGATCGTCCGCGGCCGCAGTGGCCAGCGCCTCGAACCGCTGCGCTGCGGCGACGCTGCGTGCCACCTGCTGGGGGTCGGCGAGCGCCGAGCGGTACTGCCCGGCCAACGACGTGAACTGCTCAGGGGGCATCGTCGCTTCCAGCAGCTCGAGCAGCTCGCCCTCCCGCCTCACGAGCTGCCCGTCCGGCACCAGGTGACGCACCTGCTCGACCAGGTCCGCCACCGCGCCAGGCAGCATCAGGTCCCCCTCGCGTTCGAGCAGCTCGACCAGCCGCTGACGCTGCGCCCGCAGGGCCGCCTCCTGCCGATCCAGGTCCTGCACCAGCTCGACGAGGATCTCCCGCAGGTCCCGCTCGTCGTCCCCGGCGAGCGCATCACCGACCTCGGGCAACGACAGTCCGAGCTGCGTCAACCGGCGGATCCGGACCAGGCGCAGCACCGCGTGGACGTCGTACTCCCGGTAGCCGTTCACCCGCCGAGGCGGCTCGGGGAGCAACCCGACTGCGTGGTAGTGCCGAACCGTGCGCGCACTCGTCCCTGCCGCTGAGGCCAGCTCCCCGATGGTCAACATACGAACAGCATGAACGTTGACGCAGCGACAAGGTCAAGCCGGATCGAGCGTCCGGCAGGTGAGTCCTGGGCGACCGGACGTGACGCTGCCTCGCGTCGGCATCGCGCGTGCCACGCCGCGACGCGAGCACCGCGCCACCGATCGTTGTCGGTCACAGCGGCCTGCTGACGGTCACAGGGGCCGCCGGTGACCGGTGCACGTGACCGGTGCCATGGCGCGGCGCCGGTGCGGTCGCGACCGGACGGGGACGCCGTCTGCATGACGACCGCACTGGCCGCGAGCCGCGCCGGGTCGGGGGAGCCGCTGCTCCTGCTGCACGGGATCGGCAGCGCCCGCCCGGACTGGACCCCGCTGCTGCCGCACCTGACCCCCGACTTCGACGTGCTGGCCGTCGACCTGCCCGGGCACGGCGCGTCGCCGCCCGTCGACGGGCGGCCGACCGTGCGCGCCCTGACCGACGCCCTGGAGGCCGACCTCGACGCCCGGGGGCTCGCGACCGTGCACGTGCTCGGCAACTCGCTGGGCGGGCGCCTCGGCCTCGAGCTCGCCCGCCGCGGCCGGGCGCGCTCGGTCGTCGCGATCGCCCCGTCCGGCACGAACGTCCTGCCCGAGCGGCTCTACCAGCTGACCGGCATGGCGGCGGCGCGACTCGTCGCCCGCGGCCTGAAGCCCGCGCTGCCACGGCTGGCGCGCTCCCGGGTGGCCCGCAGCGCGCTGCTGCTCGGCCTGCGGGCGCAACCCTGGCGGGCGAGCGAGCAGGAGCTGCTGGCGCTCGAGCGCGGCTTCGGCAGCTCGCCGGACTTCTGGTCGCAGCTGTGCTGGGCGCTGCTGCTCGACGTCCCGCTGGGCATCACCAGGATCCGCGTGCCGGTCACCCTCGCGCAGGGCGTCCTCGACCCGGTGGCGCCCATGCAGACGCCGCGCTTCGCCGCGATGATCCCCGGCTCGACGTTCGCGTTCCTGCCCTGGGCCGGCCACGCACCGCACTCCGACCAGCCCGCGCTCATCGCCCGCCTGGTCCGCGAGGCCGCGGCGGCGGGCGACCGGGCCCGGTCGGCGGCTCTGCCAGGATCGGAGTCCGACGACGACCGAGGAGCGGCATGACCACGAACGGCGAGCGCGCCCACGCCCTGCACCAGGCAGCGATCGGCGAGGCCGACGGCAGCGGCGACTGGCTCGAGATCACCCAGGACCGCATCGACGCCTTCGCCGACGTGACGGGCGACCACCAGTTCATCCACGTCGACCCGGAGGCGTGCCGGACGATGTCGCCCTGGGGCGTGCCGATCGCGCACGGCTTCCTGACGCTGTCGCTGCTCACGACGCTGATGGAGAGCGTCCCGACGCCGCCCGAGCGGCTCGAGGGCATCGTGATGGGCGTGAACTACGGCTTCGACAAGGTCCGCTTCGTCAACCCGGTCAAGGTCGGCTCGCGCATCCGGGCCAGCAGCGTCCTGTCGGCCGTCGACGCCAAGGACGCGAACACCCTGCAGCTGACCCGCACGGTCACCGTCGAGATCGAGGGCGAGACCAAGCCCGCGCTGGTCGCCGAGTGGGTCACCCGCGCGATCTACGGCTGAGCCCGAGCCCGTCACCTCGGCAGCGCTGACGGCAGCTGTAACGCCCGCTGCTCCTGCGGTGAAGGAAGGGCATGACGACGAGGGCGCAGGCGGGCGACGTGCAGGCGGTCGCCACGCAGCCCGAGCAGCTCGAGGCGTTCTACCGCGAGCACCTGCCCTTCGTGCGCCAGTACGTCGCCCGCCGGCTGAGCGACCCGGGCGACGTCGCCGACGTGACCGCGGACGTCTTCCTCAGGGTCGTCCGGTCGGCGGCGGGCTACCGGTCGCAGCTCGGCCCGCCGCGGGCCTGGCTGACCGGGATCGCGCGCCACGTCGTCGCGGAGCACCGCCGCCGAGGCGCCCAGCACGACGTCGCCGTCCGCCAGCTCGGCGGGCGGCGCTGGCTGGACGAGGACGCGGCCGACCGCATCGTCCAGCGCGTGACGGCCGAAGCCGAGGCGCGCGACCTGCTGGACCGCATCGCGCAGCTCCCGCCCGCGCTGCGCGCCGTCGTCGAGCTGGTGGCCGTCGACGGTCTCGCGGTGGCCGAGGCAGCCGCCGTCCTCGACATCAGCGCAGGGGCGGCGCGGGTGCGCTACCACCGGGCTCGGCGCCTGCTGCACGACTCCCGAGTCCCCGTCCGCGCGGAGGTGGCGCCATGAACGGATCCCTGCCCGACCGGTCCCTGCCCGACCGGTCCCTGCCCGACCGGTCCCTGCCCGACCGGTCCCTGCCCGACCGGCCGGGCGCGGTGCTGGACGGCTTCGAGCAGCGGCTGCTGTCCGAGCTGGCGTCCGTGGCGAGGGCCCAGGCGGCCGACGTCACGGGGACGTCGCACCTGCAGGCAGGGTCCGGTCGGCGCCGGACGTGGCTGCTGCCCACGGCCGGGACGGCCGTCGCCGCGGCGGTCGCCGTCGCCGCCGTCGTGACGGTGTCCCGGCCGGCACCGGCGTTCGCGGTGACGGGCGGCAACGGCGACGAGGTGAAGGTGGAGGTGAATCGGCTGGAGGGCGCGGACGCCCTGCAGCGCGCGCTGGGCGAGCGGGGCATCCCGGCGGACATCACCTACCTGCCGTCCGACCGCGCCTGCCGGTCCGGGCGCTACGCCCAGGTCCGGACGCCCGGCCTGTCGCTCTCGGTCGCAGCGGACCGGTTCGAGGTGACGATCCCGCCCGGCGCGGTCGGCCCCGGCGACACCTTCGTGCTGTCCGCCGCCGTCACGCCGCTCGACGACGGTGTCCGCGCCAGCGTCGACTTCGGCATCGCTCGCGGGCCCGTCGCCCCGTGCGAGGTGGTCGACGCGCGGTGAGGAGCGCCTGCCCGCATCCGTGCGGGCAGCTCAGGTCGCCGGCGCGGCGACGTTCACCATCCACTCGACGCCGAAGCGGTCGGTGAACATCCCGAACAGGTCGCCCCACGGGGCCTGCACG
Organism: uncultured bacterium; assembly: GCA_964243385.1. Classification (GTDB taxonomy): domain Bacteria; phylum Actinomycetota; class Actinomycetes; order Mycobacteriales; family SCTD01; genus SCTD01. Next base: position 11,664 of record CAXTFU010000057.1, on the reverse strand, counting down.
AGCGGCTCGCCGATCTTCCCGCCGTCGAAGCAGGCCCGCAGCCGCTGCTCGTCGTCACCGCTGAGCGAGACGCTGTAGCCGCCTGGGGCGAAGTCCATGGAGCTCGGGGTGTCGGCGCCCATGAGCACGAGGCCCTCCGGCGACACCAGCCGGCCGTGCATGACCTTGTCCTGCTCGGCCTCGTCCATCCCCATCCCGCCCATCTCGCGGAAGGTGGCCAGCGTCAGCTCGCCGCCGAGCACGGAGCGGTAGTGCTCCATCGCCTCACGGGCGTTGTCGCGGAAGTGCAGGTACGGGCAGAGCTCGACGGCCATCGCGGTCTCCTCGGTCGCCGGCCCCGCCGTCGGGGCCGCTGCAGGGTCGACCGTCGCGCGCTCCCGGACTCATCGGTCCGGTCAGACGGGCGCGCTGAGCCCGCCGACGGGCGCGACGGGCAGGCCGGTGCGGTGGCAGGTCCAGAACGGGTCCGGGCCGAGGTCGGGCTCGACGAACAGCGCGTGCCGGAGCCGCTGCGGGCAGGACGACTCGGTGCAGGCCGGCCACAGCGGGTCGCCGGCGTGCACGGCCTCCTGCACGTCCTGGGCGACCAGGCCGAGCACGTGCGGCGCGCCGTCCTCCCACTGCGACAGCCACCAGCCGCGCTGGGCGACGGCGTCCTGCAGCCGCGCCTCGTCCTGTCCGGTGTCCTGCGGACGGGACGCGCGCAGGTCGCGGCGCACGGCGCGCTGCGCCTCGACGAGGGCGGGGTGCACGGGCGCTCAGCCGCCGTGCAGCACGTCGTCCGCGTCGACGATCGTGTAGGCGTAGCCCTGCTCGGCCAGGAAGCGCTGGCGGTGCGCCGCGTACTCCTGGTCGAGCGTGTCGCGGCTGACGACCGTGTAGAAGTGCGCGGTGCGGCCGTCCTCCTTGGGACGCAGCACCCGGCCGAGGCGCTGGGCCTCCTCCTGGCGCGAGCCGAAGGTGCCCGACACCTGGATCGCGACGGTCGCCTCCGGCAGGTCGATCGAGAAGTTCGCGACCTTCGACACGACCAGCCCCGGGATCTCCTTGCGGCGGAACAGGTCGAACAGCCGCTCGCGCTCGGCGTTCTTCGTCGAGCCCTGGATGACCGGCATGTCCAGCGCCTCGCCGAGCTCGTCGAGCTGGTCGAGGTAGGCGCCGATGACGAGCACCTGGTCGTCGTGCCGCTCGACGAGCTTGCGGATCACGGCGATCTTCGTGTGCGCCGTCGAGGCGATCTTGTAGCGCTCCTCCGGCTCGGCGGTCGCGTACGACAGCCGCTCGGCGTCGGTCATCGTCACCCGCACCTCGGTGCAGTCGGCCGGCGCGATCCAGCCCTGCGCCTCGATGTCCTTCCAGGGCGCGTCGTAGCGCTTCGGGCCGATGAGGCTGAACACGTCGCCCTCGCGGCCGTCCTCGCGCACCAGCGTCGCGGTGAGGCCGAGGCGCCGGCGCGACTGCAGGTCGGCCGTCATGCGGAACACCGGCGCGGGCAGCAGGTGCACCTCGTCGTAGACCACCAGGCCCCAGTCGCGCGCCCCGAACAGCTCGAGGTGGGCGTACTCGCCCTTGCGGCGCGTCGTCATGATCTGGTAGGTCGCGATGGTGACCGGCTTGATCTCCTTCTTCTCGCCGGAGTACTCGCCGATCTCGTCCTCGGTGAGCGAGGTGCGCTTGAGCAGCTCGGTCTTCCACTGCCGCCCGGACACGGTGTTCGTGACCAGGATGAGCGTGGTGGCGCCGGCGCGGGCCATCGCGGCCGCGCCGACCAGCGTCTTGCCGGCGCCGCAGGGCAGCACCACGACGCCCGAGCCGCCGAGCCAGAAGCCGTCGACGGCGAGCTGCTGGTAGTCGCGCAGCTGCCAGCCGTCCTGGTCGAGCAGGATCTCGTGCGCCTCGCCGTCGACGTAGCCCGCGAGGTCCTCGGCCGGCCAGCCGACCTTCAGCAGCGCCTGCTTGAGCCGCCCGCGCTCGGACGGGAAGGCGATCACCGTGTCGGGGTCGAGCCGCTCGCCCAGCATCGGGCTGACCTTCTTGCTGCGGGTGACCTCCTCGAGCACCGCCCGGTCGGTCGTGCGCAGCACCAGGCCGTGCACCGGGTCGTTCTCCAGGCGCAGCCGCCCGTAGCGGTCCATCGTGTCGGCGACGTCGACGAGCAGCGCGTGCGGCACGGCGTAGCGGCTGAACCGGACGAGCGCGTCGACGACCTGCTCGGCGTCGTGGCCCGCGGCGCGCGCGTTCCACAGCCCCAGCGGGGTGAGCCGGTAGGTGTGCACGTGCTCCGGCGAGCGCTCGAGCTCCGCGAACGGCGCGATCGCCGCACGGCACTCGGCGGCCTGCGGGTGGTCGATCTCGAGCAGCAGGGTCTTGTCGGACTGGACGATGAGCGGGCCGTCAGGTGTCACCACAGCAGGGTCCAACGCCGGGACGGCGCGAGCGCATCCCGCGACACGCTCACGCGCCCCCGCTCGTGCACGCGTCCCCGCTCATGCACCCGTCCCGCTCATGCACCGAGGGGGACGCTGCCGGCGCGGACGTCCGGCGCGCCGAGGCGGGCGGCGTCGGCGGTGCGGTCGTCGTCGCGCGTCTGCGAGTCGCGCTCGGCCTGCACGCGCGCGCGGTAGTGCTCGACCTCGCGGGCGGTGTCGGCGGCGCTCCAGCCGAGCACGGGGGCGACGAGCTCGGCGACCTCGTCGGCGGCCTCCGTGCCGCGGTGGACGGTCTCGATCGAGATGCGGGTGCGCCGGGTGAGCAGGTCGTCCAGGTGCAGCGCGCCCTCGGCGCTGGCCGCGTACAGCAGCTCGGCGCGCAGGTAGTCGGGGGCGCCCGCGAGCGGGCGGCCGAGGTCGGGGCGCTCGCGCACCAGCGCGAGGACGTCGCCGACGAGGGTGCCGTAGCGACCGAGCAGCCGCTCGACGCGGTGCCCGGTCAGCCCGTGCGCGGCGGCGAGCGCCTGCCGGCCGTTCCAGGCGGCGCGGTAGCCGTCCGCGCCGAGCAGCGGCACGTCCTCGGTGCACGAGGCGGGGACCGAGTCGGGCCACGCCGCGACCGCCGCGTCGACGGCGTCGCGCGCCATGACGCGGTAGGTCGTGTACTTGCCGCCGGCCACCAGCGTCATGCCGGGCACGGGCGTGACGACGGCGTGCTCGCGGGAGAGCTTGCTCGTCGCCTCCGACTCGCCGGCCAGCAGCGGCCGCAGGCCGGCGTAGACCCCGACGACGTCGTCGTGCGTCAGCGGACGGGCCAGCACCCGGTTGGCCTGCTCGAGCAGGTAGTCGATGTCGCGGCTGCTCGCCGCGGGGTGCGACAGGTCGAGGTCCCACTCGGTGTCGGTGGTGCCGACCAGCCAGTGCGTGTCCTGCCACGGGATGAGGAACAGCACGCTGTGCGGGGTGCGGGTGATGAGCCCGGTGGTCGAGTCGATGGCGTCGCGGGGGACGACGAGGTGGATGCCCTTGGACGCCCGCACCCGCAGGCCGCTCGCGCCGGGAGCCATCGCCTGCAGCGCGTCGGTGAACACGCCGGCGGCGTTCACGACCGCGCGGGCCCGCACCTCGAGCTCGCGCCCGGTCTCGAGGTCGCGGACGGTCGCGCCGACCACCGCGCCGTTCGACTGCAGCAGCCCGGTCACCCGGGCGCTCGTCGCCGCGACCGCGCCGTAGTGCACGGCGGTGCGCGCGACGAACAGCGTGTGCCGGGCGTCGTCGACCTGCCCGTCGTCGTACTGGATGGCGCCCACCAGCGCGTCGCGGCGCAGCCCCGGCATGGCGCGCAGCGCGCCGCGCCGGGTCAGGTGGCGGTGCCGGCGGACCCGCCCGCCCCGCCCGCCCAGGCTGTCGTAGAGCGCGATGCCGGTGCCGACGTAGAGCCGCTCCCACACCCGGCCGGTGAGCGGGTAGAGGAACGACACCGGACGGGTCAGGTGCGGGCAGAGCCGGTCGAGCAGCAGCGCCCGCTCGCGCAGCGCCTCGCGGACGAGACCGACGTCGAGCTGCTCGAGGTAGCGCAGCCCGCCGTGGACGAGCTTGCTGGAGCGGCTGGAGGTGCCGGCGGCGTAGTCGCGGGCCTCGACGAGGGCGACCTTCAGCCCGCGGGTGGCCGCGTCGAGCGCGACGCCGGCGCCGGTGACGCCCGCCCCGACGACCAGGACGTCGAACTGCTCCTCGCTGAGCCGCCGCAGCGCCTGCGCCCGGGCCTCCGGGTCGAGCTGCGCCGCGCCGGTGATCGGACCTCTGCGCTGTGTCACGGTCTCAGCGTGCCACCTCGAGCGGGCTGCCGCCCGCGGCGTCAGGGCTGGTCGGCGTCCACGTCCGCGACCCCGGTGACCCGGTGCAGGGCGAAGGTCCGGTCCTCCTGGCGCAGGTGGTCCCAGGCGGTGATGAAGCCGCCCTCGACGCCGCGCGGCTCGACGACCCGCGACGTGGCGCGGCCCTGCGCGTCGACGTAGCCCAGCCACAC
>CAXTFU010000057.1:0-7196 GCA_964243385.1 uncultured bacterium | reverse complement strand
CCTGGCGGCGCTCGCGGGCCGCCTGCTGCAGGAAGGCGAGCGTGTCGGCGGTCGTCGAGCGGCTGGTCGTCACCGGCGCGCGCCGGGCGGCGCGGGCGGCGAGGTCGCCCGCGCGCAGCGCCGTGACCGACAGGGCTGCCTGCTCGGGCGGGAGCGAGGGCTCGCTCGGCCGGTGCGGGCGCTGGCGAAGCGGGGTGCGCCGCGCCTCGGTGCCCGGGACGAGCAGCGCCCCGTCCGGCGCCTCGGCCGCCGGGGCGAAGCCGGCCGCGCGCAGGTGCTCGAGCACGAGGTCGAGCGGCGCGCTGCTGACGAGCACCGTCGGGGCCAGCCGCCGCAGCCGCAGCGTCGCGGTGCGCTTGTGGACGAGCACCTCGGCGAGCAGCGCCTCGTCGTCGCAGCGCAGGTACGAGCCGGCCAGGCCGACCCGCATGCGGCCGTGCCGGCGGGCGACGTCGTCGACGAGGTAGGTGAGCGCCTGCGGCACCGGTGTGCGGGAGCGCGCCCGGAACAGCTCGTGCAGGTCGCTGGCGCTGCGGCCGGCGTCGAGCGCCCGGCGCACCGAGCCCTCGCCCACCCGGTAGACGGTCGCGCCGCCGGTCGACTCGACGTCGGCGACCAGCGCGAGCTCGCGGGAGAGGTCGCGCTCGAGCGGGCCGGGCGCGACGACGGTGAGGTCGGGCTGCACGAGCACGTGGTCGAGCGGGTCGGGCAGCGCGTCGCCGAGGACGCGGGACGCCGCCGCCTCGTCCCCCGCGAGCAGCGCCCGGGCGTGCCGGGACAGGCCGCCGCGGCCGGTGAGGCCGAGCTGCTCGGCCTCGGCGAGCGCCCAGCCGTGCACCCGGTCGCGCAGCCGTCCGCCGCGCCGGGGCGCCGACCAGACGAGGACCGCCCGGGCGCTCGCCGCGGTGACGGCGTGCCCGGGCGGGGAGGCCGCCAGCACCTCCAGCACCCGGCGGCGCTCGGCCGGGGCGCCGGGCCGCTCGACGTCGGGGCCGAGCGGCGCCAGGGCCTTGTCGCGCTCGTCGCGCTCGCCGACCAGGCCCGGCAGCCGCGTCATCGTCAGCCAGGCCTGCGCCAGCGCCGTCCAGCGCTGCTCGGGCGGACGCGCCGCCCAGGCGTCGTAGGCGGGCGTCGGCAGCCACTCGGGGTCGAGCCCGGGGGTCTGGTCGACCAGGCCCGCGGCTGCGGTGACCTCGACGAGCAGCGCGGCGTGCGCCTCGTCGACGTCGAGCAGCTGCGCGGCGCGCTTGAGCTCGCGCACGCCGAGCCCACCCGCGCGCAGCACCCCGGGCGGCGCGGCCGCCCACCCCTCGAGCAGCGCCTCGACCTTGGTGACGGTGTCGGCGGCGACGGCGGACGCGGCCCGGTCGACGTCGGCGTTGCGGCTCGTCTCCAGCCCGGGCGGGGTCGCCGGGACGCTGCCGAGCACCGAGGCGCCGCGGACGGCGAGGCCGACCTCGCGCGGCAGCTCGACCGTGTCGTCGTCGATCGGGACGAGCAGGCCGTGCGCCAGCAGCCAGCGGACCGGCGACCCGGCGTCCTCCGGCCCGGCGGGCCGCCTGGCGTCGCGGACCTGGCCGAGGGGCGAGCCGTGCGCGAGCGCCTCGAGCACCTGCCGCTCGGAGGCGCCCACCGTGGCGAGCAGCGCGCCGAGCCGGTCGGCGTCGCCGAAGAGCTCCTCGACGCCGCCCACGCCGTCGACGCCGAGCGTCGCGGCGACGGGCGCGACGTCCTTGACCCGCAGGCGGCTCAGCAGCGCGTGCACCGGGCGGCCGAGCCCTGCGGCGGACGGGGCGATGACGTCGCGCACCGGCCCCACCACGTGCAGCGACCCGGGCGGCCCCCACACCAGCGCGAGGTCCTGCAGCCGGGTCACGCCGGTCTCGACCTGCCCGGCCGGGACGGCGTCCCCGACGAGGCGCCGCAGGGCGTCGAGGGAGGTCGTCTCCTCGGCGAGCACCAGCCCGTCGAGCAGGGCGAGCACGAAGGCGTCGAGCTGCTCGAGCGCCCGCAGCACCGACAGCCGCACCGCGGCGCGGGCGGCCAGCACGCCGACGTCCGGCGGCACCGGGACGGCCAGGTCGGGGCGCGCCTGCAGCAGCCGGGCCAGCCGCTCGTCCGGCCAGCTGCGGAGCCAGTCCGCGAGGCTGCGCGCTGCCGGGTCCATCCGGGCAAGACTAGGTCCGCAGGGCCACCCGGGCACGCCGTGCGTGCCGGCGGGGAGCTGGCAGCGGGGCCTGCGGGCGGCGCCGCCGGTTCGCGACCGGCGGGGTGGGAACGGTCCGGCCATGACTGCGCCGGACGACGACCTGCTGGTGGCACCGGAGGGTGTCGACGAGGGCTCCGCGGACTCGACCGCCGAGGGCCCGCAGGACGGCGGCGACCCGGCCGGCGTGCTCGGCGCTGCGCCCGTCGGCGGGCCGGACGACGAGGACACGCCCCGTCCGCCCGACGACATGGAGTCCGAGGAGTCCCGCGCCGCCCGTGACGCGGCCGGCACCGGCCAGCAGGTGCAGCTCGGCGAGGGCTGACCGTCCGGGCCTGACGAGTCGATCCGGACGGCCCGACCTGACCGCTTGCGCTCGAGCGGCCCGGTCGGGGTGCCTGGGCGGGGCCCCGTCCGCGCCGACGCCTAGGCTGCGGCGGTGCAGCTCACCGTCGGCTTCGACCTCGACCTGACGCTGATCGACCCCCGCACGGCCGTGGTCGCCGTCGTGCGGCAGCTGGCCGCCGAGCAGGGCTTCGCCGTCGACGCCGAGCTGTGGGCGTCGCGCCTCGGCCCGCCGCTCGAGCACGAGGTCGCGCACTGGGTCGCCGCCGAGCGAGTCGTGCCGGTCGCCGCCCGCTACCGCGAGCTCATGTGGACGCTCGGCAACCCGCTCATCACCCTGCTGCCCGGGGCCGCCGACGCCGTCGCCGCCGTCCGCTCGAGCGGCGGCCGCGTCGTCGTGGTGACCGCCAAGAGCGAGCCGCTCGCGCGGGCTGCGCTCGACGGGCTCGGCCTCGAGGTCGACGCGGTGGTCGGGAGCCGGTTCGCCGAGGCCAAGGGGACCGCCCTGCGCGAGCACGGCGCCACCGTCTACGTCGGCGACCACCCCGGTGACGTGCGCGCCGCCCGCGCGGCCGACGCGCTGTGCGTCGGCGTCGCGACCGGCGGCATCCCGCCCGAGGGCGCCGACGTGCGGCTGGACGACCTCACCGCGTTCGCGGACTGGTTCGCCGGCCACCTGCTCGACGTCCGCCTCGCCGCGCTCGAGGCCGACCTGGCTGCCACCGGAGGGCTGCTCGTCGCGTTCTCCGGCGGCGCCGACTCGGCGTTCCTGCTGGCCGCGGCCGCCCGCGCGCTCGGTCCGGAGCGCGTCGTCGCCGCCACCGCGGTGAGCGCCTCGCTCGCGGCCGACGAGCTGCCTGCGGCCCGGGCCTTCGCCGCCTCGCTCGGGGTGCGGCACCTGACGCCGACGACCGACGAGCTCTCCCGCGAGGGCTACGTCGCCAACGGCGCCGACCGGTGCTTCCACTGCAAGGCCACGCTCGTCGACACGCTGCGCCCGCTCGCGCACGAGCTGGGCCTGTCCGCCGTGGCGACCGGCACGAACGCCGACGACGCCGTGGCCGGCTTCCGGCCCGGCATCCGCGCCGCCGCCGAGCGCGGCGCCCGCACGCCGCTGCTGGACGCCGGGCTCACCAAGGCGCAGGTGCGCGCCGCGAGCCGCCGCTGGGGGCTCGCCACCGCCGACAAGCCGGCGCTGGCGTGCCTGGCCAGCCGGATCGCCTACGGCCTGCAGGTCACGTCGTCCGGCCTGGCCCGCGTCGACCGGGCCGAGCGCGCGCTGCGGGCACACCTGGCCGGCCGCGGCGCGGAGGTCGTCGACCTGCGTGTGCGCGACCTCGGCGACGGCCAGGCCCGCGTCGAGCTGGACGTCGGTGCGCTCGCCGTCTGCGACGACGACGCGCTGGCCGTCGTGCGGGCCGAGGGCTTCACGACCGTGACGGCGCGCGCGTTCCGCTCCGGCTCGATGAACGCCGCGCTCACGGGCTGAGACCTGCGCTCAGCCCGCCACGCCCCGGCGCCGGGCGCGCGCCCCGCGCAGCAGCCCGAGCAGCGCGATCCCGAGGCCGACCGGCAGCAGCGAGGCGACGAGCGCCGTCCACGTCGGCGCGTCCTCGCGGCCGAAGAAGAACGGCACGACCGCCAGCAGCACGCCGAGCACGCCGACCGCGAAGACAGCCGCGCCGACCCGGACGAGCCCCTCGCCCGGTCGCGGGTCGTCCGGGGCCGCGTGCCGCCCCGTCGTGCCTGCCACGTCGTCCGCTCCCGTCGTCCTGCCGACCGTCGTGCGGCCCCGTCGTGCTGCCCCGTCGTGCTGTCCCGTCGTGCGGCCCCGTCGTGCGGCCCCGTCGTGCGGCCCCGTCGTGCTGCCGGGTGCTGCTGCGCGTCTCGTGCGTGCTGCACCCGCGTCCCGGCCCTGCTGCGTCACGGTACGGGCCGACTAGCGTGTGCAGTCCTCTCCCCCCGGGCCGCGCCCGGTCCGCTCCTGAGACGACGAGGTCCCCGTGCCCACCGGCAAGGTCAAGTTCTACGACAAGGACAAGGGCTTCGGCTTCGTGTCCCGCGACGACGGCGGCGACGTCTTCGTCCCCAAGTCGGCGCTGCCCGGCGGCGTCGAGGAGCTCAAGGCGGGGACGCGGGTCGAGTTCGGCGTCGCGGCCGGCAAGCGCGGCGAGCAGGCGCTCGCCGTCACCGTGCTGGACGCCCCGCCGACCCTCGCCGGGGCCCGGCGCTCGCCGGACGAGCTGCAGGGCATGGTCGAGGACATGATCAAGATGCTCGAGGCGCGGGTGCAGCCGTCGCTGCGGCGCGGCAAGCACGTCGACCGCGAGACGGCCCGGCGCATCGGGACGATCCTGCGCGCTGTCGCGACCGAGCTCGAGGCCTGAGCCGCGCCGTCCCCGACCGCTTCGGCGGGCCGCTACCGCTTCGGCGTGAGGGTGAACTGCCACTCGCCGGACGGCTCGGCGTCCCCGGTCAGCGAGCGGACGGTCAGCAGCAACCGGCTCCCGGCCGGCAGGTTCGGCGCGTCGAAGGTGAAGTAGTGGCCGGTCTGGGGCTCGGACCGCTGCGGCTGCTGCGCCTCGGCCTCCTGCGCCTGCGGGTCGGACAGCTCGATGAACCACCCGTCGTCGACGAGCTCCTTGCCGACGTCGACGCCGACCGTCTCGCCGCCGCGCACGGCCAGCCGCGTCGTGCCCTGGTCGCGCTCGGTGCAGTCGGGCGGGGTCTGGTCCTCGAAGCACCACGTGCTCGCCTCGCTGTAGACGCTGCTCCCGCCGCTGACGACGGTGACGAGCGGCGTCGGCTGCTCGCAGGCGGTCAGTGCCAGCAGCGCCCCGACCGCGAAGGCGGAGCGGAGCAGGCGTCGGGCGGTCATCGGTGCTCCGAGGAGGTCGTCGGCGGTCGGGCCGGGTCGAGGGCCGGGTCTGGAAGACTGTCCAGGTGCCCGGTGTGCGACGCAGGTTGAGGGACGTCACGAAGAAGGTATCGGGCGTCCTGGCGGGCCCGCGCGACCAGGGCGCGCCGGACGACGCCGTCGTGAGCGAGTCCACAGCCGGCGGGCCGGACGTCGCGGCCGCCGGTGCCGCCGGTGCCGGCACCGCCGCTGCCGTCGTCCCCGGTGCCGTCGTCCCCGGTGCCGTCGTCCCGAGTGCCGTCGTCCCGAGTGCCGTCGGCACGGCGGCTTCGGACGACCACGTCCGCCCGGACGCAGCACCCGCCACGCCCGAGCTCCAGGAGGACCCCGTCGTGACCGCTCCCTCGCAGGCCCCCGCACTGCCGGCCGCTGCGGACGGCGGTCCGTCCTCGTCGCCGCTGCCGTCGTCGCCGACGCAGCCCGACGAGCGCTGCGCCGCCGCCGTCGACCTGGCCCGGTCGGCCGCCACGGAGGTGGCGGGCACGGCCGTCGGGGAGCACCTCGAGGTCGAGGCCGAGCAGGACGCCGGTGAGGGCCACCTCGTCACCCACTGGTTCGCGACCACCGATCCCGCCTACGTCGGCTGGCGCTGGGCCGTCTCGGTCGTGCGCGCCGAGGGCGCGGACGAGGTCACCGTCGACGAGGTGGTCCTGCTGCCCGGTGGCTCGGCGCTGCTCGCGCCTGCCTGGGTGCCGTGGAGCGAGCGGGTGCAGCCCGGCGACCTCGGCCCCGGTGACCTGCTGCCGCCGGCCGCTGACGACCCGCGCCTCGTGCCCGCCTACGCCGACGTCGACGCGGACCAGCTGCCCTTCGACCTGCACCGCGAGCTCGGCCTGGGCCGCGCGCGGGTCCTGTCGCTCGAGGGCCGCGCCGACGCGGCCGAGCGCTGGTACGAGGGCGAGGCCGGCCCGGCCAGCCCGATCGCCAAGGCCGCGCCCGGCCAGTGCCGCGACTGCGGCTTCTTCGCGCCGATGGCCGGCGCGCTCGGCCGCCTGTTCGGCGCGTGCGCCAACGGCATGGCCCCCGACGACGGGCGCGTCGTCGCGCTCACCCACGGCTGCGGCGCCCACAGCGAGACGGTCGTCGAGCAGCCCGAGTCGTCCTACTCCGGCATGGCCGTCGAGCACGAGGAGCTCGACGAGCTCGAGCTGGTCGACGTCCGCGACGAGCGCGACCCTGGCGCTGCCGTGGCCGTGGACGCTGCTGCCGCGCCGTCCAGCGCTCCTGACGTCACTGCTGACGCCACCGGGGACGCCGACGCGGTGGCCGTGGACGTGCTCGCGGACGCGCTGGTCGAGGCGGACGCCCTGACCGCCCCCGCCGTGGCCGAGGCCGCGGACGTCGCCGCCTCGACGGCCGCCGACTCGACCGCCGACGCCGCCGACTCGACCGCTGACGCCGCGTTGACGTCCGGCGCCGCCCAGGCCACGTCGGACGCCGTCCTCGCCGTCGACCCTGCGCTGCCCGCCGACCCGACCGCCGGCACCGGCGGCGCGCCGTTCGACGCGCTGCCCGACGAGGACGGGGCCGACGCCGACGCCGCACCGTCCGACGACGTCACCGCGCTGGGAGCGACCGCGCCGGACGCCTGACCGCGGCGCCCGCACCGCCCGGCCGCGGCGCCCGCACCGCCCGGCCGCGGCGAATCGCCGTCGCCGGCGGACATCGCCGTCGCCGGCGGACACCGCCGCTGCCGGCGGACACCGCCGCTGCCGGCGGACACCGCCG
>CAXTFU010000056.1:1536-18432 GCA_964243385.1 uncultured bacterium | reverse complement strand
GGCATCTACGAGCCGGGCCACCCGACGGCCGACGACGACGGCTTCCGCACCGACGTCCTCGAGCTCGTGCGCGAGCTCGGCGCGACCGCGGTGCGCTACCCGGGCGGCAACTTCGTCTCCGGCTACCGCTGGGAGGACGGCGTCGGCCCGGCCGACGAGCGCCCCCGCCGCCTGGACCTGGCCTGGCGCAGCATCGAGACCAATCAGTTCGGCTTAAACGAGTTCATGGCCTGGGCACGCAAGGCCGAGCTCGAACCGATCATGGCGGTGAACCTCGGCACCCGCGGCGTGCAGGAGGCCTGCGACCTGCTCGAGTACGCGAACCACCCCAGCGGCACGGTCCTGTCGGACCTGCGCGTCGCCCACGGCGAGAAGCAGCCGCACGACGTGCGGATGTGGTGCCTCGGCAACGAGATGGACGGCCCCTGGCAGGTCGGGCACAAGACGGCGGCGGAGTACGCGCGGCTGGCCGCCGAGACGGCTCGGGCCATGCGCCTGGTCGACCCGCGGGTCGAGCTCATCGCCTGCGGCAGCAGCAACAGCGCCATGCCGACCTTCGCCGCCTGGGAGGCGGTGATCCTCGAGCACACCTACCACATGGTCGACCACATCTCGATGCACGCGTACTACGAGGAGATGGACGGCGACCTGCCGGCGTTCCTCGCCTCCGGCGTCGACATGGACCGCTTCATCTCGGCCGTCGTGGCGACCGCCGACCACGTGGGCGCCCGGCTGCGCAACCCGAAGAAGCTGAAGATCTCCTTCGACGAGTGGAACGTCTGGTACGAGAAGGGCCGCTTCGTCGGCGCGCAGAACCTCGAGTTCGAGGAGGCGCCGCGGCTCATCGAGGACGTCTTCAACGTGGCCGACGCCGTCGTCGTCGGCGACCTGCTCATCACGCTGCTGCGGCACGCCGACCGCGTCGCCATCGCCTGTCAGGCGCAGCTGGTCAACATCATCGCGCCGATCCGCACCGAGCCCGGCGGCCCCGCCTGGCGGCAGACCATCTTCCACCCGTTCGCGCACACCGCCCGGCTGGCCCAGGGCGAGGTGCTGCAGCTCGCGATGGACTGCCCGACCTACCCCACGGCGAAGTTCGGCGACGTCCCCGTGCTGGACGCCACCGCCACCTGGGACGCCGGGACCGGGTCGCTCAGCGTGTTCGCGGTGAACCGCGGCACGCACGAGCCGATCGAGGTCGTCCTCACGCTCGCCCAGCTCGAGGCGACCGAGGTGCGCGAGGCGATGGTCCTGGCCGAGGACGACCCGTACCTCACCAACACCCAGGAGCACCCCGACCGCGTGCGGCCGCGCGAGCTGCCGGTCGTCCTGGCCGACGGGACGCTGCGCTTCACCCTGCCGCCGGTGTCCTGGGCGGCGGTCAGCGTCGGCACCGCCGTCACCGCGGCGTCCGCCCCGGCGCTGCTGGCCGCGTCGACGGCCGCGTCCCCCGAGCCCACCCCCTGACCCAGTCCCCGCGGCGGACACCGCCCCCGACCGCCGACCACCCGGCACGCACGCACGCTCACCGTCCCGCTCCCGCACGACCTCACGGAAGGAACGACATGACCCACAACGGACTCGGCGACCCCTCGCTGCACCTGTCGCGACGAGGAGTGCTGGGGCTCGGTGCCGCGCTCGGCGTCGGCGCCGCCGTCTCGGCCTGCGGAGGCGGCTCGGCCGGCTCGCCCGCCGCCGGCGGTGCCGGGAAGATCGGCGAGGGGCCCTACGAGGGCGAGAAGGTCACCCTCAAGTTCTGGAACGGCTTCACCGGCGGCGACGGCGCCTTCATGAAGAAGATGGTCGAGACCTTCAACGGCGAGCACGACAACATCGAAGTCCAGATGAACACCCTCGAGTGGGCCGACTTCTACTCCAAGATGCCGAACGCGGTCGCCAGCGGCGCCGGTCCGGACGTCGCGGCGATGCACGTCGACCAGGTCGCCACGAACGCGGCCCGCAACGTCATCATCAACCTGGACGAGTTCACCGACGACCTGAAGCTCGACAAGAACGACTTCAACGAGCTGGTGTGGAACGCGGGCATCTACAAGGAGGCCCGCTACGCGATCCCGCTGGACGTCCATCCGCTGGGCTTCTACTACAACGAGGACCTGCTGGCCAAGGGCGGCGTCGCCGAGCCGCCGAAGGACCGCCAGAGCTGGGAGGCCGCCCTGGCCGGCATGAAGGGCAAGGGCGTCGCGCAGCCGTTCTGGGCCACCGCGACCTGGCCGGCGCACCTGATCTTCATCAGCCTGCTCAGCCAGTTCGGCGGCTCGCTGTACGACGAGAACGCCGAGAAGTCGACCTTCGCCTCCGAGGCCGGTGTCGAGGCGCTGAGCTGGTACACGAGCCACGTCGACAAGGGCTTCAGCCCGAAGAACGTCGCGAACGACGCGCAGGCGCAGGCCTTCCGCCAGGGTCGCGACGCCATGACGTGGGACGGCATCTGGATGATGAACGAGTGGGCCAAGGTCGACGGCCTGAACTGGGGCGCCGCCCCGCTGCCGACCATCGGCGAGAAGCCCGCCGTCTGGGCGAGCTCGCACCAGCTGACCGTCATGCGGCAGAAGGCGCCGGACGAGAACAAGCTGCACGCGTCCCGTGACTTCCTCGCCTACCTGAGCGAGAACTCCATCGAGTGGGCCAAGTCGGGCCAGGTCCCGGCCCGCAACAGCGTGCGCGAGAGCGCCGAGTTCAAGGCCCTGCCGGTGCAGAGCGTGCTGGCCGCCCAGCTCGATCACGTCGTCTTCCCGCCGACCATCCCCGGCATCGGCGACGTCACCGCGCCGACGTTCGAGCAGGCCGTGAACACCGCCGTCCTCGGCAAGGCGAAGCCGAAGGCCGCCCTCGAGAGCGCCGCCAAGAAGGCCGACGCCCTGCTGGAGGACAACCGCAAGAAGTACACCTGATGGCCGGCACCGCGACCGCGCCGGCGTCCTCGCGGGGACGCCGGCCGGGGCGGGACGCCGTGTCGTCCTCGGACGTCGTCCCGGGCAAGGTGAAGTCGCCGACCGCCGCGAGCCCGCTCACGGCCTACCTGTTCCTCGCGCCGTACCTGGTGCTGTTCGTGCTGTTCGTCCTGGCCCCGATCCTGTACGGCCTGTGGATCAGCCTGCACGACTGGGACTTCCTGCTGCCCGGCAAGCCGTTCGTCGGGCTCGACAACTACATCGAGCTGTTCACGCCGGGCACGACGACCGCCGGGCCGTTCTGGGCGTCCATGCGGGCCACCGCGATCTTCACGGTGCTCAGCGTGCCGCTCATCGTGGTGCTGCCGCTGCTGCTGGCCATCCCGCTGGCCCGCAAGTTCCCCGGCCGCAACTTCTTCCGGGCCGTCATCTTCGCGCCGTACGTGCTCGGCGTGGCCGTCATCGGCATCCTGTGGCGCTACCTGCTCGACCCCAACGTCGGCGTGCTGGCCTCGATGCTCGACAAGGTCGGCATCGACAGCCCGCCGTGGCTGACCGACACCCCGTGGGTCTGGGCCGCGCTCGTCATCCCGACCATCTGGTGGACCCTCGGCTACAACATGGTCATCTTCCTGGCCGGGCTGCAGGACATCTCCCGCGAGCTGTACGAGGCGGCCGACATGGACGGCGCGAGCCCCCGCCAGCAGTTCTTCAACGTCACGCTGCCGGGCCTGCGGCCGGTGCTCGTGTTCGTCGTCACCATCACGCTGCTCGCGTCGGCGAACCTGTTCGGCCAGTCCTACATCATCACGCAGGGCCAGCCGGGCCGCGAGACCCGGTCGGCGATCATGCAGATCGCCGAGGAGGGCCTCGCGCGGTTCAACATGGGCACCTCCGCGGCCATGAGCACTGTCATCACGCTGTGCCTGCTCCTCATCAGCGTCGCCATGCTGGCCATCACCCGGGAGAGGGACGCGAAGTGAGCACCCCGACCAAGCCCTCCAGCGCTCGCCGGACGACGTCCAAGCGGGCCGGCACGGACGCCGCCTCGGGCGGGCGCTCGACGCCGAAGGTCAGCACCGGCCCCGGCCGCGAGTCGGGGGAGCGCAAGCGCTCGCTCCCCCTGCTGCTGACCATGGGGCTGATCGCCGTCCTGATGGCGTCGCCGCTCATCTGGATGCTGTCGACGTCGCTGAAGTCGACGAACGAGATGGCGAGCCGGACGCTCAACGTCATCCCCCGTGACCCGACCACCGAGGGCTTCTCGTCCATCCTCGGCGCGGCGGCGACCCCGGTCGGGCGGTGGTTCTTCAACAGCCTCATCGCCGCGACGCTGCACACGATCCTCGTGCTCGTGGTCGCGTCCCTCGCGGCGTACGCGCTCGCCCGGCTGGACTTCCCGGGCAAGAAGCTCCTGACGGCGCTCATCCTCGCGACGATCTTCGTGCCGCCGATCTCGCTGCTCATCCCGAACTACAACATCGTCGACCAGCTGGGCTGGCTCGACAGCCTCGTCGCGATCATCGTGCCCGGCGCGGCCGGAGCCTTCGGCGTGTTCTTCCTGCGGCAGTTCTTCCTGTCGCTGCCGGCCGAGCTCGAGGAGGCGGCGCTCATCGACGGCGCCAACCGGTGGACCATCTTCCGGTCGGTGATCCTCCCGCTGTCGGGCGGCCCGCTCGCGACGCTGGCGCTGCTGAGCTTCCTCACCAACTGGAACGACTTCCTGTGGCCGCTGTACGTCCTGTTCAGCCCCGAGCGGCTCACGCTGCAGCCGGGCCTGTCGACGCTGCAGGGCGCGTACTCGACGGACTACTCGACGATCATGGCCGGTGGCGTCATCGCCGCCATCCCGGTGCTGCTGCTGTTCGCGGTCAGCCAGCGGTTCGTCATCGAGGGCGTCGCGCGCAGCGGCCTCAAGGGCTGAGCGTGCGTCCTGGCCAGCGCCGCGGCGGTGCGTCCGCCGCGGCGCTGGCGCTCGTCTGCGCCCTGGCGTCGTGCGGTGGGGCCGGCGGCAACGGTGACGGTGAGGCCCGTGCCGCGACGACGTTCACCAACCCGGTGCTCGACACCGACTACGCCGATCCGACGATCGTCCGCGACGGCGACGCCTTCTACGCGTACGCGACCGGACAGGCCGGCAGCAGCGCCATCCAGGTGTCGACGTCCCGCGACCTCGTCGACTGGTCGGCGCCCGAGGACGCGCTCCCCGAGCGCCCCGACTGGCAGCCGCTGCAGGACGGGCTCACCTGGGCGCCGGAGGTCGTCGCGGCCGGCGACCGGTGGCTCATGTACTACGTCGCCCGCGAGCAGGCGTCGGGCCTGCAGTGCCTGGCGCTCGCCGTCGCGGCCGAGCCCGCGGGCCCGTTCGAGGACACCTCGACCGAGCCGCTGCTGTGCCAGCGCGACCTGGGCGGGTCGATCGACGCGTTCGCCTTCACCGACGTCGACGAGCGACGCTGGCTGTTCTGGAAGAACGACGGCAACGCCCGCGGCCTCGACACCCGCATCTGGGTGCAGGAACTGTCCGCCGACGGCACGCAGCTGTTGGGACGGGCGGTCGACACCGGCCTGCGGCAGACGAAGGACTGGCAGGGTGCGCTCGTCGAGGCGCCGACGGTGGTGCTGCACGAGGGCACCTACGTGCTCTTCTACTCGGCGAACGACTACGGCAGCGACGCCTACGCGATGGGCTACGCCACCGCGACGAGCGTGACCGGGCCGTACACCGACCGGTCGGACGAGCCGTGGGTCGACAGCGAGGGCGACGCCACCGGCCCCGGCGGCCAGGCGGTGCTCGACGTCGACGGCGAGCAGTGGCTCGTCTACCACGCCTGGCAGGCCGGTGAGGAGGGCTACGACAGCGGCGGCCGACGCGCGATGTGGCTGGACCGCCTGACCTGGCAGGAGGGGACGGCGCCGGGCGCGGCCGAGCCGGTGCTCGAGGGCCCGACCGGCGAGGCGCAGCCGCTGCCGCTGGGCTGAGCCGCCGCCGCCGGTTCGTAGCACGGTCGCGCACGCCGGCGGCCCGGTGGCCGGGGCCCGAGCGGTGGGGCAGGCTCGGCGGGACGCCCGGCGCCGCCGGCATCCAGGCTCGGCAGACGGCAGCGCGGGAGGGTGGCACGGGTGCGAGCGCGAGCCGGACGGCGGACGAACGCCACCCTGCTGGTGCTGCTCGCGCTGTCGCTCGTGACCGGGACGGTGTCGTACGCGGTGGGCGCCGCGCCGGCGACGACCGTCGTGACGACCGCGCACGCCGCCGGCGGGCTCGCCCTGACGCTGCTCGCGCCCTGGAAGTCGGTGCTGGTCCGCCGCGGCCTCGCCCGCGCCGCGCACCCGGGGCGGGGCGCGGGGGTGGCGCTCGGCCTGCTGCTCGTCCTGTGCCTGGTCTCCGGGGTGGCGCAGGAGGTGGCCGGGTTCTCGGTGGTGCTGGGGCTCACGCCGCTGCAGGTGCACGTCGGGAGCGCCCTGCTGGCCGTCCCGCTCGTCGCCGGCCACGTCGTCACGCACCCCCAGCGGCTGCGGGCAGGTGACCTGTCGCGGCGCTCGCTGCTCGGCGCCGGGATGCTCGCCGGCGGCGGGGTCGCGCTCGCGGCGCTCACCCGGCTGCCGGGCGTCTCCGGCGCGCGGCAAACGCCGACGGGCTCGACCGAGCGGGGCTCCGGCGATCCGGCGGCGATGCCGGTGACCTCGTGGTTCACCGACGTCGAGCCGTCGGCGCAGGTGCGCGCTGCACCGCTGCGGGTGGACGGTCGGGTCGTCGAGCTCGGTCCGGAGCGCGACGAGGTCGACGCGGTCCTGGACTGCACCGGCGGCTGGTTCGCCGCGCAGCGGTGGTCCGGCGTGCGCCTGGACCGGCTGGTCGACCCCCCGGCCGGCACCCGGAGCCTGGTGGTCGTCTCGACGACCGGCTACCGGCGCCGCTTCCCGGTCGAGGACGCCGGCCGGCTGCTGCTCGCCACGCAGGTGGGCGGCGAGCCGCTCAGCGCCGGGCACGGCGGGCCCCGGCGGCTCGTCGCCCCGGGTCGGCGCGGCTTCTGGTGGGTCAAGTGGGTGGCCGCCGTCGAGCTGTCGCCCGACCCGCCGTGGCGGCAGCCGCCGTTCCCGCTGCAGTAGCGCCGGTCAGGGCGGGGCGGGACGCCCGAACAAGAAGCCCTGGGCGTGCGTCGCCCCGGCCGCCTCGGTCGCGGCGAGCTCGTCCCCCGTCTCGACGCCCTCGGCGACCGTGTCCAGCCCGAGGCTGCGGCCCAGCGCCGTGATCGCCGACAGCAGCGCGCTGTCGTTCGCCCCCGTCCCGGCGCCCGTCACGAAGGTCCGGTCGATCTTCAGCACGTCGACCGGCAGCCGCCGCAGGTAGGCCAGCGAGCTGTAGCCGGTGCCGAAGTCGTCCAGCGCGATGCGGCACCCGCGGCCGCGCAGGTCGGCGAGCACGGCGGCCGCCTGCACGTGCGAGACGACGAGCGCCTGCTCGGTGATCTCGAGCGTCAGGCCGGACGGCTCGAGCCCGGCGGCGGCCAGGGCGGCGTCGACGTCGTCCTGCAGCGTGCCGGCGGCCAGGTGCTGCGCCGAGACGTTCACCGACATGCGCAGCGGCGCTCCCCCGTCGGCGGTGCCGTCCGCGTCCCCGGCCGCGCGCCGGGCGGCCAGCTGCGCGCACGCCCGCTCGAGCACGAGGCGGCCCAGCGGGACGACGAGCCCGGTCTCCTCGGCCATCGGCAGGAACGCCTCCGGACCGAGCAGGCCGCGCACCGGGTGCTGCCAGCGCACCAGGGCCTCCCAGCCCACCGTCCGCCGGGTCGAGAGCCGGACGATCGGCTGGTAGTGCACCCGCAGCTCGCCGTCGCGCAGCGCCCGGCGCAGCCCCTGCTCGTCCTCGAGCCGGGCGAGGGCCCGGCGCCGCAGCGTCTCCCGGAACACGACGACGGGCCCGTCGCCGGCGCGCTTCGCGGCGTACATCGCGGTGTCGGCCTCGCGCAGCAGGACGTCCTCGGCGGTGGCCTCCGGACCGTCCTCCGGGTCGGGCTCCGGCCAGGTCCCGCCGTGCGTCCGGACGGCGATGCCGGTGCTGGCGCCGACCGTCACCTCGCGCCCGTCCAGCACGAACGGCCGGCCCATCGCGGCGACCAGCCGCTCGGCCAGCGCGGGGGCGGCGGACGCGTCGGCGGTGACGACGGCGAACTCGTCGCCGCCGAGCCGGGCGAGCAGGTCGTCCCGGGACACCGCCTGCTGCAGGCGCCCGGCGACCGCCCGCAGCAGCCGGTCGCCCGCGGCGTGCCCCAGCGAGTCGTTGATGACCTTGAAGCGGTCGAGGTCGAGGAACAGCAGGCCGAGGCTCGGCAGGGCGCCCGCCCGCACCTGCGCCGCGAGCTCGGCGAGCCGGGCGCGCAGCGCCTCGCGGTTCGGCAGCCCGGTCACGCCGTCGTGGGTCGCGCGGTGCGCGAGCTCGGCGAGCGCCTGCTGCGTCTGCGTGACGTCCTCGCAGATCGACAGCATCCGCCGCTCGCCGTCCTCGACGACGAGGCTGACGGCGGCGCGCAGCCACAGCGTGCGGCCGTCGCTGCGCAGGTAGCTCTTGAGCAGGGTCGCGTGCCCGCTGCGCAGCAGCAGCTCGCGGTCGACGCGGGTCTCGTCGTGCGGGGCGGCGAAGTCGTGGAACCGCACCCCGACGACCTCGTGCAGCGGCCGGCCCAGCAGCGCGCAGATCGCCGGGTTCGCCTCGAGCACGAAGCCGTCGAGGGTGAGCACCAGCACGCCCAGCCGGGTGTCGTCGAACAGCCGCTGCCAGCGGTGCTCGTCGCGGGTCTGCGAGCCGGCGCCGTCGTCCGGCGGGGGCTCGAGCACGACGACGACGGCGTCGCCGTCGGCCGACCGGTGCGCGACGAGCACGACCGGCGGCCGGGCCGCCGAGGCCGGCCGGGTGAGGCGGAAGGGCGGGCCGCCCGCCGCGACCGCGCACAGCCCGGCGAGCCGTCCGTCGACGCGGGCGTCCGGGAACAGCGCGGTCATGCGGGCGCCGAGCGCCGCGTCGTCGTCCGGCAGGCCGAGCACGCCCCGGTCGCCCTCGGCGTGGACGAGCTCGAGGTCGACGACCTGTCCGTCCTCCCGCACCGGGCGCCAGACGGCCTGGCCACGGACACCGCCCGGCCGGTCCTGTGCTGCCGGGTCGCCGGACGAGGCGGCCAGCGCTCCGACGCTCACGACGCGGACCACCCCTCCCGGCTCGTGCGACCCGTGCCGAGTGTGCCTGCACCGGCCCGCCGCCACCAGGGCCCGTGGGCCGGGTCCGGCCCGGGCCCGTCCCTGGTGGGGCGTCAGCCGCTGACGAGCACGACCTCGAGCGTCCGCGGGCCGTGCACGCCCTCCACCCGGTTGAGCTCGATGTCGCTGGTGGCGGACGGGCCGCTGATCCACGTCTGCGGGCGGACGGCCTCGAGCCGGCGCAGCGCCTCCGGGACGGTCTGCACCACCTGGTCGGCCCGCACGACGCAGACGTGCAGGTCGGGGACGAGGGTGAGCGCGCGGCGGCCCTGACCCTCGCCGGCGTCCAGGACGATGGTCCCGGTCTCGGCGATGGCGACCGCGCACGCCGTGACGACGCCCGCGACGGCGTCCAGGTCGTCGGTCGTGACCGTCGCGGCGTCGCGCAGGACGTCGCGGCCCTCGGTCCACGCGGCCGGCAGGTCGGGCGGGACCACGAGCCGGCCCTGCGGCGCCAGCCGGTCGAGCACCCCGGCGACGGTCGCCGCGAGCTCGGCGGCCGTGCAGCGGTGCACCCCGGCCTTGTAGTCCACCAGCCGGTCCTCGAGCAGGGCGAGCAGCGGCTCGGCGCCCGGGGCGTGCTCGCCGGCGGTGCGGTAGCCGCGGGCCACGGGCTCCACGACCGGGTCGGCCCCGAGGGCCGAGCGGATCCGGGCGAGCACCTCGGTGCGCGCCGCGTCGTCGGACCCCGCCTGCGCGGGGGCGCTCACGACCCGTCCTTCGTCGCGGGAGCCGCCGTCGGGGCCGGGCTCGCCGGGCCGTGCGTGCGCAGCCAGCTCTCGCGGAACGTCTCGGCCGGGGGCAGCGGCAGGTCGCGGCTGCCCGTCCAGCCCGACAGCGGCGGCGGCAGCGACCTGATGCGGCGCACCCCACCGGCCTGGGCCCGTCCGAGCAGGCGCCCGAGCCGGCTCGCGCGCTGGGCCAGGCGCCAGCGCAGCGGCGAGGTCATCGCGACCGCGGCCGCCGCCATCGCCGCGGCCTCCGGCGACGGCACGCGGTGGGTGTCGGCGTACGCCTCGACGTGCTGCGCGCGCAGCTCGACGAGGATGCTGGGGATGTCGATCTTGACCGGGCAGACGTCGTAGCAGGCGCCGCACAGCGAGCTGGCGTACGGCAGCGAGTCGTTGACGCCGTCGCCGCTGACGCCGGTGAGCATCGGCGACAGGATCGCGCCGATCGGGCCCGGGTAGACCGAGCCGTACGCGTGGCCGCCTGTCCGCTCGTACACCGGGCACACGTTCAGGCACGCCGAGCAGCGGATGCAGTGCAGCGCCTCGCGGCCGACCTCGTCGGCGAGCACCGCCGTCCGCCCGTTGTCGAGCAGGACGAGGTGGAACTCCTGCGGACCGTCGCCGGGCGTCACCCCCGTCCACAGCGAGGTGTAGGGGTTCATCCGCTCGCCGGTCGACGACCGCGGCAGCAGCTGCAGGAAGACCTCGAGGTCCGAGAAGGTCGGGACGAGCTTCTCGATGCCCATCACGGTGATGAGCGTCTCGGGCAGGGTCAGGCACATCCGGCCGTTGCCCTCGGACTCGACGACCGACAGCGTCCCGGTCTCGGCGATGCCGAAGTTCGCGCCCGAGATCGCGACCCTCGCGCGCAGGAAGGTGCGGCGCAGGTGCCGCCGCGCCGTCATCGCGAGCTCGCGCGGGTCGTCGGTGAGGCCCGGGTCGAGCTCGGTGCCGAGCCCGGGCATCTCGCGCCGGAAGATCTCGCGGATCTCGCTGCGGTTGCGGTGGATCGCGGGCACGAGGATGTGCGACGGCTTGTCGTGCCCGAGCTGGACGATGAGCTCGGCGAGGTCGGTCTCCCAGGCGGCGATCCCCGCCTCCTCGAGCGCCTCGTTGAGCCCGATCTCCTGCGTCGCCATGGACTTGACCTTGACGACCTCGTCGGCGCCGGTGGCCTTGACCAGCCGGGTGACGATGGCGTTGGCCTCGGCCGCGTCGCGCGCCCAGTGCACGGTGCCGCCGCGCGCGGTGACCTGCTGCTCGAGCTGCTCGAGCAGCTCCGGCAGGCGGGCCATCGTGGACGCCTTGAGGGTGCGGCCGGCCTCGCGCAGCTCCTCCCAGTCGGGGACCTCGGCGACGACCTTCGCGCGCTTGCCGCGGATCGTCGTGGTGGCTCGGCCGATGTTGCCGCGCAGCTGGGCGTCGCCGAGCGCGCGGCGGGCCGCGGTCGGGAACGACTCGTCGCCCTCGAGGTGCCCGACGCCCGCGGGGGCGTGCACCGTCGGCAGGCCCAGGAAGGTGGTCACGCGACCACCCCGGCCGGCACGCTCAGGCCCGCGGTCGTCCCGGTGGGGTCGTCGGTGGAGGCCAGGATCTCGGCCAGGTGCACCGTGCGGACCCCGCTCTGCAGGCGCGACAGCCCACCGCCGATGTGCATGAGGCAGGACGAGTCGCCGGCGGTGCAGACCTCGGCGCCCGTGCCGACGACGTGCCGCATCTTGTCGGCGAGCATCGCGGTCGAGGTGTCGGCGTTCTTCAGCGCGAAGGTGCCGCCGAAGCCGCAGCACGAGTCGGCGGCCGGCAGCTCGACGAGGTTGAGGCCGCGGACGTTGCGCAGCAGCCGCAGCGGCTTGTCGTCGACGCGGAGCATCCGCAGCGAGTGGCAGGTCGGGTGGTAGGTCACGCGGTGCGGGTAGCTCGCGCCGACGTCCTCGACGCCGAGCACGTCGACGAGCAGCTCGGACAGCTCGTACGTGCGGGCGCCCACCGCCTCGGCCCGCTCGGCGAGCCGCTCGTCCCCGGCCCGGCGCGCGACCTTGGCGTGCTGGTGCCGGGCCGAGCCGACGCACGACCCGGACGGCGCGACGATGACGTCGTACGGCTCGAAGACCTCGACGTGGTGCCGGACGACCGGGAGCGCGTCGCGCTGGTAGCCGGTGTTGATGTGCATCTGGCCGCAGCACGTCTGCCCGGGCGGGAACACCACCTCGTGGCCCAGCCGCTCGAGCAGCGTCACCGTGGCCTGCGGGACCGACGGGAACAGCGTGTCGGCCAGGCAGGTCACGAACAGTGCGATGCGCATGGCTCGCCTCTCGTCAGGTCGTCGGGCTGGGCTGGGTGGGAGCGCCGGCGGCGCCGGGCTGGTGGGCGCCGGGCTGGTGGGCGTCGGGCTGGTGGGCGTCGGGCGGGTCGGCGTCGGGCAGCAGGTGCACGGCGAAGCCGCGGATGTGCCGCTCCACCCGCTCGGCCGCGGCCTCGGGGTCGCGGGCCCGCAGGGCGTCGGCGATCGCGGTGTGGTCGGCGACCAGGCCCGTGCGCACCGCCGGCCAGTCGTCCAGCCGGTCGAAGGCGACGTGGATGTCGCTGCGCAGGCTGTTGCGCAGCGCCACGGTCACGTCGCTGACGAGCCGGTTGTGCGACGCGCGCGCCAGCTCGACGTGGAACGCGGTGTCGAGGTCGTTGAACGCCTCGCGCGACAGGGCCGCGTCGGCCATCTGCTCGAGCAGGCCGTCCAGCACGGCGAGGTCCCGCTCGGAGGCTCCGACCGCGGCCAGCCGCGCGCTCGACCGCTCGAGCGTCACCCGGGCCTCGACGAGCTCGGCCAGGTCGAAGCTCGACAGCGCGAGGTGCAGCCGCAGCACCCGGGTGAGGGCCTCGGCGGACAGCGCCGACACGACGGTCCCCGCGTCGGGGCCGGTGCCGACCCCGCTGGTCAGCACGCCCTGCGCCTCCAGGATCCGGACGGCCTCCCGGATCGACGACCGGCTCACGCCGAGCTGCGCGGCGAGGTCGCGCTCGGCCGGCAGCCGGTCACCGACGCGCAGGTTGCCCGCGACGATCTGCTCCTCGATGCGCTGCAGCACGAGCTCGTGCGTGCGGCTGCGGCTCACCGACGTCCACGTCGGACCGGACGCCGGTGCCCCGCCGGTCGGTGCCGCTCCGGACGGTGCGACGGCGGGGACGACCGGCGGCACGCTCGGCGGCGCGATGGCCCGCGCGACGGCCGGTGCCGACCGCTCCGCCATGTCCGCTCCCGTCGTCCGCCCAGCCCGTCAGCCCAGCCCGTCCGCCCAGCCCGTCCGCCCGCACGCCGACCGCCGTGCCCAGCGCCGGGCGCCTGTGGCGGCGGCCACCGTACCGCTCGGTGGACCGTCCTGTGGTCAGACCAAGGACACCGCCGCCGGAGGCCGACCCGGCTCGGTGACCTCTCGCCGTCACTGACCCGGTCAGGACCGGAGCGGCCCCTCCACCACCAGGACGGCCGGACCTGCGCGGCCAGCCGCCGGGACGCGGGTCCCGCGGACCGCGAGCCCTCGATCAGCGCGGACCGGACAGCCGGGTCGGGCAGCCGGTGCCACGGGAGACACCCCACCCACCGCCGATCGGCGAGCCGCCCCAGAGCTCGCCGTCGACCACGAGCCGGGTGTCGGGCGCATCGGCCGGCGTGCGGAGGACGACCTCGCCCGGGACCGTCAGCTGCACGCTGTCGAGCACCCGGTCTCGTGACAGCAGCTGCACGAGCGCGACGGACCCGAGGTCCTGGCCCTGCGGCGGGGCACCGACGCACACCGAGACCGCGCCGTCGAGCGCGCGCTCGTCGTCGCTCAGGCCGTCGCCGGCCGAGCACCCCGTGACCACGAGCAGCGAGAGCGCGGCGACGAGCGGCTCGCGGCAGCGCATCGCAGGCACCTCCCGGACGGGCGCGCAGCCGACCACGGCCGTGCCGCCGGCGCAAGCAGCCCCGGCCGTCGGGCGGCAGGCGCCTGACGCGCACCGTCGCGTCGCCGGGTGGGCGACTCCGCCGGCTCATCGGCGACTGGACGTCGAGCGAGCACCGGTCGCCAGGCGATGGCCCTGTGTCGGACACGACCACGGTCATCGCGGCAGCCCGGCACGTCCGGCACGTCCGGTGCGTCCCGTTCCGTCCCCCAGCGGCCGGCGTGCGGCGGGCACGGCGGCGGGCCCTCACCCCGGCGGCAGCGTGCGCAGCCCCGCGGTGGGGTAGCGATCGGAGCACGACGCTGGTCGTCCTGGTGCCGGGAGGCTGCGGTGTTCTACTGGCTGGTCAAGTACACGTTGCGCCCGTTGTTCCGCGTGCTGTTCCGCCCGGTGGTGAGCGGCGACGAGCACATCCCGCGCAGCGGTGGCGCGCTGCTGGCGAGCAACCACCTGTCGATGTGCGACTCGCTGTTCCTGCCGGTGATGACCCGGCGCCGGGTGAGCTTCCTGGCCAAGAAGGAGTACTTCACCGGCCGCGGGCTCAAGGGCCGGGCGAAGGCGGCCTTCGTCCGCTGGACGGGGCTCATCCCGCTCGACCGCAACGACAAGGACGCGGCAGCGGCCGCGCTCGCGACGGGCGCCCGCGCCGTGCGCGCCGGCATGCTGCTCGGCGTCTACCCCGAGGGCACCCGCAGCCCGGACGGCCGGCTCTACCGCGGCAAGACCGGCGTGGCGCGCATGGCGATGGACACCGGCGTCCCGGTGCTGCCCGTGGCGATGGTCGGCACCGACCGGGTGCAGCCGATCGGGGCCGTGCTGCCGCGGCTGGCACGCGTCCGCGTCCGGATCGGCGCACCGCTGCACCCGCCGGTCCCGGC
The DNA here is from genome assembly GCA_964243385.1 of uncultured bacterium. Lineage (GTDB taxonomy): Bacteria > Actinomycetota > Actinomycetes > Mycobacteriales > SCTD01 > SCTD01. The sequence continues at coordinate 3,717 of CAXTFU010000056.1, read as the reverse complement.
GGGCGACCCGACCGTCGAGCGCCGCCAGGTCCGCGAGTTCACCGAGCGCGTGATGACCGCCATCGCCGCGCTGTCCGGCCAGCAGCGGGTCGACCTCGACGCCGCAGACCACAAGAAGTCCCTGCGCCGCGCCAGCTGACCACCCGGCCTCGGCGTCGCCCGGCCGCGCCCTGCGGGCCAGCCTCGTCGCCCCACCGTCATGAGCAGAGGGGCGGCGGCAGACGGGCAGCGGCACGTCCGCGGGCAGCCGTCGCGGACCGTCCGAGCGCCGTCCTGCGCTGCGTGCCCTGCGGCTGGGCCGCCAGCCGGCGCAGCGCTGCTCCGGTCGTGCGGGCGGATGACCGAGGCCCCGTCCCGCCCCGGGCCAGGGCGGACCGCTCGACGGCCGATGGCAGGCGTCGTACCACTGTGCGACCGTATGATTGCGCACCGCAAACATCGGGCACCTCGCCGGTACGCCAGCCCTGGGGGAACACGCCGTGAGCACACGCCGATGGACTGCTGCGCTGGTCGGGGTGGCCCTTGCCGCCGCCGCACCCGCTGCCGCGAGCGCCGCCGCACCGACCGCAGCACCGACCGCCACACCGACCGCCGCCGTGAGCCGCAGCGCGACGACGACGGCGGGCACCGCGCTCGCCGATGTCGTCGTGCAGGTGCAGCCCGGCGCGTCCGCGCACGTCCGCTCGTCGCTGCAGCGGCTCGGCGGGCGCGTCACCGCCGACCTGCCGCTGGTCGACGGGTTCGCCGCGACGGTGCCCCGCGACCGGCTCGCCCGCCTGGCGGCGACGCCGGGCGTGCGGCACGTCAGCGACGACCGCGAGGTCACCGTGCAGGGCGCGGCCTCCGGTCCCGGCGACGGGTCCGGCGCAGCACCGCTCGCCCCGCGCGTGCTCGGTGCGCCGGCCGCCTGGGCCGCCGGCGCGGACGGCGCGGGCGTGACCGTCGCCCTCGTCGACACCGGCGTGGCCGCCGTGCCCGACCTGGCCGGCCGCGTCGTCCCCGTGCGCAGCGGGCCGCTCGCGCCGACGACGTCCTGCTACGACCTGTCCGGCGAGGACAGCTGCCGCGACAGCTTCGGCCACGGCACCTTCATGGCCGGGCTCATCGCCGGGAACGGCGCGGGGGGCGCCGGCGGCCCGACGGGCACCGCGCCGGGCGCCCGGATCCTGTCGGTCAAGGTCGCGGGCGCCGACGGGGCGGCCGACGTGAGCACCGTGCTCGCCGCCATCCAGTGGGTCGTCTCGCACCGCGACACCTACGGCGTGCGGGTGCTGAACCTGTCGCTCGGCACCGACTCGGTCCAGCCCTGGGAGGACGACCCGCTGAACTACGCGGTCGAGCGGGCCTGGGCGGCGGGCATCGTCGTGGTGGTGGCGGCGGCGAACACCGGACCGGCGCCCGGCACGATCGCCAAGCCCGGCGACGACCCGTGGGTCGTCACGGTCGGCGCCGTCGACGACCGGGGCACGGTCGGCCTGGGCGACGACCACACCCCCGACTTCTCCTCGCGCGGCCCGACGTCCGCCGGCATCGCGAAGCCGGACGTCGTCGCGCCGGGCGCGCACGTCACGTCGCTGCGGGCGCCGAGCAGCACGCTCGACGCGGTGTACCCGACGACGTCGACCAGCCCGTACCGCAGCGGCAGCGGCACCTCGATGGCCGCCGCCCTCGTCTCGGGCGTCGCCGCGACGACGCTGCAGGCGAACCCCGGGATCACCCCCGACGAGGTCAAGCACGCGCTCACCGCGGCCGGACGGTCGACCGCCTCGGCCGACCCGACGGTGGTGGGCTCCGGCATGGTGGACGCCACCCGCACGACGGTGCGCCCCGAGGCGGGCCGCGCGAACGCCGGCCTGGCCCGCTCCAACGGCCGCGGCGAGCTGTCCGACAGCCGCGGCTCGCTGGAGATGGGCACCGACGGCGTGGTCGACACGCTGCTGACCGGACGGCAGACCGCCCAGCTGCTGCTGTGGGACCCCGTCGGCTACACGACCGGATCGTGGTCGCCGGCCACCTGGTCGACGTCGGTGCACGCCACCGTCGGGTGGAACACCCAGCGCTGGAAGCACGCGGCGCTGGCCGGCAGCAACTGGACGGGCAGCAACTGGACGGGCAGCAACTGGACCGGCAGCAACTGGACCGGCAGCAACTGGACCGGCAGCAACTGGACCGGCAGCAACT
>CAXTFU010000056.1:0-1436 GCA_964243385.1 uncultured bacterium | reverse complement strand
GGACGGGCTCGTCCTGGTACGGCGAGGACGAGGAACGCAGCGACTACGGGCGGCACGGGCCGGGCTCGGGCTCCTACGGAGCCTGGGACTGACCGTGCACCAGGTCTCCACGGAGGGCGACTGGGGCTCGGGCGCCGACCGCGAGCAGCTGGGCACGTCCCCCGGTCCGACCTCGGCCTGGCTGGGAGCGGTGGTCGGGGGCCTGGCGGTCCTCGCCGGCACCACGGCGGTCCTGGCCGGCCGGCTGGAGGGTGCGCCGACGGCGAACGCCGCCGACCAGGTGCTGCTGCTGCTCCTGCTGCTGCTGGGTGCCGCCGTCGGCCTGGAGTTCCGCACCCGCGGCGGCGGCAACACCCTCGACCTGTTCGACGCCGCGCTCGGGGCGGCCCTGGTGGCCCTGCCCGGGCCGCGGCTGCTGGCGCTGGTCGTGCTGGCCAAGGCGGCCGCCCTCGCCGTCCGCCGGGTCGACCCGCCCAAGCTGTGGTTCAACCTCGCTCAGTGGGGGGCCGCGGCCTCGGCGGGCAGCCTGGTGCTCGCCGGGCTGCGCCCGTCCGGTCCGGTCGGCGGCCGGGACCTGCTCCTCCTGCCCGCGGCGCTGGCGGTCGTGGCCGTCCTGAACACCACCGCGGTCCTGCTCGTGCTGACCGGCACGGGCGCGGCACCCGCGTCGGCGTCGCGCAGCCGCGCCGGGCTGCAGGGCCTCGGCGTCAACGCGCTCACGAACCTCGGCCTGGGGCTGCTGTCCGCCGCGCTCTGGGTGCAGGCCCCGGCGTCGCGGCCGGTCATCCCCGTGCTCTTCCTGCTGGTGCACCTGAGCACGCGCCGCTGGGCGCAGCACCAGGCCGCCCGGCTGCGGCTGGTCGGGCTCCAGCGGGCCGGCGCCGCGCTGGCGGGTCCGGACGACCTGCGCACGGCGACGCCCGCCTTCCTGGCCGAGCTGCGCTCGGCGTTCCACTGCGCCGGGGTCGTCGTGCAGCTGCAGCCGCTGCCGAGGGGCGCCGCCGAGGGGCGGCGGCGCGGCGCCCGCCGCTGGCTGAGGATGTCCGACGGCCACGACACCGGCGAGGCCGCGACGTCCGGGCTCATCGCCGAGCTGCTCGCCCGCGGGCAGGCGCTGCGGCTCGGCCGGGGCGAGGGCGAGCCGGACCTGCGCGAGGCGCTCGCCGTCGCGGGCTGGCACGACTGCCTGGTCGCGCCCGTCCGGGTCGACGACGTCGTCGTCGGCCTGCTGTGCACGCACGACCGCGAGGGCTGGGACGGCTTCGAGGAGTCCGAGCTCGAGGTGCTGGAGGCCGCCGCCGGCCTGCTGGCCGCCGCGGTGTCACGGGCGCGGCTGGCCGACGTGCTGCGCGAGGAGCGGGCGGCGCTCGCCGCGTCGGAGGCCCGCTGGCGGGCGCTCGCCGGCGTGCTCGAGATGGTGGCGCTCGGCTCGGACC
>CAXTFU010000055.1:803-18541 GCA_964243385.1 uncultured bacterium | reverse complement strand
GCGTCCGCCCGGCCCCGGGCCAGCGGCCGACTGGTCCTTCCGGGCCCCCAGCGCTGGCCCGGAAGGACCAGATCAGCCCTCAGGGAGGGCTTTTCACGGCTCGTTCACGGGCTGCCGAGAGCGTGTGGCCACGAGGTCGCGGGGGGAACCCGCCCTGATCGACGAGGGAGCACGACATGCGCGAGCACAGCCAGGGCGCGGACGACACGACCGCGGACGCGGTCCACGACGGCCCGCTCGACGGCGGCCGGAGCCCGCAGCTCAGCCGCCGCAACCTGTTCAAGGCGGGCGCCGCGGGCGCCCTCATCACCGGCGGGTTCACCCTGCCCTTCCGCTCCTCGGCCTCCACCGCGACCGCCAGCCCGCTGGCCCCCGCGAACATGCCGAAGCCGTTCACGGCGAAGTTCACGCCCAGCCCCCAGCTGCGGGGCCGCGTCGTCCAGGGGACCCTGCAGGACGGCACGCAGGGCAGGTACCGCCTGTTCACGGTCATCCAGAAGCAGGCGCAGGCCAACATCCTGCCCGGGCTCAGGACCCCGGTCTACGGCTACGGCTTCATCGACGACGCCGGCGTCGAGCGCGCCGTCCGGGTGCCCGGGCCCATCATCGACGTCGACCGGACCGACACGGTCAACGCCGGCCTGCCGGTGAAGGTCCGCGTCATCAACCGGCTGCCCGCCAAGCACCCGCAGTGGGGGCACGCCTTCGACACCTCGACGCACCTGCACGGCTCGGCCTCGCTGCCGCAGTTCGACGGGTACGCCGACGACGTGACCACCCCGGGCCAGTACAAGGACTACTGGTACCCGAACTTCCAGGACGCCCGGACGCTCTGGTACCACGACCACGGCGTCCACCACACCGCCAAGAACGCCTACGGCGGCCTCGCCGCGCAGTACCACCTGCACGACCGCGTCCAGGAGCGCGACCTGCCCAAGGGCGCCTACGACATCGGCCTGACCATCACCGACGCCATGTTCGCCGCCGACGGCACCCTGGCCTGGGACGAGCACGACCACTCCGGGCTCTGGGGCGACGTCATCCTGGTCAACGGCCAGCCCTGGCCGTACCTGGAGGTCACCCGGCGGGTCTACCGCTTCCGCATCCTCAACGCCTCCATCGCGCGGTCGCTGCGGCTGCACCTGTCGGACAACGCGGAGTTCGCGGTCGTCGGCACCGACGGCGGGCTCATGCCGGCCGCGGCGCGCGTCCGGGAGTACCGGCACGCCGGCGCCGAGCGCTACGAGCTGCTCATCGACTTCTCGAAGTACGCCGCCGGCACGGTCGTGAACCTGCTCAACCGCAGCAACCCCAACAACATCGACTACGACCACACGAACAAGGTCATGCAGTTCCGGGTCGTCGCCACGGCGCCCGCGAACCTGGTCGGCAACACCATGACGCCCCGGCTGCCGGTGCACGAGATCATGTCGGTCCCCGTCAACGAGTCCAAGCGCACCCGCGTGTTCGAGCTCGACCACGACGACGTCACGAACATCTTCCAGATCAACCACCGCACCTGGGAGGACGTCCGGGCCAGCGGCTTCAAGGAGGTGCTCACCGGCGGCATCACGCCGGCGGCCGGTGAGGTGGAGATCTGGGAGTTCCGCAACAACTCCGGCGGCTGGTTCCACCCGCTGCACATCCACCTGATCGACTTCCGGGTCCTCAGCCGGAACGGCCAGGCCGCCCGCCCCTGGGAGAACGGCCCCAAGGACGTCGTCTACATCGGTGAGGACGAGGTCGTCCGCCTGCTCATCAAGTTCAACCTCGCGCCCGGCTCCGAGGGCGGGAAGTACATGGTGCACTGCCACAACCTGCCGCACGAGGACAGCGACATGATGCAGCAGTTCGCCGTCGGCAAGGTGCCCGACGACTACAGCTCCGCAGGCGGGGTGTTCTGCGCCCACGCCAAGACGATCCCGACGCAGCCGGGCTTCGACGGCGACCTCGCGGCCTACGGCGACGGCACGCTGGTCTAGCGCGTGTCCCGTGCCGCCCCGGCAGCGCCGGTCCCCTCGGCGAGGGGGCCGGCGCTGCGGCGTGCGCCCGGACGGCCGCGGCGTCGGGCCAGGACGGCGCTGACAGCAGCCCTGCTGCTGCTGCTCGTCGTGCTCGGGCGGAGCTTCCTGGTGGAGCCCGTGCGCATCTCGTCGGGCAGCATGGCGCCGACCCTGCACCGGGGCGACGTCGTGCTCGTCGACCGGCGGGAGCTGGACGTGTCCGACCTGCGAGCAGGCGATCTCGTCACGTTCGCGCACCCGCGGACGGGCGAGCAGGCGCTCAAGCGCGTGGTCGGCCTGCCAGGTGACCGCGTCGTCGTCCTGGACTCCGTGCTGCACGTCAACGGCGAGCCGGTCGAGGAGCCGTACGTCGACTTCGCCGAGTGGGAAGGGATGTTCACCGCGCAGGTCGACGTCCCGCACGACGCGGTGCTCGTCCTGGGCGACGACCGGGTGCGCTCGGTCGACTCGCGCGACTTCGGTCCGGTGCCCGTCGAGGACCTCGACGGCAGGGTGGTCGTGCGCCTGTGGCCGCCCGTGCGCCTGGGCGCGCAGGACCCCCGGCCCCGTCGCTGACCGTCGGGGCGCTGCCCTGGCAGAACCCCGTCGTGGTCCGGCTCCCGCGCCGCCGTCGGCCGTGAACTGCGGTGGGACAGCGTTGTTCACGGAGCGTTCACTCCCCCGACCGAACCTGCGCCGCATGAGCGATGCCGTGGTCGAGACGCCGTTCGGACCGGTGCAGGTCCGGGTGCACCGCCTGCACCAGGGCTGGAAGGCGGTCCTCGTCGGACGCCACGACGTGCCCCGTCCGCCGGTGCTGCGCGGTCCTGTCGCGCGCAGCGCGGAGGAGGCCGTGACCCAGCTGCTGCGCGCCGTCGAGCGCGTGGAACCGCTGACCTGACAGGAGGTCTCGCCGTCGAGCCACCCGCCGGCCCGCCCGCACGGCGGACCGTGACGCGGTTCACGTCCAGTTCACGGGCCCTGCCGACGCTCGACCAGGAAGCACCGACGAACCTCCGCCCCGCGCTCCGGCCGGGCGGCGTCACCGCACCACTGACGAGCCCAGCCGCACGACGACCCAGCCGAAGGACCCACCCAGCTGCACGGACCGCCCAGCCGCACGAGGCAGCTCGGCAGCCGAACCCAGACGAGGAGAACGATGAGCACCTCCAGCTCCCAGACAGGCGGGTCGCGACCGGTCGCGCCCGCCGCGAGCACGGACGACGGGTCGACGACCCACCGCAGACTCCGGCCGAGGAGTCGCACCCGCACCGCGGTCATCGGGGTCCTCGCCATGGGGCTCACGACCGCGACCCTGACCGGCATCCCGGCCCAGGCCATCGACAGCAACCCGCCGACCGGCCCGGGCAACATCGAGATCTTCCCCAAGCGGGACATGGTCGCGATCGAGGGCTACGGCGAGTACGCCGGCAAGACGGCCGAGATCAAGGTGCTGCGCGCCGGCACCGTCATCGGCAGCGCGAGGGGCACCGTCGACGGCACCGGCTTCCTCGAGGTCAACCACCCCGGCGGGGTGTGCTGGGGGGCCGGCACGAACCTGCAGGTGACGCCGGACATCAAGGGCGGCGACGACATCCGGGTCGACTTCCTCGGCACCGGGACGCCGAACAGGTGGGACGGCGCCACCACGGCCGGCATCGAGATCACCGACGTCGAACGTGTGGACGCCGGCAACAAGATGGTCATCCGCGGGACCTACGCGCCCGGCGTCGACATGCCCGGTGCCGACCTGGTCGCCGACCCGGGCAAGGTCGGCGTCGAGATCGTCAACCCGGACATGCGCGGTGGCACCAGCGCGGTCGGCGCACGGGCCATCGGCTGGCCGGAGGAGGTCGATCCCACGGAACCGGCGCCCACCGGGTACACCACCAGTGGCGGCGTCACGTCGGGGACCGACGCGTCGGGTGGCACGTTCGCGGTCACCTACGCCTTCGAGCAGGCCACCGACCTCGACCTGGCCGAGGCGGGCGAGGTCGTCGCGCTCGGCTGGCAGGCGGAGGCGCCGCCCGAGCTCGGCGTCGAGGCCTTCTACGGCATGACCCTGTACGAGTACCACGAGTCGTCCGGCCCCGGCTTCGGCGGCTGCCCGGCCGGGCCGCAGGAGGCCCGTCCCAACTCCCCGACCGTCTACACCGCCAAGGGCGCGGGCGACGGCCGGATCGACGTGACCTGGGGCGTCGGGAGCACGCTGCCGCAGGCGCCCGCCATCACCGGCTACGAGGTGACGGCGATCCGCTCCGTGTCGACGGACGTCGACGCCGGCGCGGTCGTGCGCACCGGCGCAGACGGTCGTTCGGCGACGCTCGAGGGCCTCACCGCCGGCGAGATCTACGACGTCGAGCTGGCCTCGCGCACGACCGCCGGGGACAGCAAGCCGGCGGTCATGCGCATCAAGGCCGCGCCGCACATCGTCCCGACGGCGACCGCGACCACGACCCGGCAGCCGAACGCCGACGGCAAGTACCTGCCGCTGGTGACCGGTGCCGCCGCCGACTTCGGCGTGCAGCTCGACCCCGTGCCCGGGCTGCTCGACGCCGAGGTCCACTACACGACGGACGGCTCCACGCCGACCCTGACCAGCCCGACCTTCGTCCCGGGCGAGTCCGGCTCGCTGCAGGTCCGGCAGGACACCACGGTGAAGTGGGTCGTCGTCGACAGCGGCAACATCGTCGGTCCGGCGGGGTCGAAGTTCTTCGACATCGTCGAGTCCACGAACCCCGCGCCGGTGATCAGCTCGGTCGCTGCGGCCCCGGTCAGCGGCGCGCTCGACGTGACCTTCGGCCGGCTCGCCGACCCCACGGTCGACCTCTACCGCGTGCAGGCCTACGACGAGGCGGGCACCGTCCGCATCGGCACGCCGGTGAACGTCGCGCAGCCCGCGACGGGCACCACGGTGGTCCGGCGCGTCACCGGGCTGACCGACGGCAAGAAGTACACCTTCACGGTCGCAGCCCGGTACGGGACGGTGTTCAGCAACGAGTCCGCGCTCAGCGCGGCCGTCGCGCCCACCGCGGGTTCCGCGGCGAACGCCGGGCCCGACCAGTCGGTCCTGCGCGGTCGCAAGTTCACCCTGGACGCCTCGGCCTCGCCCAAGGCGACCAGCTACACCTGGACGCAGATCCGGCCCGTGGCGGCCAGCAACGGCGGCCTCCCGCAGGACCCCGCGCTCGACCTCAACCCGGCCGTGGCCGGTGTCCAGGCGACCACGGGCAGCACGACCAACCCGAAGCTGGAGCTCACCTTCCCGCTGCTCACGACCGCGACGAGCGACCACAACCTGCAGTTCCGGCTGAACACCGTGCACTCGGACGGCGTCAGCCGGGTCGACCTCATCGACGTCAAGGGCACGCCTGACACCGTCACGGCGGAGGAGGCCCGCTGGCGGGCCGGCGACGAGATCGGCGGCACGGGCTCGCAGGAGAACGCGACGCTGACCCTGCTCAACGGTGGGCCGACCGGCCAGTTCATCAGCACCGTCAGCATCGTCAACGGCGAGTGGGAGTTCGCCGGAGGTGCCCCGGCACTGATCGGCAACAAGCTCTACGTGTGGTCGGACTACGGCTGGACCGGGACCATCACGGTCACCAACTAGCAGTCCCCCGCTCCCTGCGGATCGGCCCGTCGCGACCCTGCGGCGGGCCGATCCGCATGTCCGGGAGGAGACGCGCCTGCCGGCAGCGGGCGCCGTCGGGCCGGTTCACGGCCAGTTCACGGCTCCCCGGGATCGTCCTCCCAGAGCAGGACGCACTCGTGCGCAGGCCAGCTCACCGGCCCTGCGATCCGCGACGCGGTGCAGGCGTCACCTCCGTCCCAGGCACCGACCTCCCAGGCACCGACCTCCCAGGCACCGACCACCTCCGACCAGACGGGCAGGACATGAGCGTCGACGAGCACAGCGAGGGCGAGGCACCAGCAGTGGCCGCCGACCCGACCCCGGACGGCGGGTCGTCGACCCGCCGCGCGTGGCGGCACGCAGGGTCGCGCACCGGACTCGTCGGGGCGCTGGCGCTCGGACTCGTCACGGCGGGGCTCACGAGCCTGCCCGCGCAGGCCCTCAACAGCGTCCCGCCCGCCGGCCCGGGCAACATCGAGATCTTCCCGGTGCGCGACATGGTCGCGATCGAGGGCTACACCGAGCAGGCGGGCAGGACCGCCACCATCAGCGCGCTGCGGGGCGGCCAGGTCGTCGGCAAGACGGTCGGCACCGTGGCGCCCGACGGCTTCCTCGAGGTCAACCACCCGGGCGGGGTCTGCTGGGGGGTCGGCAGCGGCGCGCCGCAGGTCACGCCCGACCTGCGGGCCGGTGACGAGATCCGCGTCGACTTCGCCGACGGCACGTGGGACGGCTCGAAGGTCGTCGACGTCGAGGCGACCGGCGTCGTCCTCGACGAGACCGGGCACCGCCTCACGATCCAGGGGCGCTACGGCCCCGGCGTCGACATGCCCGGCACCGACCTGGTCGCCGACCCCGGCAAGTTCGGCATCGAGATCGTCAACCCCGACATGCGCAACGGCAGCGCGATCGGTGAGCGGGCCATCGGCTGGCCCACCGACGACGCGCCCACCGGGCACGCCGTCTCGGGCAGCGTGACCGGGTCCGACGCGGCCGGCGGCACGTTCAGCGTGACGTACACCTTCCAGAACGCGGCCGACCTCGAGCTGGCCAACGCCGGCTCCATCACCGCCCTGGGCTGGCTCGCCGAGCCCGACCCGGCGCTCGGCGTCGAGCAGCAGCTGGGCCTGACGCTCAACGAGTTCTACGAGGCCGGCGGCCCCGGCATGGGTGGCTGTCCGGCGGGCCCGACGCAGACCAGGACCGAGGGCCCTGGCAGCTACAGCGCCCAGGGCGCCGGCGCCGGGAGCATCACGGCCGACTGGCAGGCTGCCACGCCGATCCCCGGGGCTCCCGCGGTCGACGGCTACACCGTCCGCGCGGTCTCGCTCGACGGCGTGGACGAGAAGGGCAAGCGCCTGCCGGCCGACGCCCGGACCACGACCATCTCCGGGCTGATCCCGGGCGACGTCTACAGCGTCGAGATCGCGGCGAAGAGCGCGGCGGGCGAGGGCACCCCGTCGATCGTCTCCCGCGTCCGCGCCGCGGACCACGTCGTCCCGACCGCCACCCCGACGACGCTCCGCCGCCCCACCAGCTCCGGTCAGTACGCGCCGCTCGTGACCGGCCCCACCGGTGACTTCGGCGTCCACCTCGACCCGGCGCCGGGCATCCTCGGCGCCGAGATCCACTACACGGTCGACGGCTCGACGCCGACCCTGCAGAGCAGGACCTTCACCGCCGACGACCCGTCGCTGCAGATCCGGCAGGACACCACCCTGCGCTGGATCGTCGTCGACAGCGGCAACGTCGTCGGCCCGCTCGGCGTCGCGGTCTACGACATCGTCGAGAGCAGCGCGACCCAGCCGGCTCCCGTCATCAGCAAGGTCGCGGCCGCTCCCGTCAGCGGCGCGGTCGACCTCACCTGGCCGCGGCTGACCGACCCGGCGGTGAACGCCTACCGCGTGCAGGCCTACACGGGTGCGAGCACCGACGTCGCGACCGGTGTCCGCATCGGTGAGCTCGTCAACGTCGCCCACCCCACGGACGCAGCGGTCACCGAGGTGGTCCGGCGCCTGACCGGTCTGACCAACGGCGTGAGCCACAGGTTCTCCGTGGCGGCCCGCTACGGGACCGTGTGGAGCCCGGAGTCCGCCCTCAGCACCGCGGTGACACCGGTGGCCGGTGCCGCCGCCAACGCCGGACCCGACCAGGCGGTGCTGCGCGGCCGGACCGTGACGCTCGACGGCTCCGCGTCGACCAAGGTCGCGACGTACACCTGGCTGCAGATGCGGCCGGCGCCCGTGGCACCGAGCACCTACCGGGACCCGGTCGTCACCATCTCGGGCGCCGACACGGCCAAGCCGACGTTCCGCTTCCCGACGAAGACCTCGGCGGCGAGCGACGACGGCAGCTACCAGTTCCGGCTGACCACCACGTTCACCGACGGGTCGGCCTCGCGCAGCGACCTGGTGGACGTCCGGGAGCAGCGGGACGCCGTCGCGGCCACCCGCACCCGCTGGCGCACCGGCGACACCCTCGTCGGCACGGGCAGCCAGGAGAACGCCCGACTGAGCTTCCGCAGCGGCTCGCACGCCGGTCCGGAGGTCGCCACCGCGTTCGTGAGCGGCGGCGCCTGGACGGTGGCCGGCACGAACGCGCAGCCGCCCGGCGGCAGGTTCTACGTCTGGTCCGACTTCGGCTACGTCGGCGAGATCACCGTCACGCCCTAGTCGACCTCGACTCCGGAGGGGCTCGTCGCGCCACGCGGCGGGCCCCTCCGGCCTGTCCGCACGACGGGCGGACCGGCTCAGGCGTCCGGACTCAGGCAGACGGGCTCAGGCAGACGGCTCAGGCGGACGGGTCAGGCGGACGGGCTCAGGCGGACGGGCTCAGGCGGACGGGCGGGCTCAGGCGGAGCGCTCGGCGCCCGGGGTCCGCGGCGGTCCCATGGCCCGCAGGTGCTCGGCCCGGCAGCGGCGGGCGCGCGCAGCCAGCACCTGCAGGCCGTGCTGCGAGGCCAGCGAGCTCGCGCTGGCACAGGCCCCGGCGGCGCCGTCGAGGTCGCCGTGGGCCGCCCGGACGGCCGCGCGGGACAGGCGGCGGAAGAACTCCTCGCGCGGCCCCCCGACGGTCGCGCCGACCACCTCGTCGTAGGTGTCGAAGGCGGCCCGCGCGGCCGACCAGTCGTGCTCGGCCTCCAGCACCACGAGCCGGGCGGCCGCCTCCGGCACGAGCAGCGTGCAGCCGGTCGCCCGGCCCTCCTCGACGACCCCCCGGAGCAGGTCGGCGGCCTGCCGGTGCTCACCGACGGCGCTCGCGAGCTCCGAGCTGGCCAGGCGGGCCAGGTGCTGCAGGACGAGCGAGCCCTGCCCGCCGGCCAGGGCCAGGTGCGAGGCCATCGTGGCGGCGCCGTCGAGCTCCTCCCGCTCGGCGAGCACCCGCAGGGCGATCGCCGCGAGCTCGGGGACGAGCTGGTCGACCGGTCCGTGCAGCACGTGCTGCTCGAGCTCCGCCCACAGGGCCTCGTACTCGGGCAGGCCGAGGTCGTGCGCGACGACCACCCGCATGCCGAGCAGGTGCCAGCGCAGCCGCTCCTCGCCCGCGGCCTCGGCAGCGCGGCTCGCCTCCTCCAGGGGCGCGCGGGCCGCTGCGGCGCCGCCGAGCAGCACGGGGGTGAACTGCGCGATGAGCACGGCGCGCAGCCGGTCGCCCGGACGCGCGTCGAGGCGCCTGGCAGCCTCCACCCACCGGTGCACGCCCTTGAAGTCGCGCCGGGGCAGGCACACGGCCGATGCCATCTGCAGGCGTGCCTCGACGGCGCGCCGCTGGTCGTGGCGCCGGTCGGCCTGCTCGATGACGTCGAGCAGGTACGCCTCGACCTGCTTGGGGTCGGCGCCGGCGCCGGTCGCGGTGTCGCCGCCGAGGACCGACGAGCCGTCCGAGACGCGCCCGGACGGGACGACCTCCAGCGCACGGGGGTCCGACGCCGTGTCGAGCTTGCGGCGCAGGCGGGCGGCCTGCGGGAGCATCCGGGCCAGGGCGATGTCGAGGGCCTGCAGGTAGGCCGTCCGTGCCTCCTCCGGCCGCCGGAGCAGGCCGCAGGCGTCACCGAGGTTCTCGTACAGGTCGACGCGGTCCTCGGCAGAGGCCTCCGGGAGGTCGCCCAGCGAGACCACCTCGAGCAGGTGGGTGCGCGCTCCGGCGTGGTCGCCGCGCGACGAGCACTCCTCCGCCGCGTCGAGCGCGGCCACGCACGCGAGCTCGCGCTCGCCCGCCTGCAGCCAGTGCTCGACGCGCGCGGCGCTGGGCATCGGGGCCTGCCCGGCGATGCGCCGGTGCAGCCGCTGCGCGACGACCGGACGCATCCAGCCGCGCACGGCGTCCTGCGTGAGGGGGTGGCGCCAGACGGCACCGGCGGCGCTGTTGCGCAGCAGGGACAGGTCGGCGAGCTGCTCGAGCGCCGCCGTCGCGCGGGCCCGCCGCGAGACGTCGTCGTCGGCGCCGTCGGGCGCGTCGACCAGCAGCGGCGCGAGCAGCGACGGCGTGATCGGCTGGTCGAGCAGCGCGGCGAGCTGGACGGCCTCGAGCCCGTCGCCCTCGAGCCGCGGCAGCGCCCGGGCCAGCGCACGGCGACCGGAGCGGTCGTCGTCGTCGGGGCGGGCGCCCGCGGTGAGCGCCAGTCCCTTGCTGGTGGCCGCCAGCCGTCCGCTCGACGCCCACTCGCGCAGCAGGTCGAGCACCCGCCCGGGCAGCCCCGCACTGGTGCGGTGCAGCTCCTCGACCACGCTCGGCACCAGCGGTCCGGACAGGACCTGCGCCGCCAGCGCCGCGACGTCGTCGAGCAGCAGCGGCTGCAGCGGCAGCGAGCGGACCTGCGCGGGGCGCAGGACCTCGTCCAGCTCGGCCCGCTCGCCGAGGCACGGGGCGAGCACGACGACGGCGCCGGCTGCGTCGAGCCCGACGGCACCGGACAGCAGCCGGGCCAGGTCGGGCAGGTCGCGGTCGGGGTCGGGGCGCCACACGACGACGCGGCCCCCCGCCGCGCGCACCGCAGCCTCGACCGAGGCGCCCGGGGGGACGTCGACGGTCTCGCGCCCTGCGCTCCGGCACGCCTCGACCGCCAGGCGGTGACGGCCGCTGCCGTCCGCGCCGGACAGCACGACGACCGGCGGCGCCCCTGCCCCGGCGAGCGCCGCCTCGAGCCAGGCCAGCTCGCTCGTGCGCCCGACGAAGGATGACGACGCCGGGTGCACCGGCACGGGGGAGAGCACGGTCAGGTGGGCGGCCTGCGTCTGCGACGAGGGGTCGACCCCGAGCTCGTCGGCGAGCGCGCGGCGGCAGCGCTCGTACTCCTGCAGCGCCCTGGACTGCTCCCCCATGCCCGCCCAGCCGAGCATGAGCACGCGGCTGGCCCGCTCGGCGGTGGGGTCGATGTCGCGCAGCCGCAGGGCGAAGTCGACGGCGTCGCGCAGCCAGCCCATCTCGAGCGCGCTCTCGGCGGCGTCGCCGAGCAGCCGGTGGTGCAGCGCGGTCAGGGCGTGCGCGTGCTCGCCCAGCGCCTCGGGCGCACCGTCGCCGACGGCGAGGTCGGCCACGTACAGGGCGTCCGCCTCGAGCGCCGTCGTGAACGCCTCGGCGTGCCGCCCGGCCCGGCGGTGCCGGTCGACGTCGTCGGCGTGCTGCGAGAACGCCGGGGCGTCGACCCAGCAGCCGGTGAGCAGCAGCCCGTCGGCGACGCGCTCGACCGTGCTCGCGCCGAGGACCCGGCGCAGGTGCGCGACGGCGGTGCGCAGGCTGCTGCGTCCCCGTGCCTCGTCGGCCTCCGGCCACAGCCCGTCGGTCAGCACGTCGACCCCGACCGGGGCGCCGGCCTCCAGGGCGAGCCACCGCAGCAGGTCGGCGTTCTTGCCGGTGCGCCAGTCGCGGTCCTGCACCCGCGTGCCGTCGGGCAGCCGGACCCGCAGCGGCCCGAGCACCCGGACCTCGACCCAGTCCCTCGGCCCTCGGACGTCGTCGTCCAGCTGCCCGAGCATCGTCACGCAGTCCGCCCTCCCCCCGGCTGCACCACAGGACCAGGGTGGCGCCGGGCAGAGGATGGCACGCCGGACAGGCGCCCGTCCGCCAGGTCGTCCACCTCGCAACGACCTGTCACTCAGGGTGCGTGGGCGACTCCGGAGCGGTCGCCGCAGGATGTCCGGGTTGTCGAGAACCGCTGCGATCGTGGAGTTTCGGGCTCGCGGTCAGAAGCCCAGCCGCTTGAGCTGCTTGGGGTCCTTCTGCCAGTCCTTGGCCACGCTCACCCGCAGGTCGAGGTACACGCGCATCCCGAGCAGGGCCTCGATCTGGTGCCGGGCGGTGGTCCCGACGCCCTTGAGCCGGGCGCCGCCGGTGCCGAGCACGATGGCCTTCTGGCTGTCGCGCTCGACGTGCAGCGTCGCGTACACGTCGAGCAGCGGACGGTCCTCGGGCCGGTCCTCGCGCAGCCGCATCTCCTCGACGGTGACGGCGATGCTGTGCGGCAGCTCGTCCCGCACGCCTTCCAGGGCGGCCTCGCGGATCAGCTCGCCGATGAGCACCTGCTCGGGCTCGTCGGTGAGCTCGCCGTCGGGGTAGAGCACCGGGCCCTCGGGCAGCCGCGCGACGAGCAGGTCCGCGAGCAGCTGCACCTGGAAGTCCGAGACGGCGCTGGTGGGGACGATCTCGGCCCACTCGCCGAGCTGCGAGACCGCGAGCAGCTGCTCGCCCACCTGCTGCTTGGACGCCTTGTCGGTCTTGGTGACCACGGCGATGACCGGCGTCGACAGCTCCTTCAGCTCGGCGGCGATGAAGCGGTCACCCGGACCGATCTTGTCGTCGGCGGTCACGCAGAAGCAGACGACGTCGACGCCGGCGTAGGTCTCGCGGACGATGTCGTTCAGCCGCTGGCCCAGCAGCGTGCGGGGCTTGTGCAGCCCGGGGGTGTCGACGAGGACGAGCTGCGCGTCCGGCCGGTGGACGATGCCGCGCACGGCGTGCCGGGTCGTCTGCGGACGGCTGCTCGTGATGGCGACCTTGGTGCCGGTGAGCGCGTTGGTGAGGGTGCTCTTGCCGGCGTTCGGGCGGCCGACGAAGCAGGCGAACCCCGAGCGGTAGCCGGGCGGCGGGGGGGCCGACGTCACGTGGTCACCACGTGGTGGACGTTCCCGTCGTCGCCGGCGAGCAGCAGCGGCACGCCGACCCCGAACTCGCGCAGCACGGCGAGGTCGGCCTCGGACACCAGCAGGCCGCCGACGACGGCCGCGGCCTCGAAGCTGCGGGCCCCGCTCGAGGCGGCCGCGGCGACCGCGCCGCGCAGCGCGGACGTGGTGAGTCCGGGGTCGGCGTTCTCGACCGTCGCCGCGGCGTAGGTCCGGCCGTCGGTGTCGCGCACGGCTGCGCCCTCCGCGACGCCGCTGTGGGGCGCGTGGGCCCGCTGCCGGGCACCCCGCGCCAGGTGAACGATCTTGACGTCCTCGGGGTCGAGGTCACGCACGGTCCGGCTCCTGTTCGCTGTGGGTGTCACCCGGGTGGTGACGCTCGGACGTGTCCTGGCGGCGGACGAGCACCGTCCCGATCCGGTTGCGGCGGCCCTTGGCGCTCTCCGCCACGAGCACCAGCCCGTTGAGCTCGGCGGTCGCACCGGGGATCGGCACGCGTCCGAGCACCACGCCGAGCAGCCCGCCGACCGTCTCGACGTCGTCGTGCGGCAGCTCGACGCCGTACAGCTCCTCGAGGTCCTCGACGGTGAGCCGCGCGGTCACCCGGCAGGTCCCGTCGCCGAGGTCCTCGACGGGCGGCGCCTCGCGGTCGAACTCGTCCTGGATCTCGCCGACGATCTCCTCCAGGACGTCCTCCATCGTCACGAGCCCGGCGGTGCCGCCGTACTCGTCGATGACGACGGCCAGGTGACCGAGGGTCGCCTGCATCTCGCGCAGCAGCTCGTCGACCGGCTTGCTCTCGGGGACGAACACCGCCTCGCGCATGACCTCCTCGACGCGGTGCCCGTCGCCGCCCTCCTGGCGCTCGCGGCGGACGAGGTCCTTGAGGTAGGCCACCCCGAGCACGTCGTCGGCGTTGTCGCCCACGACCGGGATGCGGCTGAAGCCGCTGCGCAGCGCCAGGTTGAGCGTCTGGCGCACGGTCTTGCCGCGCTCGATGGTGACGATCTCGGTGCGCGGCACCATCACCTCGCGCACGATCGTGTCGCCGAGGTCGAAGACGCCCTCGATCATGTCGCGCTCGGCCTGCTCGACGACCCCGCGCTCCTGGGCGAGCTCGACGAGGTCGCGCAGCTCGGCCTCGGACGCGAACGGGCCCTCGCGGAAGCCCTTGCCCGGGGTCAGGGCGTTGCCGAGCAGGATGAGCAGCCGGGGCACGGGCCCGAACACGCGCGTCAGCGCGAGCGCGACGCCCGAGCCGCGCAGGGCCACGCCCTCGGCGCGCTGGCGGCCGATGGTGCGCGGGGCGACGCCGATGAAGACGTAGCTCACGACGGTCATGGCCGCCACGGCCAGCAGCACCGACCAGGCGCTGTCCGCGCGCCCGAGCGCCCAGGTGACCACGATGCCGGTGGCGCCGAGCTCGAACGCCATGCGCAGGAGGAGCAGCAGGTTCAGCGAGCGGGGCGGGTCCGAGAGCACCCGCTGCAGGCGCAGGGCCCCGGGACGTCCGGCCCGCACCAGCTCCTCGACGCGCACCCGCGAGACGCGGGACAGCGCAGCCTCGAGGCAGGCGAGCAGCCCGGCCAGGACGACGAGGACGACGGCCCACACGAGCGGGACGACGGCGGCAACCGTCATCGGGGCGGCGTCCTCGGCGCGAGGTCGGCGCAGCGGGAGGTCGCGGAGCTGGGGGTCATCGGGTCGGCGCTGCCGACGGGACGCCTGTGCCGGACGGGAGGAGGCGAGGCATGTCGGTGTTCAGGGTACGGGTCGTCCGCCGAGGGCCCGGTCGGCACCGGGCAGGACCACTACCGACAACCGTTGTCAGTTCCGCTACGCTGGCGGCATGCGACCGGCCCACGTGCTCCTGACCGCCCTCGCTGCAGCCCTCGCGCTCAGCTCCTGCAGCGGCGGGGCCAGCGCCGACGACGCCGGCTCCGGCGACCGGGTCGACGTGACGGCCGCGTTCTACCCGTACCAGTTCGTCGCCGAGCGGGTCGGCGGTGACGCCGTCGAGGTCACGAACCTCACCAAGCCCGGCGGGGAGCCGCACGACCTCGAGCTCAGCCCGCGGCAGGTCGGCGGGCTTGCCGAGACCGCCCTCGTCGTCTACTCGGCCGGCTTCCAGCCCGCCGTGGACGAGGCCGTCGAGCAGCAGGCGCAGGACCGCGCCCTGGACGTGCTCACCACCGTCGAGCTGCGGGACGCCGCGCCCGAGCAGGACCACGAGGACCACGCCGAGGACGGCACGGACGAGGCGCACGAGGAGCACGCCGACGAGGGCGGCGCCGACCCGCACGTCTGGCTCGACCCGGCGCGCCTGGCAACCATCGGGCAGGCCGTCGCCGACCGGCTGGCCGAGGTCGACCCCGACGGCGCGCAGGGCTACCGCTCCCGGGCCGCCGCGCTGACCGCCGATCTCACCGCGTTGGACGAGGAGCTGCGCACCGGGCTCGCGTCCTGCGCGCGGACCCGCATCGTCACCAGCCACGGGGCCTTCGGCTACCTCGCCGACGCCTACGGCCTGACGCAGGTCTCGATCGCCGGGCTGTCCCCCGAGGCGGAGGCGTCGCCGCAGCGGTTCGCCGAGCTGGCGGAGCAGGCCGAGGCCGACGGCACGACGACGGTGTTCTTCGAGGAGCTCGTCAGCCCCAAGGTCGCGCAGGCGCTCGCCCGCGAGGTCGGTGCCCAGGCCGTCGTGCTCAGCCCGCTCGAGGGCGCCCCCGAGCAGGGCGACTACCTCACCGCCATGCGCGCCGACCTCGCCGCCCTGCGCACCGCCCTGGACTGCACGTGAGCGACGGACTGCACGTGGGCGACGGGCTGCACGTGGGCGACGGGCACCCGGGCCCCCGCGTCCTGGGGGCACCCGTCGTCGACCTGCGCGCGGGCAGCGTGGCGTACGACGGGCGCACCGCCGTCGCGGACGTCGACCTGCACGTGCACGCCGGCGAGGTGGTGGCCGTGCTCGGCGCCAACGGGTCGGGCAAGAGCACGGTCGTGCGCGCCGTGGTGGGGCTGCTGCCGCTCGCGGCCGGCTCGCTCGCGCTGTTCGGCACGCCGGTCGCCCGCTTCCGGGCCTGGACCCGGCTCGGCTACGTGCCGCAGCGCGGCGGCGCCACGACCGGCGTCCCCGCGACGGTGCGCGAGGTCGTCGCCACCGGGCGGCTCGCCCGCAGCGGGCTGCGCCGGCCGTCGCGCGCCGACCGCGAGGCCGTCGACGGCGCGCTCGCCGTGGTCGGCCTGTCCGACCGGGCGGCGCACAGCGTCTCGACCCTGTCCGGCGGGCAGCAGCAGCGCGTCCTCATCGCCCGCGCCCTCACCTGCGACCCCGAGCTGCTCGTGCTCGACGAGCCGACCGCCGGCGTCGACCTGGCCAGCCAGCAGGCGCTCGCCGACACGCTCGGCGTCCTCGTCGGCCGCGGCACGACGATCGTGCTGGTCGCGCACGAGCTCGGCCCGATGCAGCCGCTCATCACCCGCGCGGTGACGATGGCCGACGGCCGGGTGCTGCACGACGGCCCGCCGCCGGAGCCGGACCACCTGCACGTGCACGACCCGGAGCACGCCCACCCGGTGCACGACGTCCGCGACTCCGCGTCGCCGGCCTGGGGGCTGCGGTGAACCCGCTGTCGCTGCAGTTCATGCAGCTGGCCCTGGTCTCGGCACTGCTCGTCGGGCTGGTCGCGCCGGCGGTCGGGGTCTTCCTCGTGCAGCGCCGCCTGTCGCTCATGGGCGACGGCATCGGCCACATCGCCCTCACCGGCGTCGCCCTCGGCTTCCTGCTCGGCACCGCGCCGGTGCTCACCGCCGTGGTCGTCGCCACGATCGGCGCGGTCGTCATCGAGCTCGTCCGCCAGCAGGGGCGCACCAGCGGCGACGTCGCGCTGGCGCTGATGTTCTACGGCGGCATCGCCGGCGGCGTGCTCCTCATCGGCCTCGCGCCCGGCGGCACGAACGCCAACCTGCTCTCCTACCTGTTCGGCTCGCTCACCGCCGTGTCACCGGCCGACGTCGGCGTCATCGCCGCGCTGTCGGTCGGGCTGCTGCTCACCCTGGCCGTGTTCGGCCGCCAGCTGTTCGCCGTCTGCCACGACGAGGAGTACGCGCGGGTGGCCGGGCTCCCCGTCCGCTTCCTCAACCTGCTGCTGGCCGTGATGGCCGCGCTCACCGTCACCGTGGCCATGCGCGTCGTCGGGCTGCTGCTCGTCAGCGCGCTCATGGTCGTCCCGGTCGCGACCGCGCAGCAGCTCGTGCGGGGCTTCCGCTCGACGGTCGTCGTGTCGCTGACCGCCGGGGTGCTGGCCTCGGTGGGCGGCGTGCTCGGCTCCTACTACGCCGACACCGCGCCCGGCGCGCTCATCGTGGTCGTCGCCCTCGGCGGCTTCGTCCTGGCCGCCGCAGTCGGCAGCCTGCTGCGACGCACCCGCGCGCCGGGGTCGACGGCGCCGCCCAGTGCGCCCGCGCTGCTCCCGGAAGGGGCGGGCGCCCGATGACCGGCGCGCTCCCCTCCCCCGGCACGCCCGCCGGCCTGCCGGGATTGCGGACCACCCGGCAGCGCACGGCCGTCGCAGACGTCCTCGCCCGCGTCGACGGCTTCCGCAGCGCGCAGGAGCTGCACGACCTGCTGCGCCACGACGGCGCGTCGGTCGGCCTGACGACCGTCTACCGCCACCTGCAGGCGCTCGCCGAGTCGGGGCACATCGACGTCCTGCGCACCGACGGGGGCGAGGCCGTCTACCGCCGCTGCCCGACCGAGCAGCACCACCACCACCTGGTGTGCCGGGTCTGCGGCCGCAGCGTCGAGGTCGAGGGGCCGGAGGTCGAGGCGTGGGCGAGCACGATCGCCGAGGCGCACGGCTTCACCGGGGTGAGCCACACCGTCGAGGTCTTCGGCACCTGCGGGAGCTGCGCCCGGGGCTCCTAGCCGTCGGTCGGGCGGCAGGCGGGCTCCTGGCCGGAGCCCGCCTGCCGCCCGAC
>CAXTFU010000055.1:0-793 GCA_964243385.1 uncultured bacterium | reverse complement strand
ATCGAGATGCCCGTGCTGGACGGCCTGGAGACGCTGCGCGAGCTGCGCCGCAGCGTCCTAGCCGCGGGCCTCGGCCCACGACCGCAGCAGCTCGTCCTGCAGGCCGAACATCTCGGTGTGCTCGGCCGGCTCGCCGTGGTCGTAGCCGAGCAGGTGCAGCACCCCGTGCGTGCACAGCAGCTCGAGCTCGGCGGCGGTGCCGTGTCCGGCCTCGGCGCCCTGCCGCTCGGCGATCACCGGGCAGAGCACGACGTCGCCGAGCATCGCCGGACCGGTCTCGTCCGCCTCCTCGCTGCCCGCGCCGTGGCCGTGGCCGACGCCGCGCGAGCCGCGCAGGTCGAGCTCGTCCATCGGGAAGGCCAGCACGTCGGTGGGGCCGGGCTCGTCCATGTACTGCAGGTGCAGCTTCTCCATCTGCGCGACGTCGGCCAGCAGTAGCGACAGCTCGGCGAGCGGCGAGACGCCGAGCCGGTCCAGGACGTGCCGGGCGACCCGCACGAGGGCCTGCTCGTCGACCTCGACGCCGCTCTCGTTCACGACCTCGATGCTCATGCCGGGCTCACTTCGAGCGGCGGACGTCGTCGCGCCGGCCCGCCGGCCGGGGACTGCCGCCGCGCTGCGGTCCGCGCGACTGCTCCTCGGCGTCGTACTGCGCGTAGGCGTCGACGATGCGGCCGACCAGCTTGTGGCGGACGACGTCGGTGCTCGTCAACGTCGCGAAGTGGACGTCCGGGACGCCGTCGAGGATGTCCTGCACGACGCGCAGGCCGCTCGTGGCGCCGCCGGGCAGGTC
>CAXTFU010000054.1:17941-18734 GCA_964243385.1 uncultured bacterium | reverse complement strand
ACGTCTACGCCACCGGCTTCCGGGCCTCCCCCTACGCCGACATCAAGCCCGCCGGCGACGGCGCCGGCACCTCCGGCGGACGTCCGACGCCGTCGGCCCCGCGCAAGCTGTGGCACGCCAGCCAGGGGAGCGCAGGCCGGTGACGACCCTCGAGCACAGGTCGAGAGCGAGCACGCGCGACCTCGTGAACCCCACTCGACACACCAGTCACTCTGGTCACAAGTTGGCAACGACTTGCGGTCGGATGTTCCACATGACCGTCTTCGGGGCCGATGGTGAGGGAGCGCCTCCTGCGGCGCTGCTCGCCCTCGCCCCCAGCGCGAGGCCACCGACCCCTCGTGCAAGGGACCTGCCGCGTGCCCCCGAGCTCCTCCGCAGCGCTCCACTCCGCTCCGCACGCCCCGCGCCGAAAGCGCGCCACCGTGCTCACGGCGCTGCTCACCCCTCTGCTGGTCGCGGTCGTCCCGGTGCTGGCGGTGCCGGCGCAGGCTGCACCGAAGTCCGTGGTCCGCGCTTCGACGATCGAGGCGTTCGCGCCCTACCAGGGCCAGACCCTGTGCGACCCGGTCGCCCGCCCCGGGGCCGTCGCGTTCCGGCAGCTGGTCCTCGCTGCCTATCCCGGTACCGCCGACGGCGGCATCATCCGTGCGTGCGGCACCGGTGGGGCCAGCGAGCACAAGGAGGGACGCGCCTGGGACTGGCGCGTGTCCGCCGCCAACCCGACGCAGGCCGCGCAGGTCGCCGACCTGACCACCTGGCTGCTGGCACCCGACGAGCACGGCAACACGGCCGC
>CAXTFU010000054.1:0-17931 GCA_964243385.1 uncultured bacterium | reverse complement strand
GTACATGATCTGGGACGCGAAGGTCTGGAAGAGCTACCAGGCGGCGAAGGGCTGGCAGCCCTACACCGGAGCCAGCCCGCACACCGACCACGTCCACTTCAGCCTGTCCTGGGCCGGGGCCTACGCCAAGACGTCCTGGTGGACGGGGACGGTCGCGCCCGTGATGCAGGGCCCGGCGCCCAAGCCCGCACCCCCGACGGCCGGGCCCAGCCCGACCGGCAGCCCATCCGGCAGCCCGACCGGCAGCCCGGCCAGCCGGCCGGCCGGCGGCACGGTGACGACCACGCCGGCCGCCGCGCGGCCGACCCGCGTCCCGGTCCCGGCCGGTCCGCCGATCGTCGACCGGGCCAAGCAGCGGCGCGTGGTCGTCGACCGCGCCCCCGGACCCTGGCGACGTCACTAGGCTCGCCCTGCAGCTCGCCGGTCCCGGCGGTGCGAACAGGAGCAGCGACGTGTCGACCGTCCACCCCCCGTCCGGCGGGACTGCGTCCGCACCCGCACCGCCCGGCGGGTCGCCGGCCGAGCCGGGGGCGCCTGGCCGGTCCCCCGACGAGCCCGCACCGTCTGGCGGGACTGCGGCCGAGCCCGCACCGCCCGGCGGGTCGCCGGCCGAGCCCGCACCGTCTGGCGCAGCGGCACGCCCCGTCCGTCCTCCTGCCTCGCGGCTCGCTCCGCCCGAGGGGACGGGCGGTGGCCGCGCGGCCGGTCCGGCCGGCTCGGCGCGCACCGCGGTCGTGTG
Source organism: uncultured bacterium (assembly GCA_964243385.1). Lineage (GTDB taxonomy): Bacteria > Actinomycetota > Actinomycetes > Mycobacteriales > SCTD01 > SCTD01. The sequence continues at coordinate 17,192 of CAXTFU010000054.1, read as the reverse complement.
GGAGGTGCTGTCGGCCGTTCTCGCCGAGGTCGACCCGTCCGGCGACGGGCTCGACATCGTCGACGCCGGTGGCGGCACCGGCGGCTTCGCCGTCCCGCTGGCGCGCGCCGGCCACCGGGTCACCGTGGTCGACCCGAGCCCCGACTCCCTGGCTGCGCTGCAGCGACGCGCGGCGGAGGGCGAGCTCGTCGGGCAGGTCGTCGGCGTGCAGGGCGACCTCGCCGACCTGCCCGACCTGGTGGCCGCCGACAGCGTCGACCTGCTGCTGTGCCACAGCGTCCTCGAGGTCGTCGACGACCCGGCCGAGGCGCTCGGGGCCGTCGCGCGGGTGCTGCGGCCCGGCGGCCGGCTCAGCCTGCTGGTCGCGAACCGGGCAGCGGCCGTCCTGGCCCGCGCGCTCGCCGGACATCCGGACGAGGCAGCGCGCGTCCTCACCGACCCCGCCGGCCGGTGGGGTCCCGCGGACGGGGTGCACCGCCGCTTCGACGGCGGGCAGCTGTCCGAGCTCGTCGAGGGCGCGGGACTGGTCGTCGAGCAGGTCCACGGCGTCCGGGTCGTCGCCGACCTGGTCCCCGGCAGCGTCCTCGACAGCGAGCCTGGCGCGGCCGCGGCACTGCTGTCGCTCGAGCGCGCCCTGTCCGAGCGGCTGCCGTTCCGCGACCTGGCCACTCAGCTCCACCTGCTCGCCCAGCGCCGCTGAGCGGTCTGCGATGTCCGTTGTCCGCCTGCGAGGTGCCGCGTGAGCCGCGGCGCGGTGCCTCCGGTCGGACCGCCCACCGGCCCGCCCGGCGACGACCGCGGCTGCACGGTGCTGCACGTCGACATGGACGCCTTCTACGCGAGCGTCAGCCTGCTCAGCCGACCCGAGCTGCGCGGGCTGCCCGTCATCGTCGGCGGCGGCGGGACGCGCGGCGTCGTCCTGTCGGCGACCTACGAGGCGCGGCAGTCCGGGGTGCACAGCGCCATGCCGATGATGCGGGCACGGCGGATGTGCCCGCAGGCGGTCGTCGTCTCGCCCGACTTCGACGCCTACTCCCGCGCGTCGGCCGGGGTGATGGAGGTCTTCCGGTCCGTGACGCCGCTCGTCGAGCCGATCTCGCTCGACGAGGCGTTCCTCGACGTGCGCGGCGCCTCCCGACGGCTCGGCGGGCCGCGCCAGATCGGCGAGTGGATCCGCGCCACCATCGAGGACGAGCAGGGCATCACCTGCTCGGTCGGCGTCGCCAGCAGCAAGTTCGTCGCCAAGCTCGCCTCGGCGCGCTGCAAGCCCGACGGCCTGCTCGTCGTCCCGTCCCGCGACGTCGTGGCCTTCCTGCACCCGCTGCCGGTCGGGGCGCTGTGGGGCGTGGGGGAGAAGACGCAGGACGTGCTGCACCGGCTCGGCCTGCACACCGTCGGCGACCTGGCGCACACCCCGGTCACGACGCTGACCCGCGCGCTCGGTCCCGCCGCCGGTGCGCACCTGTCGGCGCTGTCCTGGGGGCGCGACGAGCGGGTGGTCGTCCCGCACGAGCCGGACAAGAGCATCGGGGCGGAGAACACCTTCTCGACCGACGTCGACGATCCCGCCGTCATCGCCCGTGAGCTGCTGCGGCTGTCCGAGCGGACGGCCGCCCGGCTCCGCGCGTCCGGCCAGGTCGGGCGCACGGTGTCGATCAAGGTGCGCTTCGCCGACTTCACCACGCTGACCCGGTCCCGGACGCTCCCCGAGGCGACCGACGTCGGCCGGCAGGTCTACGACACGGCCCTCGAGCTGTACGACGCCCTCGGACTGGAGCGCGCGCGCATCCGCCTCGTCGGGGTGCGGGTCGAGGGGATCCTCGACGCCTCCCAGCAGCCGCACCAGCTGCAGCTCGGGGAGCGCGAGCACGGCTGGCGGGACGCCGAGCAGGCGGTCGACCGGGCGGCCCGGCGCTTCGGGGTCGGAGCGGTGCGTCCGGCGACCCTCGTCCAGCCCTCCAGCCCGGTGGACGACACGTCGAGAAGGGCACAGTAGGGACGTGCCGGACGTTGGAGGTCGCGTGCGACGAGAAGCAGTGCTCAGCGATCCTTGCGCTCGTGGTGACGTCCACGCGTTGCACTCGTATCCTGATGCGGTGGGGCCGTACACCGCGTCCCCGTCGTCCATGACCCGTCCCAGGGGGAGGGAGCGCCGTGCCGCTCTCTGAGCACGAGCAGCGTCTGCTCGACCAGATCGAGCGCGCCCTCTACCAGGAGGACCCGAAGTTCGCCTCCACGGTCCGGGCCACCGATCTGCGGACCCACATGCGCCGTCGCCTGCGGCGCGCCGCGCTGGTGCTGGCCCTCGGCTTCGCCCTGCTGCTGACCGGAGTCGTCAGCCAGCAGTACGCGATCGGCATCGCCGGCTTCGTCGTCATGGTGGGCGCCCTGCTGCTCGCCATGACCAGCTGGAAGCGGCTCGGCCAGCCCGGCCAGCCCGACCTCCGCGTCGCCGGCGGTCCAGAACGTCCCGGCCGGTCCGGTCGCGGCGGTGGCAGCAGCCGCCGCGTCCGTCCCCCGAACGGCGGCGGCTCGTCCGGCGGCATGATGGGACGGCTCGAGGAGCGCTGGAAGCGCCGCTGGGACGAGCGGGGCAACGAGGGCCGCTGACCTCCGGGTCAGCCGCCCTTGCCTTGCCGCGACTGCCGGGTCCACCGGACTCCGCCCAGGTGACCGGCGTGACACGCCGCCGCATGTGCGGCGACGACCCTGCGCCGGTCCTCCGCGACGCACGCATCGGGCCCGCGGCGGTCCACACCGACCCGCGACACGGTCCGCGTCCCGCGGTGGGTGACTGCGAAGGTCGACTGCGCCCTGGGCTGACACGTGAGCCGCCGCAGTCCGCCGTGGGCGGCGCGGACGGCACCGTCGGCGGCGTTGGACGACGAGGACGGCGCCCTCGCCCTGCGCGGCGATGACAGCTCGGTTCGCCGTGGGCGGCGAGGGCGAGGACGGACGCTCGTCACGGCCGGCGCGGACGGCACCGTCGGCCGTGGGCGACGAGGACGGCACTGTCCGCCGTCGGCGACGAGGACAGCACCGTCCGCCGTCGGCGACGAGGACAGCACCGTCCGCCGTCGGCGACGAGGACAGCACCGTCCGGCGTCGGCGACGAGGACGGAACGTTCGTGGGCCAGACGGTGCACGAACCCCCGCCGTCGGCTGCAGGCCCGTGAAGCGCACCCGACTCGACCGGTCCACCGGACCACCACCAGGCCCACGGACCCCGAGCGCCCCCGGCGCGCGACGAGACCGAGCCCCGACTCACCCCGCCCGGCGGAGCCCCCGCGGGTGCCGGAGTCGCGCGCCGAGCCCGGAGACGGCGGCGTCGAAGCGGTCGAGCACGTCCGCCATCGCGGTGCCCGTCCGGCTGCCTGCCCAGCGCAGCGTGGACGGCGGCGCCAGGCGGGCCACCCACCGCTGCTCGCGGCTCGCCCCGGCGAGCAGGGCCGTGCGGACGGTGCCGGCGTCGCGCCGCAGCTGCGGGCCGTCGGCGGGGTCGGGCGTCCGGGCGTAGCGGGACCGCTCCACGGCGCCGGCGAGCCGGCCGACCGCCTCGGCGGCGTCGTCGGGCAGGTGACGCGCCTGCAGCAGGTGCGCCGCGGCGCTGCGCGGCGAGTCGGCCGCGCGCCAGCGGTGGCCGACGTCGACGGCATCGTCCTGCACGGACTGCCACGCGACCTGCGCGTCGGGGGAGCGCCAGGCGCGGCGGCGGCGCACGGCGGCGAGCACCGCCGGCAGGACGAGCAGCACGGCCGCCGCGGGCAGGGCCAGCCACCAGCGGGAGGCGCTCTCCTCGAGCTGCCCGCCCGAGGTCGCCGTGGCACCGTCCTCGGCCGCCCGGTCGAGCTGGTCGGGGCCGGTCTCACCGGGCAGCGCCGGCGCAGCCGGACCGGCCGACGGCTGGGAGGTGTCGGTCTCGTCCTGCTCCACCAGCGGCGCCACGGTGCTGTACCCCGGGACGTCGACCTGGACGCCGTCGTCGCGCGGCGTCGGCTCGAAGCGCACCCAGCCCGCGCCGCGGAACCAGACCTCGGGCCAGGCGTGCGCCTCGTTGGTCGTGACCTCGAACCGGTCACCGACCTGCCGACCGGCGGTGAAGCCGACGGCCACCCGCGCGGAGATGCCGAGGCCGCGCACGAGCGCGGCCATCGCCGACGCGTACTGCTCGCAGAAGCCGCGCTTGGTCCGCAGGAAGGCGGTGAGCTCGTCGGGGGCGTCCGCCGGGCGCGGCTGCGTCTGCTCGTCGTACGCGAAGTCCGTCTCGCGGAACAGCTTCTGCAGGGCCACCACGCGGTCGAAGTCGTTCGAGAGCCCCTTGGTGGTCGCGTCGAGCAGCGCCTGGGCCTCGTCGGACAGCTCGGGCTCCTGCCCGTAGACGTTGTCGATGTCGGCCGGTGCGGTCTGCGTGCGACGCAGCAGCGTGGCGTCGGCGCGGGCGCGCGCTGCCAGCACGGTGTAGGAGTCGCCGATCTCGCGCAGCGACGTGCGGGTCGAGAAGACCGTCTCGGCCTCGGTGTCCCACAGCCAGGCGCCGTCGATCCTGATGTCGGTCGGGGTGGCCGGGATCGGGAGCCACGGACCGCCGAGCCGCCGCGTCTGCAGGTCGACCTCCATCTCGATCCGCTCGATCGGGCCGCTGAGGCCCTCGGGCGTCGGCACGCCGTCCTGCACCGCGTCGTCGTCGACGTCGGCGGACAGCTCGGAGGAGGACCAGCCGTCGTCGGGGTCGAAGACGTCGAGCGTCGTCAGGCGCAGGTAGTCCGGTCCGCCGCTCGACTCGTAGGTGAACAGGTCCCGCGGCTCCGGGCGGCGAAGCTCTCCGGCGAGCTCGGTGAGCGGGTTGTAGGTCGTCGTGGTGCGCGCGCCGTCGCCACCGACGCCGGTGCCGGTGCCGCCGATCAGCCGGCCGTCGAGGCCGGGCACGAGCGCCGGCACGACGGCCGCGACGCCGAGCGCCGCCGCGCCGATGCGGCGGCCGACGCGTCCGGTGCTCGGGTCGCTCGTCGACGCCCGCGGGCTGCGCAGGGGCGTGCCCCACCGCGAGACCCGGTCGCTGCTGTCGGCCAGCAGCAGGCCGAGCCAGCCGGCCGCGCCCAGCAGGAACGGCAGGACGCCGAGCCCGCCGCTCAGCACCGCGGACGGGACGGCGAACAGCAGCAGCAGCGGCAGGCCGCTGACCGCGACCTTGCGCAGCACGACGGCGAGCAGGTCCACGACGATGGCGATCGCCCCGGTGCCGAGGACTGCCAGCAGCACCAGGCGCGGCGTCGTCGGGATCGGCGCGGCCAGCGTCTCGACGTCCTCCAGCGCGCCCGTGAACGACCCGACGAGCGACTCGACGGTCGAGGCGGTCGGCAGGACCCCGTAGAGCAGCGTCGAGCCTGCGAACGTCAGGGCGACGTAGCCGCCGAGGGCCACCAGCCCCGCCACCGGCTGGAGCGCCCGCGGCGCCTGCGCGAGCCGGGCGAGCGCGCCCGCGCCCGCGACGGCCACGATCGCGCCGAGCACCTGGACGAGCCAGCCGAGGTCCTCGTAGAGCGGGCGCAGGGCAGAGCTGGCCAGGGCCACGGCCAGGGCGGCGGCCAGGGTGAGTCGGTCGCGGGTCGTCACGCGGGGGCTCCAGAGCTGGGGACGGGGACGGGACTGTGGTCGGGGACGCCGTCGGGCCCGGCCGAGCGGGCGGCCGAGGCGAAGCCCCCGCTGGAGCGCCCGCCGGCGAGCGGCCAGACGGACGCCAGGGGAGTGCCGTGCTCGACGGGCAGGACCCGCCAGCCGGACGCGGTGAGCAGCGTCGCCACGCGGGTCGAGGTCTCCACGGCCGCGGCACGCAGCCGCGGCGACACCGGCGCCCAGCTGTCGGTGTCGACGAGGACCGCCACGCAGACCCCGGTGCCGGTGCGCAGGCGGGCCAGGCGCTCGGCCTGGTCGAGGTCGAGCGCACCGACGACCGCGACGAGCACGCCGGCGAGCCCGCCGGTGCGGAGCACCTCGATCGCGGCGTCCAGGGTGCGGCGGTCGACCGGGACGACGGTGGCGAGCTCCTCGAGCAGCAGGCCCTCGCTGAGCGGCACCCCGGGCGGCGCCACGGGACGGCCGTCAGGACCGATCATCGACAGTGCGAAGCCCGACCGCGCGAGGCTCGTCCCGATCGACGCCAGCGCGCTGACCGACCACTCGAACGACGAGGCCGGGCCGTCGCCGCGGTGCGCGTCGCGCCGGGCGTCCAGCAGCAGCGTCGCGCGGCTCTGGAACGGCTGCTCCTCGCGGCGGACCATGAGCTCACCGGTGCGGGCGGTCGACTTCCAGTGCACCTTGCGCAGGTCGTCGCCGTAGCGGTACTCGCGGGTGGCGGCGTCGTCCGAGCCGCTGACCGACACCGAGCGGGCGGCCGCCTCGCCGCCGCCGGACCAGTCGCCGCCGAGGCGCACCGCCGGCAGGGGGTGGACGACCGGCGTGACGACGAGCTCGTCGGAGGTGGCGAAGGATCGGGCCAGCTCGCACAGGCCGAACGGGTCGGTGAGGCGGACCGACAGCGGCCCGACCCGGTAGCGGCCGCGGACCTCCGAGCGGATCGGGTAGCTCACCTCGCGCACGCCGCGGGGCTCGATCTTGTCCAGGGCGAAGCGCGGACGGCCGCCGAGCACGTAGGGGAGGGCGTCCTCCATGAGCAGCACCCCGCTGGGCAGCCGCGAGACGTTGTCGAGCCGCAGCTGCACGGTGCACGGCCGGCCGGCCTCCACCCGCGGCGGCGCGAGCGAGCGCTCGCAGGCCATCCGGTAGCGCGAGCGCGACACGATGCCGAGGGCCGCCACCGGCAGGGCGACGAGGAAGACGGCCGCGCGCAGCAGGTCGCGCTGCCCGAGCACGACCGCGCAGACCGCCAGGGCCAGGCCCGCCGCCACCAGGCAGCGCCCGCGCGTGGTGAGCCCGCTCAGCGACGTCCGCAGCGACGTCAGCACTGCTCAGCGACCCCGCGACGCCGACGCGGTCGGCAGCGGCGTGCGCTCGAGCAGGCCGCGCACGACGTCCTCGGCGGAGCGCCGCGACACCTGCGCCTCGGCGGTGAGCAGCAGCCGGTGCGCCAGCACGGGGACGCCGAGCGCCTGCACGTCGTCGGGCAGCACGTAGTCACGGCCGTCCAGCGCCGCGCCGGCGCGGGCGGCGCGCAGCAGCTGCAGCCCCGACCGCGGGCTGGCACCGAGGCGCAGGTCGTGGCTGGTGCGGGTCGCGGTCAGCAGGTCGACGACGTACTGCTTCACCTCGTCCGACACGTGCACCGCCCGGACGACCTCGATGAGCTTGCGGACCTCGAGGGCGTCGGCGACCGGCTCGAGGTCGTCGATCGGCGTGCTGGCCCCGTGCGTGCCGAGCATGTCGAGCTCGGCGCGGGGGGAGGGGTAGCCGACCGTGACCCGCGCGGTGAAGCGGTCGCGCTGCGCCTCGGGCAGCGGGTAGGTGCCCTCCATCTCGATCGGGTTCTGCGTGGCGATGACCATGAACGGCGTCTCGAGCACGTAGGTGACGCCGTCGACCGAGACCTGGCGCTCCTCCATCGCCTCGAGCAGCGCCGACTGCGTCTTCGGGCTCGCCCGGTTGATCTCGTCGCCGACGACGAGGTTGGCGAAGACGGCGCCGGGCTTGAACTCGAACTCGCGCGACTCCTGGTCGAAGATCGACACGCCGGTCACGTCGCTCGGCAGCAGGTCGGGCGTGAACTGGATGCGGCGCACCGAGCAGTCGATGCTGCGGGCGAGCGCCTTGGCCAGCATCGTCTTGCCGACGCCGGGGACGTCCTCGATGAGCAGGTGACCCTCGGCCAGCAGCACGACCAGGGCGAGGCGGACGACGTCCGGCTTGCCCTCGATGACCCGCTCGATGTTGGTCGAGATGCGGGCGGAGGAGTCGAGCAGGCCGTCCAGGCCAGCGGTGCCGGTGCTCGTCGGGCGGGGTGCCACCTGGGGGTCCTCCTGCGCAGGGGGGCCGACGGGCCCGGGGTCGTGGAGCGAGTCTGACACCTGGCGCGCTGCTCGGCAGCCGCGATGCGGACTGGTCGGGTGCAACGACGCGCGGCGGCGCGTGCTTCCCCTTCCCGACGTCGTCGAAGCCGTGCGCGTTCCGCCAGGCCGCTCCCGCCGGCCCGACGCCCCGGCGCGGCCGTCGGGCGGCCGAACGCCCCCCACCTCGCCCCACGTCCGCTGACCTGGGCAGATGCGACTCCGGGCGGGCCGCTGCACGGTGTGGGACGTTGACGATGGGGGGAAGTGGGGTAGCGTGGGGGCTCAGGGAGCGGAAGGGCGCTCTGGCGCCCCAGCGACCGAGCACGACTGATCTGCGGAGGAGGGGCCCGTGTTCCTCGGGACCCACACCCCGCGGCTCGACGAGAAGGGCCGGCTGATCCTGCCGGCGAAGTTCCGGGACTCGCTGGCGGAGGGCGTCGTGATCACGAAGGGGCAGGAGCGCTGCCTGTTCGTCTTCACCGCTGCCGACTTCGCGGCGCGGGCGGCCCAGCAGGACGAGCCGACGACGAAGGCCGCGCGCGACTACCGGCGCATCTTCTTCGCCAGCGCCTTCGACGAGGTGCCGGACCGCACCGGACGGGTCACCGTCCCCGCGGGCCTGCGGCAGTACGCGGGGCTCACCAAGGAGTGCGTCGTCATCGGCGCCAACACGCACCTCGAGATCTGGGACGCCGCGACCTGGCGTGCCTACGAGCAGGAGCAGGAGCAGGCCTTCGCCGAGCAGGAGGAGGTCGCGCTCACCTCCTGAGGACGGCAGGTCGGCACGTCCCTGCTGCCCAGCCTCCGACCGCTCCGCCACCTGGCGCACCTTCCCCGGTGCCAGGCGGGGGAGCGGGCGGGGACTCGGCAGCAGGAGCCCGACCGCGGTCCCCCCGCAGCGCAACGCCCAGCACTCCGCCCACTCACGCACTCCGCCCACTTCGCACTCCGCCCACTCCGCACGACGGACCGGTCCGCGAGCCCGTCCGTCCGCCAGATCCCCAGGTCGAGAGGCACCGCCATGGACAGCAGCACGCTCGCCCCCGCCGCCCCCGCCGCCCCCGCCGCCCCCGCCGCCCCGGCAGCCGGAGCGGAGCCGCCCCACTCCGCCCCACCGGCCGACGCCGACCGGACGGCTCCCCCCGCGGACGCTCCCCGCGTTCGCAGCGGCCTGGCCGCCGAGGTCCGCGAGAGCGTCCTGCTGCTCGGCTTCGCCGTCGGCGTCACCCTGGGCCTCACCACGGCCGCGCAGGCAGCGCTCACGCTGCTCGGCTGACGGTGACGGACGCGCCCGCGCACGTCCCCGTCCTGCTCGAGCGCTGCGTCGGCCTGCTGGCCCCGGCGCTGACCGGTCCCGACCCGGTCGTCGTCGACTGCACGCTCGGCATGGGCGGCCATGCCGAGGCCCTGCTGCGGGCCGTCCCGCACGTCCGCCTCGTCGGGCTCGACCGCGACCCCGAGGCCCTGCGCCGCAGCAGCCGGCGGCTGCAGCCGTTCGGCGCCCGCGTCACCCTGGTGCACGCCGTCTACGACGCGCTGCCGTCGGTGCTGGCCGACCTCGGGCTGTCCTGCGTGCAGGGCGTGCTGTTCGACCTCGGCGTCAGCTCGCTGCAGCTCGACGAGGCGGAGCGCGGCTTCGCCTACGCACAGGACGCGCCGCTGGACATGCGCATGGACCCGACCACCGGCAAGACCGCCGCCGACGTCGTGAACGGCTACGACGGCCGCTCGCTGGCGCGGGTGCTGAAGGAGTACGGCGACGAGCGCTTCGCCTCCCGCATCGCCGACGCCATCGTCCGGGAGCGCACCCGCGCGCCCCTGACGAGCACCGCCCGCCTGGCCGAGCTCGTCCGCGACGCGATCCCCGCGGCGACGCGCCGGACCGGCGGGCACCCCGCGAAGCGGACCTTCCAGGCCCTGCGCATCGAAGTGAACGACGAACTCGGCGTGTTGCGCTCGGCAATTCCGGCTGCAGTCGACAGCCTGTGCGCAGGCGGCCGGCTGGTCGTCCTGTCCTACCAGTCGCTCGAGGACAAGATCGTGAAGTCGGTGCTCGTCGCCCGTTCCGCCTCCACCGTGCCGGTGGACCTCCCGTTCGTGCCCGAGGGCGCGACCCCGGAGCTCCGCCTGCTCGTGCAGGGGGCGCAGAAGGCGTCTGCGCAGGAGGTCGCCGACAACCCGCGGGCCGCCTCCGTCCGGCTGCGCGCGGCCGAGCGGACGCGGGGCGCCGTATGAGCGCCGCACCCGGGCTCGAGGCGCGCGTCCGCGCCGCCGTCCCGCTGCGCCGGCCGGGCACCACCTCCCGGTCGGCCACCTCCCCGTCGGCCCGTCCGGCGACGGGTCGCGCCGCTGCGCCGACCCGGCGCCCGGCCCTGTCGCTGGTGCCGTCGCGTCGCCCGCGGCTGGCCGTCGGCGCCCTGGCCCGCACGCCGTTCGTGACCCTCGTCGTCGCGCTGCTGGCGGCCGGCCTGCTCGGTCTGCTGGCCCTCAACACCCTGCTGGCGCAGGACGCCTTCCGCCTGCACACCCTCAAGCTGGACGCCCGCGAGCTCGAGGACCGCGAGCAGGTCCTCGAGCGCGAGGTCGAGGCGCTGCAGGCCCCCGCGGCGCTGGCCGCCCGCGCCACCGAGCTCGGCATGGTCCCCGCCGGTCCGCCGGCCTTCCTGCGCCTGCCGGACGGCAAGGTGCTCGGGGCCGAGACGGCCGCCGGCGAGCCGGTGCCCGGCGCGACCGTGCCGGGCGGCGACCCCGCCGCCGGCACGCCGACCACCGACGAGGCGGCGACCGCCGAGGACGTGGCGGCGCAGGAGGCGCAGCAGGAGGCGGCGGAGGACGCCGCTGCGGTGGACGCCGTCGAGGGCGAGCCCGCCGAGCCCGCCCCGGCCGAGGCGCCCGCTGGGACGACCGCCGAGACCGCCCCCGCCGAGACCCAGGCCGAGACGCCCGCCGAGACCCAGGCCGAGGTCCCCGCCGGGACCGGCGCCGACGAGACCGCAGGAGCCGGCCAGTGACCGTCCCACCCCGCCGCCCGCGCGCCGCAGGCTCCGGCGACCGCCCGACCGGGCACGACACCGGACGCGTCCGCCAGCCCCGGCCGCGGGAGGCCGACGGGCTCGTCGCCTCGCCCGGCACCGCCCGACCCGGCACCGCCCGTCCCGGCACCGCCCGACCCGGTACCGCCCGACCCGGTACCGCCCGACCCGGCACCCAGGGCGCGCGCCCTCCGGGCCGGCCGCCGCGGCGTCCGCGCCCCGCCCGACCGGGACTGCGGCTGCACGGCGGGCTCCTGGCCGTGCTCGTGATGCTCGGCCTCATCGCCGGCCGCCTCGTCTGGTTGCAGGGCTTCGAGGCCGAGGCCTACGCCGCCGAGGCGGTCAAGCAGCGGACCCGCACCGTCACGCTCACCGCCCCGCGCGGCGAGGTCCTCGACCGGTCGGGGGAGGCCCTCGCGCTGTCGGTCGACGCCCGCGCGGTCTACGGCGAGCCGCGGACGATCTCGCGCGCCGAGTGCCGGCCGACCGCCGAGCGCCCGTGCGACCCGGCCGGCATCGCCGCGAAGCTCGCGCCGGTCCTCGGCCTGCCGCAGGAGGAGCTCGAGGCCAAGCTCGCGCTCAGCCCCAAGGCGACCGGCGCCACCTGCAGCGCGCAGGAGCTGCTCGGCTGCAAGGGCTTCGCCTACCTGGCGCGGGGGCTCGAGGCCGAGCAGGCCAACGAGGTGCGCGCCCTCGGGCTCGTCGGCATCGGCACGGTCGCCGAGCCCCGCCGGGTGCACCCCGGCAAGGACCTCGCTGCGAACGTCGTCGGCTTCACCACCGTCGAGGGGACCGGTGCGGCCGGCGTGGAGCAGCAGTTCGACGATGTCCTCACCGGCCGCAGCGGCCGGACGGTCGCCGAGATCGACGCCGGCGGCCGCATCATCCCGAACGGCAGCAGCCGCACCGTCCCGCCGCAGGCCGGGCGCGACGTGCAGCTGACGATCGACCGCGACATCCAGTGGAACGCCCAGAAGGTCCTGGTCGAGAAGCTCAAGGAGGCCAAGGCCGAGAGCGGCACGGCCACCGTCATCGACGTCGAGACCGGCGAGATCCTGGCCCTGGCGTCCGTCCCGACCTTCGACGCCGACGAGCCCGGGAAGGCCGACGCCGCCGTCCGCGGCAACCGCGCCGTCACCGACGTCTTCGAGCCCGGCAGCATCGGCAAGGTCGTCACCGCGGCGGTCGCGCTCGAGGAGGGCGTCCTCACGCCCGACAGCGTGCTGACGGTGCCGGACCACATCCAGGTGTCGAACAAGCGCTTCTCCGACAGCCACTCGCACCCGGTCGAGCAGATGACGTTCACCGGCGTGCTGGTCGAGTCGAGCAACGTCGGCACGATCATGGCGGCGCAGAAGGTCGGCGGGCCGAAGCTGCACGAGATGCTCGAGCGCTTCGGCATCGGCACCCGCACCGGCATCGAGCTGCCCGCCGAGAGCCCGGGCATCCTGCGCGACGAGGCCGACGAGTGGTCCTCGACCGACTACGGCACCCACCCGATCGGCCAGGGCTACTCGGTGAACGGCGTGCAGATGGCGTCGGTGTACGCGACGGTCGCCAACGACGGCGTCCGGGTGCAGCCGACCCTCGTCAAGGCGACCACCGACGCCGACGGCAAGGCCGTCCCGGCCCCGGCGCCGAAGATCAGACGCGTCATCAGCTCGAAGGTCGCGGCGCAGCTGCGCGGCATGCTGGAGGGCGTCACGAACGAGGGCGGGACGGCCGTGGCCGCCGCCATCCCGGGCTACCGCGTGGCGGGCAAGACGGGCACCGCGCGACGGGTCGTCGACGGCCGCTACGACGGCAGCTACACGGCCAGCTTCGTCGGCTTCGCGCCGGCGGACGCGCCGCGCCTGGCCATCGCGGTGTCCATCCAGGCGCCGCACAACGGGTACTACGGCGGCGCGGTCGCCGGCCCGGTGTTCCGCGACATCATGAGCTTCTCCCTGCGCAGCCTGGCGGTGCCGCCCACCGGCGCGCCGAGCCCCGTGCTGAAGCTCCGTGCCGACTAGCCGCCGGTAGCCTCCACCCCGTGCCCGCGAACCCCGAGGCCGTGGGCCGCGCCGCTCCGCTGCGCCCTGCGGACCCCACGCCGCGCCCGCTCGCCGACCTGCTCGGACAGGTCGCGGGGGTGCGCGCCTCCGCCGCCGGCCCCCCCGTCGGCGACCGCCGCGCGACCGGCTGCACGCACGACTCGCGCGCCGTCCGGCCGGGGGACCTGTACGCCGCCCTGCCGGGCGCCCGCGCGCACGGCGCAGACTTCGCGGACGACGCGGTGCGGTCCGGCGCGGTCGCCGTGCTCACCGATCCCGCCGGCGCCGAGCGGCTGCGGGCCGCGACGGTGCCCGTCCTGGTCGCCGACGCCCCGCGCGCGGTCCTCGGCGGCGTCGCCCGCTGGGTGCACGGCGACCCGGCGGCCGGCATGGTCGTGCTCGGGATCACCGGCACGAACGGCAAGACGACGACCGCGTTCCTCGTCGAGGCCGGGCTGCGCGCCGCGGGGCACCGCACCGGCCTGCTCGGCACGGTGCTCACCCGCATCGGCGACGACGTCGTCCCGAGCGTGCGCACCACCCCTGAGGCGACCGACCTGCAGGCGCTGCTCGCGGTCATGCGCGAGCGCGGGACGACGGCCGTGGCGATGGAGGTCAGCAGCCACGCGCTCGCGCTCGGCCGGGTCGACGGCGTCTGCTTCGACGTGGCCGGCTTCACGAACCTCTCGCAGGACCACCTCGACTTCCACGGCTCGATGCAGGAGTACGAGGCGGCCAAGGCGTCGCTGTTCTCCGACCGGCGCTCCCGCGTCGGGGTGCTCAACCTCGACGACCCGGCCGGCCGCCGCATCGCCCGGGGCGCGACGGTGCCGGTGGTCGGCTACGGCGAGGACGCCGACTGGTCGGCCCGCCAGGTCGACCTGCGGCCGGACGGCAGCAGCTTCCGGCTGCTCGGCCCGGGCGGGGTCGACGTCCGCGCGTCGGTGCAGCTGCCGGGTGCGTTCAACACGGCCAACGCGGTCGGCGCGCTCGCCTGCCTGGTGACTGCGGGCGTCCCGCTCGCCGACGCCGTGCGCGGCGTGGCCGACTGCCCCGGCGTGCCCGGCCGCATGGAGCGCGTCGACGTCGGTCAGCCGTTCCTCGCGCTCGTCGACTACGCGCACACGCCCGACGCGGTGCACCGCCTCGTCGCCGCCGCCCGCGGGCTCACCCGCGGCCGGGTGATCGTCGTGCTCGGCTGCGGCGGCGACCGCGACCGCGGCAAGCGCCCGCTCATGGGCGCCGCGGCCGCCGAGGCCGACCTCGCCGTGCTCACCAGCGACAACCCCCGCAGCGAGGACCCCCTCGCGATCCTCGACGAGATGGCGGCCGGCGCGCCGGGCGCCCTGCGCGAGCCCGACCGGCGCGCCGCCATCGCCGTCGCCGTCGCCGCGGCCCGTCCGGGCGACGTCCTGCTCGTCGCGGGCAAGGGGCACGAGACCGGCCAGGAGGCGCACGGCGTGACCACCCCGTTCGACGACCGCACCGTGCTGCGCGAGGTGCTCGCCCCGTGATCCCCGTGCCCCTGTCCGAGGTCGCCGCCCTGACCGGCGCCTCGGCCGCCGGTGTGGCCGGTGACGACCTCGTGACGGCCGACGTCGAGGTCGACAGCCGCCTCGTCCGCCCGGGCTCGCTGTTCGTGGCGCTGCCGGGCGAGCGGTCCGACGGCCACGACCACGCCGCCGCCGCGGTGCGGGCCGGCGCCGTCGCGGTGCTGTCGGCGCGGCCGGTCGACGGCGTGCCGTGCCTCGTGGTGCCGGACCCGCTCGCGGCGCTGCAGTCGCTGGCCCGCGCGCTGTACGCCCGGGCGCCCGAGCCGCTGACCGTCGGCGTCACCGGCAGCAGCGGGAAGACCTCGACCAAGGACCTGCTCGCGCAGGTGCTGGGCGGCTACGGCCCGACGCTGGCGCCGCAGGGCTCGTTCAACAACGAGCTCGGGCTGCCGCTGACGGCGCTGCGGCGCACCGGCGAGACCCGCTTCGCCGCGCTCGAGTACAGCGCCCGCGGCGTCGGCCACATCGCCTTCCTGTGCGGCCTGGTCGCGCCGCACGTCGCCGTCGTGCTGAACGTCGGGTCGGCGCACCTCGGCGAGTTCGGCGGGCGCGAGCAGATCGCGCAGGCCAAGGGCGAGCTCGTCGAGGCGGCCCGCACCGCGGCGGTGCTGAACGCCGACGACCCGCTGGTGCTCGCCATGCACGCCCGCACCGTGCGCCCGGTGCTGACCTTCGGCACCGGTCCGGACGCCGACGTCCGCGCCGACGACGTGGAGCTCGACGAGCGCGGACGGGCCCGCTTCCGGCTGGTGCAGCGCTCGGGCAGCGCCCAGGTCTCGCTCGCCGTGCACGGCGAGCACCAGGTCTCGAACGCCCTCGCGACCGCGGCGGCCGTGCTGGCCGCCGGGCTGGACGACGTCGCCCGGACCGCCGCGCTGCTGAGCGGCGCCACGGCGCTGAGCCGCTGGCGCATGGAGGTCGCCGAGCGCCCGGACGGGGTCACCGTCGTGAACGACGCCTACAACGCCAACCCCGAGTCGATGCGCGCCGCGCTCAAGACCCTCGCCGTCATGAGCCAGGGCAAGTCGCGGCGGACGATCGCGGTGCTCGGGCAGATGGCCGAGCTCGGCGACGGCGCCCGCGACGCGCACATGGACCTCGGCCGCTTCGCGGTGCGCCTCGACCTCGGCCAGCTCGTGGTCGTCGGCCCGGACGCCGGCGGCATCCACGCCGGGGCGGTGCTCGAGGGGTCGTGGGGCGACGAGTCGGTGCACGTGCCGGACGTCGACGCCGCCGTCGCGCTGCTGCGCGCCGAGCTCGCGCCCGGCGACGTCGTGCTCGTCAAGGCCTCGCGCAGCGCGGGCCTCGAGCGGGTCGCCGCGGCGCTGCTCGAGCCGTCGGCGGGGGCGTCCGCGTGAGGTCCGTGCTGGTCGCCGCCCTGACGGCGCTCATCGTCAGCCTGCTGTGCACCCCGGCCGTGGTGCGGCTGTTCCGCCGGCGCGGCTACGGCCAGGAGATCCGCGAGGACGGGCCGAGCAGCCACGCCACCAAGCGCGGCACCCCGACGATGGGCGGCGCGGTCATCATCGGCGCGACGCTCATCGGCTACGGCGTCGCCCACCTGCTGGTCGCCGGGCAGGCGGGCGCCGGGCCGACGGCGAGCGGGCTGCTCGTGCTCGGCCTCATGACCGGCCTCGGGCTCGTCGGCTTCCTCGACGACTTCATCAAGATCCGCAAGCAGCGCTCGCTGGGGCTGAACGCCGCCTCGAAGTTCTTCGGGCAGCTCGTCGTCGGCGTCGGCTTCGCGATCGGGGCGCTGCAGTTCCGCAACAGCGCCGGGCTGACGCCCGGGTCGACGAACCTGTCGTTCGTCCGCGACTACACCGCCGCCGGCCTCGGCACCGTCGGCTTCGTCCTGTTCGCCTACCTGATGATCACCGCGACGAGCAACGCGGTGAACCTCACCGACGGCCTGGACGGCCTGGCCGCGGGCTCCTCGCTCATGGTGTTCGCGGCGTACGTGGTGATCGGCTTCTGGCAGTTCCGCAACTCCTGCGTCCTGCAGCCCGACCTCGTCCAGTGCTACACCGCCCGCGACCCGCTCGACATCGCGCTGGTCGCCGCCTCGGCCATGGGCGCCTGCTTCGGCTTCCTGTGGTGGAACGCCTCGCCGGCCAAGATCTTCATGGGCGACACCGGCTCGCTGGCGATCGGCGGCGCCTTCGCCGGCATCGCGATCGTGACGAACACCGAGCTGCTGCTCATCGTGCTCGGCGGGCTGTTCGTCATCGAGACGGTGTCGGTGATCGTGCAGATCGGGGTCTTCAAGCTGACCCGCAAGCGGGTGTTCAACATGGCCCCGATCCACCACCACTTCGAGCTCGCCGGCTGGGTCGAGAACACCGTCATCGTTCGGTTCTGGATCATCTCCGGGCTGGCCGTCGCCTTCGGCATGGGCGTGTTCTACGCCGACTACCTGTCCTACGGCCCGTTGCGATGACGACCGCGGCGACGGCTCCGGACTACGACGGCCTGCCCGTCGTCGTCGCCGGGGCGGGGATCAGCGGTGCCGCCGCGGCGCGCGTGCTCCGCGACCGCGGCGCCCGGGTGACGGTGGTCGACGCCAGCGAGGAG